>CAZAEM010000001.1:0-189929 GCA_964484225.1 uncultured Eubacterium sp.
ATTTATCAATGTACTATGACCGTAATTTCATCGACCCAAGGTGCAGATGACCGAATTTAGTACAGTATATTTGGAAGATGGAACAAAAGCTGAATACTATAAGAGCTATACAAGAGATAATTCGAATGTACTTTTGTGGACAAGTGATGGATACAATTTTATCTTACAAATCGAAAACATGCCAGCTGGCTGGGATGATGCAGAAGTATTGAGGATAGCCAGCGGAGTAAAGCGAGAGGATTAGATGGAAAAATTGGAATAATTGAAAAATTATGTAAAAAAATGAATTTTCCTGTAGGAATATCTGCACTGAGTTTGTTATTTATGGTGGAAACAAAATTTAAGGAGGATATTCTGTATGAGGAAAATGAAAAAAATGCTGGTGTTACTGTTGTTACTGTCTGTACTTATCCCGTATGCGAATGTGGGCGCAAATGTGAGCACAGACACGGGTCCTGTGGCATCTATAAACAGTACGAATACGAATCTGGCCAGTATTGGTCTGTCTTTTCAAGCTGGATCGGTATCGTCCACAGGAACGGCGTTCTGTGAGATAACGGTTGCAGGAAAAACAGGGACCAGCAAGATTAACGGCGATATGTATCTGTACAAGGTGACGTCCAGGGGAGAGGTGTTGATTAAGGGATGGGAACTTTCCACTTCTACAAAAAAATTGGACGTAATAAAAAAGTGTTCTGTGAGCAAGGGTAAATACCATCTACATTATAATGTAAAGGTTCACAGGAACGGCACCACGGAGACTATCAAGGAGGACATCACAAAGACGTATTCGTAATTTTTTGGGGACAAGCATGAACATGCTTTGCCATAGAGAGCGTTATGATTCGGGTGGAATGATTGCTGCAATATCTGAAATCAGTTGGTGTACTTTGCAAATGAGGAAGCCTGCCCTATGGGGAGGAAGTGTACAAGAGACAGGGTTACCAAGGATGGCAGTTACGAAAGACAGCATTTACAAAAGACGGCGTTTACCAGAGATGACATTTACAAAAGATGGCTTTTACGAAAGACGGCATTTACAAAAGATGGCGCTTACGAAGGATGGTGCTTACAAAAGATAAATTTTTACCAAAGATGGACATTACAAAAGAAACCCAACTGATTATGATATTGAATAGATCCTGAAAACAGGAGAAAGTATTTGGCGTAATAGCTGAAGAGGACGATCGAGGACAGAATGTTCGAGATTGTCCTCTGATTTTTTGGGGGAGATTTTGTCTCGGAAGTTTTTTCGTTCCATTTTATAGGAATTTGATGTATAATATTTTTAAACGAAGTATCATCGGAGGTGTCCCTATGACGATAGAGAAACTAAAAAAGTTGATAAACACAGGTGAAAAGGTGGATGTTGAATTGAAGAGATCCGAGAATGACCTGAACAGGGACGTGTATGAGTCGGTTTGTTCTTTCAATAACAGAAACGGTGGACACCTTATTCTTGGAATTGCGGATGGGACAAAGGAGATTTGTGGTGTCAACCCGGCAAGAATTGATAAAATGCTGAGGAATTTCACTACATCAATCAATAATGCAAACAAAATAAATCCGCCGATGTATCTTACTCCGGAAATATATGAGATCAATGGGAAGAAGATAATTTATATCCGGGTTCCGGAAGGCACTCAGCTTAGGCGGTTAAACGGCCGGATCTGGGATAGAACCTATGAGGGCGACATAGATATTACGGATAATGCAGAGTTGGTGTACAAAATGTACGCAAGAAAACAAAGCACTTATTTTGTAAACAAAGTTTATCCGAATCTCGGGTTGGAGTTTTTGGATTTTGATGTGATAAGAAGAGCTGTAAAGATGGCGATATCAAGGGCAGATAATCATGCATGGATGGATATGACGGAGGCGGAAATCCTCAGAAGTTCAGGGTTGATTCTTACGGATCCGGATACGGGTAAGGAAGGAATTACACTTGCTGCAATATTGCTTTTTGGCAAAGACAGTACAATTATGTCAGTGTTGCCGCAATATAAGACAGATGCCATTTTCCGAGTGAAGAACCTGGATCGTTATGATGATAGAGAAGTCATAATAACTAATCTCATAGACAGTTATAGAAGATTGATGGATTTTGGGAAAAAGCATCTGAATGACACTTTTGTTCTTGATGGCGACCAGAGTGTAAGTGCCAGAGATAAGATTTTAAGAGAAATCATATCTAATATTCTGGCCCACAGAGACTATTCAAATGCTTACACGGCACAATTTGTTATAGAAAGAGATAGAGTATTTACTAAGAACAGTAATTTGCCACATGGCCACGGAGAACTGCAACTCAATAAATTTGAGCCCTTTCCAAAAAATCCGCCTATTTCGAAAGTTTTTAGGGAAATCGGATATGCCGATGAGTTGGGATCGGGGATGAGAAACACCAATAAATATACAAAGTTGTATTCGGGCGGCACACCGGTATTTATAGAGGATGATATTTTTGAGATTGTTATTCCGATAGAGAAAGTTGTAAGCTTGCAAGTTGGTCCTGACAAAGAAACTAAAGAAAAATCTAACAAAGAAACTAACAGAGAAATTAAAACTAACAAAGAAACTAACAAAGAAACTAACAGAGAAACTAACAGAGAAATTAAAACTAACAAAGAAACTAACAAAGAAACTAACAGAGAAATTAAAACTAACAAAGAAACTAACAAAGAAATCAACAAAAAGATATCAGATAGGATTATTGAGGTTATGGAAGTGTCACCGAAAATATCAGTGAAGGAAATAGCAGGGATGCTGGATATGTCTATAGGTGGTGTGAGATATCATATAAATAAAATGAAAAAATCAGGGATGCTGGAACACAGGGGCTCGACCAAAAAGGGGAAGTGGATTGTTCATAGATAAGACGTGCATTTCTCTAGGTGATTGTACTGTAGGCCGGAAATAAATTCTTGTAAAAAAAACGGATTTGCGCTATGATAAAAGGTGGTAATTCTTTATTAGAAATCAATTTGGTGAAAAGAGGAAGGTAACTTATGAAACAAATCGTGAAAAAATGGAATGATATCAGTTTGATTCTGAGGATTTTGATCGGTCTCGTCATCGGAGCAGTGCTTGGCCTGACGCTTCCGGGGGCCACGGGTATCTCCCTGCTGGGGGATATTTTTGTGGGAGCGCTGAAAGCCATCGCGCCGGTTCTGGTTTTCGTGCTGGTCATCAGCTCGCTGGCCCAGGCCAGTGCCGGCATCGGGAAGAAATTCAGAACTGTCATTATCCTCTATATGTTGAGTACATTTCTTGCGGCGGTAGTGGCCGTACTTGCCAGCTTTGCCTTCCCGGTAGCGCTGAAGCTGATCACTGACAGCTCGGTGACGGAGACAGCGCCCAGCGGGATCGTCGAGGTACTCACATCTCTGCTGAACAATATCGTGGCCAATCCGGTGGACGCCATTGTGAAAGCGAACTATATCGGGATCCTCTCCTGGTCCGTTGTTCTCGGCCTGGCCTTAAAAAAACATGCCTCGGACAATACGAAAATGATGCTGCGGGACGTATCTGACGCTGTCTCACAGGCGGTGCGCTGGGTGATCAACCTGGCCCCCTTTGGTATTCTGGGGTTGGTTTTCTCTTCAGTTTCCGACAATGGTTTGAGTATCTTTACAGATTACGGCAGGCTTCTGCTCCTCCTGGTGGGCTGTATGCTGGCCGTTGCGCTGATCGTCGATCCGCTGATCGCCGGGATATGTCTGCGGCGGAATCCCTATCCGCTGGTGCTGCGCTGTTTCAAGGAGAGCGGGCTCACGGCATTCTTTACCAGAAGCTCCGCGGCCAATATTCCGATCAATATGGCGCTCTGTGAGAAACTGGGACTGGATAAGGACGTGTATTCGGTGTCCATTCCTCTGGGAGCCACGATCAACATGGACGGTGCGGCGATCACGATCACGGTGATGACCATGGCGGCGGCCCACACGGTGGGCGTTGACGTGGACATTCCCACTGCGATCATCCTGAGTGTGCTGTCCGCTCTGGCTGCCTGCGGAGCCTCCGGTGTGACAGGGGGTTCCCTGCTTCTGATCCCCATGGCCTGTTCCCTGTTTGGCATCGGCAGCGATATCGCCATGCAGGTGGTGGGCGTCGGTTTCATCGTGGGTGTTGTCCAGGATTCCTTCGAGACGGCGATCAATTCCTCCGGAGATGTCCTCTTTGCCGCCACAGCGGAATACCGCCAGTGGATCAAAGAGGGGCGGGAGGTAAAATTCTAGATGGATATAAATATCGAGGAAAGCGTTTACGGAAAGAGGGCGCGGGAATTGTTCCTGCAGGGGTACAACTGCACCCAGTCGGTGTTTCTGGCTTTTGCGGATCTGTATGATATGGATCCGGGCACGGCGAAGCGGCTCAGCTCTTCCTTCGGCGGAGGGATGGGGCGCCTTCGGGAAGTGTGCGGAGCGGTGTCCGGGATGTTTCTGGTGGCGGGGATTCTGTACGGATACGAAACGCCGGGGGACGTGGAGGCGAAAAGGGTTCACTATGAGAGGATCCAGCAGCTGGCTCACGAGTATGAGGTGCGGAACGGTTCCATCGTCTGCCGGGAGATTCTGGGACTCGGCAAGGGAAAGGACAGCCCGGTGCCGGCAAGGAGGACAAAGGAGTATTACCGGAAGCGCCCCTGCCCGGATCTGGTTGCCATGGCAGCTGCTATCATGGAGGAGTACATAAGAGAAAATCCATATGAAAAATCGGGAGGTTCTTTATGATTCAGGCTCTGCATGTGATAGAGGAATACGAGGGAGAAAAAATATACCGGGCAGTCTGTGAGAGTATGGAGGCTCTGGATATCGCCTCTGACCTGCGCCCGGATATGAAGGTGGTGATCAAGCCAAATATGATCATTGCCAAATCGCCGGAGGTGTCAGCTACCACCCATCCTTTTGTGATCAAGGCGGTGGCCCGGTGGCTGACAGAACAGGGCGTGAGGGATATCACGTTGGCAGAGAGCTCCGGCGGTCTGTACAATGCGGAACACATGAAGCGTGTCTACCATGTTTGCGGCATGGAGATGCTGGAGCCGGAGGTGAAACTGAACAGGGATTTCTCGGCCCGGACCGTGTACTGCGGGGAGGGATTTGCCAACCGGAGTTTTCATGTGATCACGCCCATAGTGGAGGCGGATTATGTGATCAATATATGTAAAATGAAAACCCATTCCATGACGGGTTACTCCGGCGGCATCAAGAATCTTTTTGGCGTGATCCCCGGACTGGAAAAACCGCAGCTGCACTACCGCTGGCCGGATATAGAGGATTTTTCCCGTATGCTCCTGGAGCTGGCGGAGACGGTGGACCCGCAGCTGACCGTCATCGACGCCATAGAGGCCATGGAGGGGAATGGGCCTACCGGCGGGACGATGTATCCCATGCATCTGTTGCTGGCGGCCCGGGATATGTATACCCAGGATTATTTTGCGGCGGGGCTGATGGGGCTGGATCCCCGGGAGATCGTGATGATCCGCCAGGCTCTGGAGCGGGGCCGGGTTCACCCGGAGGCGATCACGATCTCCGGAGATGCCCTTCCGGACGAAAGGCATGATTTCAGGCGGCCGGAGACAGCCAGCCTGGATTTCACAGACAACGTGCCGGGATTTTTAAGAAAGCCTCTCGGTTTTGCGGCTTCCCGTCTGTTGAAATCTTATCCGCAGTTGAAGGCGGACCGATGTATCGGCTGCGGAAGGTGTGCGGAGTCCTGTCCGGCCCACGTGATCCGAATACGGAACGGCAAGGCAAAATTCCACAGGAGGGGATGCATTTCCTGTTTCTGTTGTCAGGAGATGTGTCCGCAGAAGGCGATTTCAGTGAGAAAGGCGCTGTGAGGAGAAGAGAGTGCCTGTAAGGAGAGATAGATGTCATTTTATCTCTCTTTTTTTGACGGAAAAGGCGGGCTTTCTGCGTCATGTATAGTGAGGAAGTCATTAAATACAGAGTGAGGAACGGAGGGAAATGCCGTGTTGGACCGGAGTGAGAGAGAACTTTTGCACCTTTGCCGGAGGGATGCGGAAAAGGGCGTCAGCCGGATGATCGATGAATACCACGGCGCGGTGCAATCCATTTGCAGTCATATTCTTCAGGGATATGGCAGCTGTAATGTGGAGGATGCGGTGCAGGAGAGCTTTATCCGCATGTGGAAATTTTTCAGGGAAGGCCCCAAAATAAAGAAGAGTGTGCGGGCGTATGTTTACCAGATCGCCAGAAACTGTGCGCTGGATCAGATACGAAAGCTGAAATCCTGCGTGGATCTGAGCCTGGACGCCATGCCCTATGAGGGGGTGGAGGAACTGGCGGGGCAGGCGTCGGCCAATCTGGAGGATGAATTTGCCAGAAAACATAACTTCCGGCTGATACATGAGGCGATCCGGGACATGGAAGAGCCGGACCGCTCGCTGTTTCTTCTGAAATATTTTTATGGCTATACTGTCCGTCAGGCGGCGGAAAAGGTCGGCCTGGTGGAGGATAATGCGGAGAGCCGTATCCGCAGGGAGCGTGTGAAGCTGCAGGAAGTATTGCGAGAGCATGGAATGTAGGGAGGTCGATGTGAATGAGAGAGTATATTGATATTCAGGACAGGGAAACTCCGGAACTCCGGTCGGAAGAGGGAGATCGGGAGCGGACCAGGGAGGAGGTGCTGAAAACGATACGGGAGCAGAAGGTGAAACGGGGCTTCCGGGGCGGCGGCAGGATGAGGACGGCGGCGGCTGTGGTACTTCTGCTTGTGCTGCTGGTGCCGGCCAGTGTGTTCGGGGCGGGAAAGATTTCCACGTACATCCGTGAGAACACCGGGCAGGACAAGAGTCATTTCAACCTGGATATCCAGAGTGAACAGACGGTTTCCGATGCCGGGGCGGCAGAAGCGGGTGCGATCAAGAGGGTGGAAGATCCTGAGAAGATGAGACTTGCCTTTGACGAGGTGGATGGTTACAAGATGTGGCTGGAAGATAGAGGATGGTATGATTTTTCACGGAAAGAGGGAACAGGGGGCAGGAAGAATTTTGAGTTCAGCTGCGAATTGATCCAGATTGACCAGGATCTGTCACACGGAGCCTTTGTGGGTGATGTGGCAAAGACGGAGGAGTTCCGGGTAAATGGAAACAGGGCGTATTACATTGAACTGAACGACGTGGTGGGAACCATGTACCCGAGCGGAAAGGACGAGTATGGGCACAGGGTTCTGGTGTTTTATGAGGAACAGGGTTATATGATCCAGTGCTATGCCATGTCCGGCCTGGACAGAAAGACCCTGGAGAAATATATCTCCCACGTATCGCTGAAACCGGCGAAGAAGGGGAAGAAATCCACCTATATCACGCTGTCGGAGTACCTGAAATATAATCCGCTCACCGAGGATTCAGAGACGGAACCGGAGATGAAACAGGAGTCGATCCCTCTGAACCAGGTGAGGGATATCGGCGAGGATATTCGCTTCAGCGGCATTTCCCACAGGGTACAGAAGGTGGAGATCCTGGACAGCATGGAGAGTATTTTGTCGGATGGAGCGGAGACGCTGAACGACAGCTGCGGGATATGGACAAAGCGATTGAAATATTCGAAAAAGGACGGTACGCTGAAAACGTACACGAGAGAGACACTTCGGATGGGGGACGGCTACAATGAGCCGATCGCACAGGTGACCGGCCGCCGGGAGGTGGCGCAGAAACTGGTGCTGGTGACCATGAAGGTGAAGAATACCACCCGGAGATTAAAAGAGGATGTGCCGATCTGCAAGGATATCGGTTATTACCGGGAACAGGGGAAGAAGCTGGTTCCCTGGGAGGAGAGCTACTACCGCCCGGAGATCATTTGCGAGTGTCAGCTGGATGCAACAGCACAGTATTTCAAGGAGACGGACGGCGGCGTGCATTTTTATCTGAAGGATCTGGAGCCCGGGGAGGAGCATGTGTATCACATCGGTTTCTTCGTGGATGAGGATCTGGTGGATCACGCCTATATCTTCATCGACTGGGCCGGAGGACAGGGACAGAAGCACTCCCTGGTCAAGGTGAATTAGCATGCGTCTGTGATTGCGAATGTGGGTGGAGGACTGTGACTGGTAACGACACGAAAAAAGGGAATCCGGTTTTTCTATGATCCGGATTCCCTTTTGTAAGCTTTCAGGTCACTACATCTGGAAGATGGTCAGTTTGTTTGTTTCCTGCTCCTGTTTCTTTTTCTGCATCATCAGCTGATAGTTCTGAAGCAGCTGCTGCTTTTTCAATTCGGATGCCGCCTCGGCAATGTCCGTATCCTGCATGTTGCTCACTGACTTGGTGAGATTCAGCGAAGCCAGGGTGTTGTAATTGATATTGTAATTCAGTGCATTGCTCTGGGCGCCGACACTACTCCGGGTGGAGTTCAGTGTGCTGAGGGCGTTGTCGATGGTCTGGATATCGAAATCACCGGTCACATCGAAATCAGCAATCCCCAATGCCTGCAGAGTGGCGTCACCGGTATTGATCTCGGGTCCTTCTCCATCCGGGCCAGAGGCAACGTGCATGTCTTTGTTGCTCCCATCCAGAAGTTTTTTAGTATTAAATTCTGTATTGTTCGCTATATCGGAGATGCCCTGCTTCAATTGGTCGATCTCGTCCTGGATCATCTGACGGTCATCGTCGGAGAGGACGGCGGTGTTGCTTGCCTGTACTGCCAGCTCACGCATGCGCTGCAGATTGTCGGTGATATCCCCCAAAGCGGAATCTGCCACGTTCAGCAGATTCTGTGCATCCTGCGCATTGCGGGTGCCCATATCATAACCGTTGATCTGTGCATTTTCTTTTTCGATGATACTGAGCTCAGATGCTCCGTCGGCGGCTTTCTGTATCTTCTGGCCGCTGGAAATCTGGCTGTAGTAATCAGTGCCGATTCCTGAGATACTGCTCATAGAAGCACTCCTTTCTATATTTTTACTATATTAGCTGTGTAACGTATTCATTCTGCAGTCTATTACTGTCAAATTCTTCCACGTTTAGAATATTATATCATGACGCACTCTGTAAAATCAACCTTTTTTGTGATATTTTTGGGTGGGGCGTGCATGCAGGTGGAGGAGACTGTGAATAGTAATCCGGGGATGAAAGGTGATTGCTTTCTCAATATCGGATGATATTGAAGTCCTTTTCAGACTGTGATAGAATTGATTTACGGAAAGCACCCATGACAGAGTGGCAGCCTCCCGGCTTTGGCACCGGTTTACTGGAATACATAAGAAGGGAGGTGGCGCTCATGACAGCTTATGAAATCATTTCGATTTTCCTTGGTATATTAACGTTGTTATTTACCTTTAGCAGTTTGATTGTTGCGTTGCTTGTGTTTCTCGATAAGAGAAACAAGCGAAAATAAAAATGCCTATCCTGTCTGCTACACAGGATAGGCGGTGCCCGTAAGGACATTTCTATCTTGCCGAGAGCATCCACCTATGGAGTGGGTGCTTTCTTTAGTTACAATATAACATCGTTTGCGTGAAAGTTCAAGCGGAAAATATTCAAATCTATCAACTCCCGATTTTAAGATTTCTTTCAGTATTTTGCGAAACATGATTTTTTTTCATCTTAAAAATGAATGAAATCAAACATTCTCTCTTTACATTTGACCAAAACACGATATAATGGATGTTGGTGACACCAAAAATCACCGGAATTATCGGACAAACAGAAATGGAGAGAGGAAAATGAAGAACGGAATTGAGATCAGATGGCATGGCCGGGGCGGCCAGGGTGCCAAGACAGCGGCACTTTTGTTAGCGGATGTGGCATTTAAGACGGGGCAGAACGTGCAGGGATTTCCCGAGTATGGCCCGGAGCGCATGGGTGCGCCGATCACGGCGTACAATCGGATCAGCAGGGACACCATCCGTGTTCATTCCAATATATATCATCCCGACTATGTGGTGGTAGTGGATGAGACACTGCTGGAGTCTGTGGACGTGACCGCCGGCTTGAAGCGGGAGGGCGCGATCATTGTCAACACGGCAAAGAGTGAGAAGGAGATCCGTAAGCATCTGAAGGGATATGAGGGTGCGGTGTACACAGTGGACGGAAGGAAGATCTCTGTGGAGACCTTGGGAAAGAATTTCCCCAACTCGCCCATGCTCGCCGCCGCAGTGGCGGTCAGCGGCATTATGCCCAGAGATAAATTTATCCATGAGATGCGTGCGTCCTACCAGCACAAGTTTGCCAAGAAACCGGAAGTGATCGACGGGAACATGAAGGCTTTGGAGCGCGCCTACGATGTGATCGTGAGCAAGATGCACACAAAGGATGTGAAGAGCGCGTAATATATTGTCAACGAGAGAAGACAACGGCGGCAAGGAGGAAGAGATGAGAACGGATATAACAAAAATAAACGAGAAATCCTCCCACAGGGATCTGACGGAAGGCCTGATGATCTTTGCGGGAGGGACCTCCAGGCTTTTTAACACCGGTGAGTGGCGAACCAGCACACCGGTGTTTTTGGAGGATAAGTGCAGACAGTGTCTGCTGTGTGCGCCGGTATGCCCGGATTCCAGCATTCCGGTGAAAGACGGCAGACGGCTTGATTTTGACATGGACCACTGTAAGGGCTGCGGTATCTGTGTGAAAGCCTGTCCCTTCGGTGCGATTGAGATGAAGGAGGGGATGTGATGGCGATCAAAGAACGTATGTCGGGGAACGAGGCGGTATCCTATGCCATCCGGCAGATCAATCCCGATGTGATGCCGGCATTTCCGATCACCCCCTCCACGGAGATCCCCCAGATGGTATCCACCTACATTGCCAACGGTGAGATAGATACGGAATTTATCCCGGTGGAGAGCGAACACTCTGCCATGAGTGCCACCATCGGC
This sequence comes from uncultured Eubacterium sp., assembly GCA_964484225.1. Taxonomy (GTDB): domain Bacteria; phylum Bacillota; class Clostridia; order Lachnospirales; family Lachnospiraceae; genus Eubacterium_F. The sequence continues at coordinate 10,846 of CAZAEM010000001.1, forward strand.
GCGGAGGCGGCGGGGGCCAGAAGTCTTACGGCCACATCCTCCGCCGGCCTGGCCCTGATGTGGGAGGAACTTTTGCTGGCGGCGTCCAACCGTCTTCCTTTGGTGCTGGCCCTGGTGAACCGAACGCTGTCCGGCCCCATCAACATCAACTGTGATCACTCCGATGGCATGGGGGCCAGGGATACGGGCTGGATCCAGATTTACGCGGAGAACAATCAGGAGGCGTATGACAATTTCATACAGGCATATCCCATTGCGGAACATGCCGGTGTGCATCTCCCGGTGATGATCTGCCAGGACGGTTTCATCACCAGCCATGCGGTGGAGAATATCCTGCTTCTGGAAGATAAGGCGGTCAGAGATTTTGTGGGAGAGTATACGCCGGAAGAATACCTTCTGAATCCGGGGAAACCCGTCTCGGTGGGTCCCTATTCCGTCAGCAGCTATGCCATGGAGGGAAAGAAGAACCAGGAGATCGCCATGGAGAATGCCAGGGACGTGATTCTGCAGGTGGCCCGGGATTTTGCCGGGATTTCCGGCAGGGAATACGGTTTTTTTGAGGAGTACAGGACGGAGGATGCGGACTATGTCATCCTGATCATGGGTTCCGCTGCCGGCACAGCCAAGGAGGCGGTGGATGAACTGCGGGAAGAGGGAATGAAGGCCGGGGTGTTGAAACTCCGTGTGTTCCGGCCATTCCCGGCGGCGGAGATCGCCAGAGCGCTGTCCGGCTGCAAGGCGGTGGCGATCCTGGACCGGTGTGAGAGCTACAATGGCAATGGAGGCCCCCTGGGCTCTGAGGTAAATGCTGCATTGTTCCGGGAGAAAGTGATGATTGATACAGTGAACTATATCTACGGTCTGGCCGGACGGGACTTCACGGTGTCCGATGCCAAAGGGATCTTCCGGGAGCTGCAGACCCAGAAGCCGGAGCAGCATCAATATATCCGACTCAGGTAGAATGAGAATGCACGACAGGAGTAGAAAAGCATGTACTATACAGTACAGGGAGGAAAAGATGAGCGATTACAGTTTAAAAACGATGATGGATAAACCGGAACGGCTGGCGCCGGGACACCGCATGTGTGCCGGCTGCGGGGCGACCATTGCCGTCCGCGCCGTGCTGCGCGCCCTGCACGAGGAGGACAGGGCGGTGATCGGGAATGCCACCGGATGTCTGGAGGTGTCCTCTTTCATGTATCCCTACACGGCATGGGAGGACAGTTATATACACAATGCCTTTGAGAACGCGGGTGCTACTCTCAGTGGTGTGGAGACCGCCTACCGGGTATTGAAGAAGAGAGGGAAACTGCCCCCGGAGGAGAATTTTAAATTTATTACATTCGGTGGGGACGGGGGTACGTATGACATAGGTTTTCAATCTCTGTCCGGCGCGATGGAGAGAAATCACGACATGGTCTATGTCTGCTATGACAACGGCGCCTATATGAACACGGGGATCCAGCGATCCTCCGCCACGCCCATGTATGCGGACACCACTACTACCCCGGTGGGGAAAAAATCCAACGGAAAGATGCAGAACCGCAAGGATCTGGCCAGCATCATAGCGGCCCACGATGTACCCTACGTGGCCCAGACAACGCTGCTGCAGGATTTCAGGGATATTCACCGCAAAGCGGAGATGGCGATCTACACAGAGGGAGCGTCATTTCTCAACATTATGACGCCCTGTCCCAGGGGATGGCGCTACGACGCGTCGGATATTATGAAAATCTGTAAACTGGCGGTGGAGACCTGTTACTGGCCTCTGTTCGAGGTGGATCACGGGAAGTGGATACTGAACTACGAGCCGAAGAAAAAACTGCCGATCGAGGATTTTCTGCGGGAGCAGGGCCGGTTTAAGCATTTGTTTAAAAAGGGAAACGAAGATTTGATCCAACAGTTCCAGCAGGAGGTGGACCGGCGCTGGGAGGAATTGAAATACAGGGCGGCGAGATAGCTTATGACTTTACTGATGTATCAGGTTTTGAAGACGGTGGCGGAGCAGGGGAGCTTCCGCAAAGCGGCGGAGATATTGAGACTGACTCCCTCCGCCATCAGCCACGCGGTGGCATCCATGGAGAGAGAGCTGGGCTTTTCGGTGCTGAACCGGAGTAAGTCCGGTGTCACGCTGACCAACTATGGAGAACACCTCCTGCCCTATGTCAACGCCGTGCTGAACAGTGACGAGAGTCTGCAGCAGGCCATCACGGAGTTCAACGGTCTGCAGAAAGGTACGGTGAAGATCGGCTGCTTCTCCAGTGTGTGTACCAACTGGATTCCGGATATCCTCCACTCTTTCGGAGAGGAGTATCCGGGGATCAATATTGAGATTTTTGAGGGAACCTACGACGATGTGGTTTACTGGATAAAAAACGGCATCGTGGATCTGGGTTTCCTCTCGCTTTCCAGTGCGGCGGATATCCCCATCGAGCCTCTGTACAGGGACCGACTTCTGTGTGTCATGCCCAGGGGGACGGAGAGGATGGAGGACAGTGAGTACATGGGGATTGACGAGATGCGCAACCACCAGTTTGTCACCCAGAGGGAATCCACGGATGCGGATATTCAGAAATTTCTCAAGGAAAATTCACTGGCGGTGCGGTCCAGGTATCATGTGGTGGATGACCTGTCCACTGTGGCCATGGTGGCCAACGGATTCGGGATCTGTCTCATGCCGGAGCTGGTGATGAGGGATATCCCCTACGAGGTGGACTGCTATCCGGTGAAACCGGAGGCCTACCGGGTGATCGGGGTGTCGGTGCTGAACCCGGAGTTTATGGCTCCGGCGGTGCGGACGATGTATCGGCATATTCAGGGGATGTTTGACGGAACAGAGGGAGCATAGTTGAGGGGAGGCTGCCATGAGGACGTTGTATGTATCGGATCTGGACGGAACTTTGCTCCGGGGGGATCAGAGGACTTCGGCGTATACCAATCGCTGTATCAATGAGCTGACGGACGCCGGCCTTATTTTTACCTATGCCACTGCGCGGGCCTGGCAGACTTCCCATCAGGTCACGGAGGGGTTGATGATCCGCAGACCTGTGATACTGCAGAACGGTTCGTTTATCCGGGACGCTGTCGTGACAGGTGCGGCGGATCCGGGAGATTACAAGCCGGGTCAGCCCGGGGAGATTTTGCGGGCAAACTTTCTGGAGGACAGCAGGGATATCGTGGAGGATCTGGTTTCCCACGGGATATTTCCCATTGTCTATGCCTATGAGAATGGGGCGGACCGTTTTTTCTATCAGCCGGAGGTCTGGTCTGACGGTGTGCGGCAGTTCGTCCGGGAACGGGAGAGAGATCCCCGCCGGTCCCCTGTCATGTCCTACGGCGAGATAGATTACGGCACGGTATTTTACATCAGCTGCATTGATGAGGAGAAGAAACTTCGGCCCTTTTATGAGAAATACATAGGGGGATTTCACTGTGAGTTTCAGAGAAATATCTATTCGGGCCACCAATGGCTGGAGATCATGCCCCGGAGGGCCACCAAGGCAAACGGGGTTTTGTGGCTGAAGGAGTATCTGAAATGCGACAGGCTGGTGGTGTTCGGGGACGATACCAACGACATTGATATGTTTCGCGCGGCGGATGAGGGCTATGCGGTGGAGAATGCGGTGGCTGCGCTGAAGGAAGTGGCTACGGGGGTGATAGGGAGCAACGGGACGGACAGTGTGGCCCGGTGGCTGGAGAGAAATGCGGGATAGGCTTGAAAAAAACAACCCATGATGGTACAATTCATTCTATGGATATTACACAGGAATGGAAGGCAGCAAAAAGATCATCTGCCTGTCCGGTCAACCGATTCAAACTGAACCAGGACATTGGGGACGGGAAATGGATATATTAAAAAAAGGAAAGGAAGGTCCATTATGGAAAATTTTACATTTTATGCGCCGACCTATTTTGTGTTTGGCCGGGACACAGAAAATGAGGCGGGAGAGTATGTGAAACGTTTTGGCGGGAGCCGGGTGCTGATCCACTATGGCGGCGGATCGGTGGTCCGCTCGGGACTGCTGGACCGGGTGAAGGAGTCCCTTGAGAGACAGGATATCCAATATGTGGAGCTGGGGGGTGTGCAGCCCAATCCCAGAAGCGGACTGGTGTATGAGGGCATCGAGCTCTGCCGCCGGGAGAAGGTGGATTTCGTGCTGGCCGTGGGAGGCGGCAGTGTCATAGATTCGTCCAAAGCCATTGCCGCCGGTGCGGTGTACGATGGGGATTTCTGGGATTACTATGAAGGGAAAATAGTGGAATCCGCTCTTCCCATCGGAACGGTTCTCACCATAGCGGCGGCGGGAAGCGAGGGATCCCCGGATTCTGTGATCACGAAAGAGGACGGCATGTACAAGAGAGCCGCCACAGGGGAGGCCTACCGGCCCAAATTTACCATTATGAATCCGGCTCTGACACAGACCCTGTCTGCTTTTCAGACAGCCTGCGGCATCACGGATATCATGGCTCATCTCTATGAGAGATATCTGACAAATTCTACAGAAGTAGAAGTAACAGACCGCATGATCGAGGCCCTTCTCATGACGATGATACACGAGGGACCGCGGGTCATCGAGAATCCGGACAATTATGAGGCAAGGGCAAATATTATGTGGGCAGGGATGATGGCGCACAACAATTCCTGCGGCGTAGGGAGGAGCCAGGACTGGTCCAGCCACAATATTGAGCATGAACTGTCTGCCCTCTATGACTGTGCTCACGGAGCCGGACTGGCGGTGGTGATGCCCGCTGTGTTCAACTACAATCTGATTCACGATGTGACGCGGTTTGTCAAGGCGGCGGTGCGGGTATGGGGCTGCCCTATGGATTTCGAGCGTCCGGAGCGGACAGCCCGTGCGGGTATTGAGGCTCTGCGCCGGTTCCTGATCTCCATCGGGATGCCGAGGAACTTTGAGGAACTGGGGGCGAAGGAGGAAGATATTGAGTATCTGGCGCATACAGCCTGTTATGGGGACAACCGGACAGGAATTCTGGAGGGATTTGTGAATTTCACCCAGGAGGACGTAGAGAAAATATATCGCATGATGGTATGAGATACAATCAGGTAATACACGGCCGGTTTCTTGACCGTCCCAACCGGTTCACCGCCCATGTGCGGATAGACGGGATGAAGGAGACGGTGCATGTGAAAAATACAGGGCGGTGCCGGGAACTGCTCCTGCCGGACGCCGAGGTGGTTCTGGCGAAGGCGGAAAATCCTGCCCGCAAGACAAAATATGATCTGATAGCCGTGTATAAGGAGTCTCTGGGCTGGGTAAATATTGACAGCCAGGCCCCCAACAAGGTGGTGCTGGAGTGGCTGGAAACCCAGGGCTATTCCCAGATCCGGCCGGAGTATGTCTACGGAGATTCCCGGCTGGATTTTTATATGGAAAAGGGAGAGGAAAAATACCTGATGGAAGTAAAAGGGTGTACCCTGGAAATGGATGGGATCGGGTATTTTCCGGACGCCCCCACAGAGCGGGGCGTAAAGCATCTGCGGGAGTTGACCAGGGCGGCGGAAGAAGGGTATCACAGTCTGGCGGCCTTTGTGATCCAGATGGAGGGCGTCTGTGAAGTGCGGCCCAATGTGGAGACCCATGCGGAGTTTGGGACGGCGCTGGAGTGCGCTATTGAAGCCGGGGTGGAGATTCTGGGGCTGGAGTGCCGGGTGACGGAGGATACCCTGGAGATTTCCCGGGCCAATGTCCTGACAGACATCCTGAGGGAATCGGTCTTTGGCGGTGATAGCGGAGAGTTATGATCTGATCGTCGGATAGGGGGATAAATATGATTCGCAGACATATTTTGTTTTATGGCAGAGTGCAGGGAGTGGGGTTTCGTTTTTATGCGGTCAGCAAGGCGAGACAGCTGGGCCTGACCGGCTGGGTGAAGAATCTGTACGACGGCAGTGTGGAGATGGAAGTGCAGGGGGGAGAGCGGGAGATCCGGGAACTGATTTCTTTTCTGAAGGGGCGGCGTTATATTGAGATTGTGGATATGGACGTGAGGGAGATACCCTGTGGGGAGGACAGGGATTTCCGGGAAGTATTTTAGGAAGTATTTCTATTGCATGGAGTATAGGAGAGAGGTATGTCAGAACAGCTGGCGAGAACCAAGTACCTGCTTGGAGAGGAAAATATGGAACGTCTCCGCCGGGCCCGGGTGGCTGTCTTTGGCCTGGGCGGTGTGGGAGGATACGCAGTGGAGGCCCTGGCCAGATCCGGTGTGGGAACGCTGGATCTCATCGACAGCGACAGGATAGCTGTCAGCAACATAAACCGGCAGATCCTGGCCACGCAGAGCAGTGTCGGCCGGTATAAAGTGGACGTGGCGGTGGAGAGGATACGCGATATTGATCCGGAGATCACTGTGTATGGCCACAAGACCTTTTTTTTGCCGGAGACAGCAGTAGAATTTGATTTTTCTGTGTATGATTACGTTGTGGACGCCATCGATACGGTGGCCGGAAAGCTGGAGATCGCGGAGAGGGCCTGGGAAAGCCATGTGCCGCTCATCAGTTCCATGGGTACGGGGAATAAACTGGATCCCACGGCATTTCAGGTGGCGGATATTTTTGAGACATCTGTCTGCCCTCTGGCCAGAGTCATGCGGAGAGAGTTGAAAAAGAGGGGGATCGGGAAACTGAAGGTGGTATATTCGCAGGAGACACCTGTAGAAAAGAGAGAGATGAGATCAGAGGAGGAGAAGAGGGTTCCGGGCTCCACAGCCTTTGTCCCGCCGGTGGCGGGATTGATTCTTGCCGGACAGGTGGTAAAGGATCTGACGGTCAATGCCGATATAAAATATAAACAGATGTAAATTATTATCGGGGAGGTGACCGCGGTATGGAGGGCGTTTCGGATGTGAGTTATAAGACATACACGGATTATCCCACAGGGGTGAAAAAGGAGAAGACCGGTGCAGATGTGAAAGCTGAAAAGACCGGTGCAGGGGTGAAAGATGAGAGGATCGGGGCGGGGGTCAGCGTGAGCGCGTTCATGAGAGCCTGGGCGAAAGCGAAATCGAAGTCGAAGAACAGGATAAGAAAGAGACTGAACTACAATACCATGGAGATAGCCTCCCAGATCCTGCGGGCGGGTTCCGCTGTGTCTGCCACCCAGGTGCTGATCCGTGCGAAGGGCAAGCTGGCTGCAGTCAAGCAGGCCTCGGCCAACGGGGATTATGACAGCAATGAAGTCCGGGCGGCTGTATCCCATGCCAGCCGGATGGTGGTCTGTGCGCAGAAAAAGGTGCGGCATATGAAAAAAGAGGAGCTGATTAAGCGCAAGGGAAAGACAAATATAGTGAGTTTTGGGCGTCGGGAACGGAAAAGGGCGATGCTGCGCATGAAGCTGAATAAGATGAAGAGGAAGCACAGGAATGAAGAGGCGGCAGATATAAAACGGGCAGACCTGGACTATATCAAACAGAAGATCCGCCAGCAGCAGAGGGAGGCGGAGGAGCGCATGGAGGCTGTACTTGAGGATACCATGACAGATGTGATAGAGGGAGAACAGGCGGCAGACACGGCGATGGAGCTGGCCGGAGCGGATGTGGGTGCGGCCGGTGAGGCGGTCAGTGCAGAGGTCGGTGCAGAGGCAGCCAGCGTAGATGTGGTAGTTTAAAAATTTCTTGCAATATATTATGATTTAGGGTATACTGTATACATGAATGCACGAGTGGCTCAGTGGTGGAGCATCGCCTTCCCAAGGCGAGGGCCGCGGGTTCGAATCCCGTCTCGTGCTTTTGTGCTATTATCAATGCATCCGCGGAGAGTGGGTGCTTTCTTTATAGGACGGAGGAAACCGAATGAGTCGTAGAAGAATGAGACAAAAGGATGCGATCGTGCTGTCTGCTGTGCTTGCATTTGTGATACTGGTGCTTCTGGTCCCTCTCTGGTCAGGGTTCACCTGGGCGGGGGATCCGGGGGTGAATGTGACGGAGAAAGTGCCGGAGACAGACGCCAGTTCCGGGGCGGTTTCCGCCAGCGGTCCGGTGGTGGAGGAGGATACCGGTGAGACCCGGTCCATTCTCGATCCGGAGGGCAAGACTCTGGAGCAGCGCATAAACCCTCCGGAGGGGTATGAGCGCCGGGAGGAGGATCTGGAGAGCCTGACGGCCTTTTTGCGGACCTATCCGCTGAAAAAAGACGGGAGCAGTGTCCTTCTGTACGACGGAAGCAAGAAAGAGAACCAGGACGCTCACGTGGCGGTGTTCAAGCTGCCCCTGGAGAAAGAAAATCTGCAGCAGTGTGCCGACACGGTGATGCGTGTGTACGCGGAATACTACTGGAAGATCGGAAAGCAGGAGAAGATTTCTTTCCGCTTTGTGGACGGGTTCCAGGCGGATTATGTGAGATGGCGGGAGGGCTACCGGATCCAGGTGGGAAGCGGCGGCACTTCCTGGGTGGACGGAGGAAGCTACGACGATTCCTATGACAATTTCAAGAAATATCTGAGAATGGTGTTCAGCTATGCAAGCACCCTCTCCCTGAAAGCGGAGAGCAAGAAGACAAAGCTGTCAGACATTCAGGTGGGGGATATTTTCATCAAGGACGGCAGTCCCGGCCACGTGGTGATGGTGGTGGACGTCTGTGAGAATGAGGAGGGGGAGAAAGCTTTCCTCCTGGGTCAGGGCTTTATGCCTGCGCAGCAGTTTCATCTGCTGAAAAATCCGGCTCACGAGGAGGATCCCTGGTACTATGAGGAGGAAGTGACCTACCCCTTAGAAACGCCGGAGTACACCTTTCAGAAAGGAAGCCTTATGAGGCCGGGGTATTGACATGGCGGGAGGCAGGGCGGACAAGCTGCAGGTCATAGCCAGGATCTACACGGATTTCCCCGCGAAATTCGGGATTCCAAGACAGAGCGGACTGGTGGAGGAGCTGGAGGGCACTATCGTATTTGAGAGGGAGTTTCGCAACAGGGATATGCTGCGCGGGCTGGAGGGGTTCTCCCACATATGGCTGATCTGGCAGTTTTCTGCAAATGCGGACAGGGGCTGGTCGCCTACGGTGCGTCCGCCGAGACTGGGCGGGAATGAGCGCCGGGGAGTGTTCGCTACCAGATCCCCCTTTCGCCCCAATGGACTGGGCCTTTCTTCGGTGCGTCTTCTGGGCATAGACGAGGCCGGAGGACAGGGGCCGGTGCTGAGGGTACAGGGGGTGGATCTGATGGATGGCACGCCCATTTACGACATCAAACCTTATATTCCCGGGGATGTGCACGGGGAGGCAGTCTTTGGATTCGCGGAGCCATTTCGGGAGGAGCGGCTGAGGGTGGTGTGCCCGCCGGAACTGATCTCCGGGATGCCGGAGAGAAAGCGGGCGGCGCTGATGGCTGTGCTGGCCCAGGATCCCAGACCTTCCTACCAGCAGGATCCGGAGAGGGTCTACGGCATGAGTTTTGCCGGATACGAGGTGCGTTTCCGGGTGGAGGATCAGGTGCTGACTGTCTGTGAGGTGAGCTGCGCCCCGTAGTATTCCGCGCCGAACCCTGCCGGGCTACTTTTGCTGTACCAGCTTCCGCCAGGCACTGGGGGACATGTTCTCATATTTTTTGAATGTGGTGGAGAAATAGAAGGGGGAGTGATACCCCACTTTTTCCGCAATCTCCGTCACGGATTTATCCGTATCGTTCAGAAGCCACTTCGCCACCTTGATGCGGGTCAGGTTGAGGTAGCTTGTGGGCCGCATACCCATGTGTTTCTGGAACAGGCGGCACAGGTGCTGGGGGGACACGTGGGCGTACTCCGCTATGATATCCAGCGTGAGGTCGTTGAAATAATATTGTTCGATATACCGCTTCGCCAGGAGCAGGGCGGGTTTTTCGGACTCCTGGTCGACCTGCTCGCTGTGTTTTTTGTCCTGGGCATAGACTTCCATGATATAGGAATAGACGCGGGCCGAGTTCTGACATCGGCTGTAAAATGTATCTTCTGTGGAGAGAAGGTACATTTTTTTCAGGTCCATGATCAGGGGTTTGATCTCCAGGCTGGGGAAGATCCGGAAGTTCTGAAAGTCGATCAGGGGCAGCAGCCGCTCCTCACAGGCACATCCAAAGGACACCCAGTGGGTCATGCATTCTGTGACGGACTTCAGGTGGTAGGGAAGAAAAGCGGGAAGAAAAAATCCCATGGACCGGGTGAGGCGGTAGTGGTCGCCGCCTACAGCCAGATCCATCTCCCCTGTTTCCACGAAAAAAATCTGGTGATAGAGATAACCTTCCGGCATATCCTGTTCCGGCTGATGTTCATAGCATCCCACTGCCCGCATGAAAATGGGCAGTTCTGCCTCCTTTCCGATGGAGGGATAGGAGTTGATGGTTTTGTGCGGCATGGCCGGGCCTCCTTTCGATCGTCTGAATCCCATGATATATCTAAAATTTTAACATATCTATACAAAATTGTAAACGCCCGTAAAATGTTGCGAAAATTTTATATAAAAGCAAATAAAAACTATGGAAATGTGAAAATTCTTAATGTATGATGGAGATAACAGAAAACTTGGATTTTAAAAATATGAATGTATGGAGATATGTGAAATGAGGAAAAAACACAGGTTGTGGAAACAAATTGTTACTTCCGTTCTGATCGCAGCGATGGTGTTTGCCGCGGTGGAACCGGCGGCACCGGAGAAAGTGGTGCAGGCGGCTGAGACGGAGGCCGGTGAGACCGTGGAGCTGGATCTGTCACAGTTTGATGTGCAGCAGACGCAAAACGGAGTGCCGGTGTACGATGAGGCCACAGGCACACTGACGGCCCAGAATGTGGAACTGTTTATCGTGAAACTGCCGAAGCGGGTCAATACCGGTGAATCGGTGGCAGTGTCCATCGAGGGTGTGAACAATGGTAAGGTTGGATTTCGCAGCTGGCTGTCGGATAACGGCAATTTCTCACTTTTGTCGGAGATCGTAAACTCTTCTGATAAGGGAGTGGGCAGCGGAGAGTTTGTCATGGATATGGTGCTGACTTCCACCGGGGCCGCCAACCAGGTGATGATCAAGGGGCCATCCTACGGGACGTATCTCGATGATCTGGTGATCACCAAAATTACCGTCACATACGGGGAATCCAGCGGAGAGCCGAAGGAACCAAAAAATCCTTTTGTCCCGGAGCAGGAGCAGGCGTACGATACGGAGGATCTCACCCTCACCAAAAGCTTCCGGAATCAGAATAAAGTGAGTGCGGAGGCGGTGAACAGTATGCTGGTTTCCCAGAGATTTATCGCAGACCCCACCACCATCGAGTACCAGGGGAGGCTGTACGTATACGGGACGACGGATGAGCCGGAGTTTGACAGTGATGGAAACCTGATCAGCAACGCCTACAACACCCACACGCTGTCCTGCATCTCCTCGGAGGATCTGGTGAACTGGAAGGATGAAGGTCGGATTGATGTGACGGAGCTGACAGATTACGCGCAGAAATCCTGGGCGCCGTCCATCGTCAGCAAGGAGATTGACGGGAAGACAAAATTTTTCATGTATTATACAACCGGCGGCGACGGGATCGCTGTGCTGACGGCGGACTCTCCCACCGGGCCCTGGACAGACCCCATTGGAGACCGCATCATCAACAGAGACACGCCCACCTGTTCCGAGGAGGAGGTTCCCTGGCTGTTTGATCCGGGTGTATTTGTAGACAATGACGGAAGCGCCTACATTTACTTTGGAGGAAACAACAGCGGCAGCAATGCCGGACGTGTCTGCAAACTGAATGATGACATGATCAGTCTGGATGTATCCACTATGCACACCCTGGATCCCTATTATTATTTTGAGGACAATGAGATCAACAGGTTTGGAGACACCTACTATTATTCCTACAGCACGAACTGGTCCAGCGACCTGGCCAACGGCAAGGATGAGTACACCGGCCAGGCCTGCATCGCCTACTACTCTGCAGATAATCCCTATATGGAAAATGCTACCTTCCACGGAACCGTATTTGCCAATCCGGGAAGTCTGTACGGCCACACCTACAACAATCACCATCACATGTTTACTTTCAAGGGTGAAAATTATATCGCATATCACACCACGTACCTGGAAAAGGTATTTTACAACGGTGTGCAGCAGGGATACCGGAACCTCCACATCGACAGATTGAATGTGGGAGACGACGGCACGCTCTCTGCGCAGGCCACCTACGCCGGAGTGGGCGGTACGGGAAAAATTGACGGGCTGCAGAAAAACAGCGCAAACATCATGTCGGACAACGCGGGTCTCACCACTGTATATTCCGAAAGCTGCCGGGATATGGTACTGACGGAGATCCATACAGGGGACTGGACCAAGGTATCCGGTGTGGATTTCGGTGAGAAGGCGGAAAAGATCACGATGGAGGTTTCCACGGAGACAGCGGAGGGGAGCATTGAAGTTTATGTGGACGGCAAGCCGGGCGACGAGGGCGCCAGGAAAGCAGCCACAGTAAATCTCCCCGGAGCCACGGGGGCCGATACGTATCAGACGGTGGAAGCGGACCTGAGCGAGACACTGTCCTCAGTCCACGACCTCTACTTTGTATACCGCGGCAGTGGATACCAGGTAAGTTCATGGAAATTTGACAGTGAGAAATCCGGAGTGACAGATACCGAGGCACCTGCGGAGACGACGGCACCCACGGCGGCGCCCACGGCGGCAGCCACTGAGAAACCGGACTCCGGCGTGTCGGATGGCGATGTGGCCACGGTGTCGAAAATGCAGTATAAAATAGCCAGCGCAGCCAAAAAACAGGTGGAGCTGAAAAAATCAAAGGATACTTCGGCGAAACAGGTGACTGTGCCGGCCACGGTGACGATCAAGGGCGGGACATATAAGGTCACCGGTATCGGATCCGGTGCATTTGCCAAAAATAAGAAACTGACCAGAGTGACGATCGGTAAGAATGTCAAGACGATCGGTTCCAAGGCCTTTTATAAATGCTCCAAACTGAAGAAGGTGACGATCAAGAGTACGGTTCTGAAAAAAATAGGAAAGAATGCCTTTAAGGGCATCCAGAAAAAAGCCACCTTCAAAGTTCCAAAGAAGAAGAAAAAGGCAGTGAAGAAACTGCTCGGGAAGAAAGCGGGCGTTACGTCTAAAATGAAGATAAAATAATCCCGGTATCCGGGTAATCGCATAAAACCAGGGGGCACCCCCTTAAAATTTTAAGCGATTGTCCGGCTGCCCTATACCGGCAGAGGATCTTCTTGACAAAGAGTGTAAATTTGTTATAATATGCTTATCCTATCAAAATAATATGAAAAGGAGCTTGTTATAATGAATTCATTGATATATTTGGATAACGCCGCTACCACAGCGGTGAAACCGGAGGTATTTGACGCCATGAAGCCGTATTTTACAGAGATTTATGGCAATCCCTCCAGTGTGTACCGCTTTGCAGGCAAAGCGGGGGAGGCGGTGGAGTCCGCCAGAGCAGAGATCGGGAGAGCGCTGAATGCAAAGCCCCAGGAGATTTATTTCACCGGAGGCGGCAGCGAGTCAGACAACTGGGCGGTGAAAGGGGCGGCTCATGCGCTGCGGGAGAAGGGGAAACACATCATTACCACGAAAATAGAACACCATGCCGTGCTGCACGCATGTGAATATCTGGAAGGAGAGGGATATGACATCACCTATCTGGATGTGGACGAGACGGGGATGGTGGCGCCGGAGGAGCTGGAGAGGGCCATCCGGCCGGACACGATATTGATCACCATCATGTTTGCCAACAATGAGATCGGCACCATCGAGCCGGTGAGGGAGATCGGCAGGCTGGCCAGAAAGCATGGCGTTTTGTTCCACACCGACGCCGTGCAGGCGTTCGGCCATGTGCCTGTCGATGTGGAAGACATGCAGATTGATATGCTCAGCGCCAGCGGGCATAAGCTGGGCGGGCCCAAGGGAGTAGGGATTTTGTACCTGCGCTCCGGGGTGAAGATTGATTCGATACTCCACGGCGGCGCCCAGGAGCGGTCCCGCCGCGCCGGGACTCACAATGTCCCCGGCATTGTGGGCATGGGGGCGGCCGTGAAGATTGCGGTGGAGCATATGGAGGAAAACGGGAAAAAGGAACGGGAGATCCGTGATCACATGATCCGGCGTATTCAGGAGGAGATCCCCTATGTGAGGGTCAACGGGCACCGGGAGAAAAGGCTGCCGGGCAATGTCAATGTATGTTTCCGGTTTATCGAGGGTGAATCCCTGCTGATCATGCTGGACCAGGAGGGCATCTGCGCTTCCAGCGGCAGTGCCTGTACTTCCGGCTCACTGGATCCGTCCCATGTGCTGCTGGCCATCGGGCTGCCCCATGAGATTGCCCACGGCAGTCTGCGCATGACGCTCTCGGAGGGTAACACCCGGGAGGAGGCGGATTACACAGTGGATGTATTGAAGGCTATCGTGGAGCGGCTGCGGAGTATGTCGCCGTTGTACGACGATTTTGTGAAGAGTGGAGGGAAACAGAATGTATAGTGAGAAAGTGATGGATCATTTTTCCAATCCGAGAAATGTGGGAGAGATAGAGGACGCCAGCGGCGTGGGAACTGTGGGAAATGCCAAATGCGGCGATATTATGAGAATGTTTCTGGATATTGACGATGAGACAAAGGTGATACGGGACTGCAAGTTCAAGACTTTTGGCTGCGGCGCCGCTGTGGCTACCAGCAGTATGGCTACGGAGCTGATCAAGGGACTGACTGTGACGGAGGCCCTCAAGGTCACAAATAAAGCGGTGATGGAGGCGCTGGATGGCCTTCCGCCGGTGAAGGTTCACTGTTCGCTGCTGGCAGAGGAGGCGATCCATGCGGCACTGTGGGATTACGCACAGAAGCACGGAATCACCATAGAGGGATTACAAAAACCGAAGGCGGATATCAGCGATGAAGAATGAGACGGTGGTGGCAGGTCTGTCCGGGGGAGTGGACTCCGCTGTGGCGGCCTGTCTGTTGAAAAGACAGGGATACCGGGTGATCGGCGTCACAGTGCAGGCCTGGCAGCCGGAGGGAGAAGAACCGGGGTGCGGCCGTGAGGCGGAGGATGCCAAAACGGTGGCGGGACAGCTGGGTATCCCGTGTCATGTTGTGGATTTCCGGAGGGAGTTCCGGAGAGATGTTATAGATTATTTTGCGGCGGAGTACCGGCGGGGCAGGACGCCGAATCCCTGTATCGTCTGCAACCGGTATGTGAAATGGGAGTCTCTTCTGCAAAAGAGCCGGGAATGGGGGGCGGACTATATCGCCACCGGCCACTATGCCAGGATCTCACGGCTGGAGAACGGACGATATACGATTTCCAATGCCCGTTCGGCACAGAAGGATCAGACCTATGCTCTCTGTCGTCTCACCCAGGATCAGCTGGCTCACACCCTGTTTCCCATCGGTGAGTATGGGAAGGAAGATATCCGCCGTATCGCGGAGGAGGAGGGCCTGGCGGTGGCCGATAAATCGGACAGCATGGAGATCTGCTTTGTGCCGGATGGAGATTACGCCGCGTTTATCCAACGGGAGACAGCGGTCAGAGAGAGGCCGGGTGATTTTGTGGATCTGCAGGGGAATGTCCTGGGGAGACACCGTGGGATCAGCCATTATACCGTGGGACAGAGGAAGGGCTTGGGCATCGCTTTCGGGGAGCCGCGGTTTGTGGTGGCCATCCGGCCGGAGCAGAATGAGGTGGTGCTGGGCAAGAGCGGGGATGTTTTTACAGACAGAGTGTGTGCGGAGGATATGAATTTTATGGCGGTGGATTCACTGGAGCCGGGGCGGCGTGTCCTGGCGAAGATCCGCTATTCCCATGAGGGCGCCATGGCTGTTGTGGAGGAGTGCAGCCGGGACAGGCTGTCGCTGCTCTTCGATGAACCTGTCCGGGCTGCGACGCCGGGACAGGCTGTGGTGCTCTATGAGCAGGGAAATATCCTGGCGGCGGGAACCATCATTTCCAGCCCCCGTCCAGTGTGAGTATATTGCCGGTCATGTAGACCGGCATTTTTGTCATGGCGATGACTGTCTCTGCCACCTCCTCCGGGGTTCCCATGCGCCCGGCGGGGATATCCTCGCAGATAGACTGTATCTCTTCGCCGGTGAAACAGTGGTTCATGGGGGTGTCGATCATGCCGCAGGCGATGGCGTTGACGGCGATGCCGCTGGGAGCCAGTTCCCTGGCCAGTGCCCTGGTCATGGCGTGAATGCCGCCCTTTGCGGCAGAGTAGGCTGCCTCGCAGGAGGCTCCTGCGCTGCCCCATACACTGGAGATCTGGATGATTCGTCCGGATTTTTGCCGTACCATATAGGGCACGATGAGACGACAACAGTAGAATGCGGAGGAAAGGTTGACAGACAGGACGTCCTCCCACTCCTGTCCGGTCATGTCCGTCAGGAGGCCGATATAGGAGATCCCGGCGCAGTTTACCAGGAGATCCACGCGCTCCGATGAGCCCAGTGTCTGTGCTATTTTTTCTTCAATTTGGTCTTTTTTTCTGAAATCTACACATGTAGAAAATGTGGGACTTCCCATTTTACGGCAGCGCTTCGCTGTCTCGTCCAGCTTTTTTTGATTGCTCCCTCCCAGGAGGGTCAGTGAGTAGCCGGCTCCCGCCAGAGCCAGGGCAATGGCGGAGCCGATGGCGCCGGAGGCCCCGGTGATAAAGGCGGTTCCGGCGGAAGATGTTTTTCCGGTCATATTTGTTTCACTCCTGTCTGCACCCGTTTTGCGGATGCAGATATAAGTATACCACAAATGATATTGGGGTCAAAAGGAAAAAAGTTGTACATTTGACACACTTCTGCTATAATACAAAATATGATATGGGATGGGCAGGTTAAAATGGGAGGATGACAATGAAAAAGAAAAGCGTGGCATCAATTATTATCATATATTTTTTCAAAACATTTGGAATCATATTGTTGCTGCTGGCGGTGGGTGTACTCAGCTATTATCTGACGATGCTGTACTACAATCAGACAGAGAGGAAGGAGAGGAGTACACAGTATACCCATGTGATAGATGTCAATACTGGTAATGAGTCCAGCAATCTGATCTATAGCTATGACGAGAAGACGAAAAAGATAAAGGCTATGGTTCTGGAGCTGTTTGATGAGACCACGACGAATATGAATTTTATTACGATCCCGGCCGACACCCAGATCTCCATTTCGTCCAAAAAATACAGTGAGTTGATGAAGGTGAGCCAGCAGATCCCTCAGCTTTTTACGATGGAGGATATCAATGAGTATTTTACCGGAGATGTGGCGTACGAGTACGGGATAATGATACTCCAGGAGCAGTTTCATGCGGATATCGGGTATTTCACAGCGATACCCTCGGATACATTTGATAAATTTTTTGAGAAGAATAGTAAAAAGAAGAAGAAACTGGTGTACCAGCCCTCGGAGGCTCTGCTGAACAGTGCTTCCCAGTGTGACACGGAGGCGAAGATGAATGATTTCATCGAGGAAATGTGGGATGATATGATATTGGATATCACCCTGTCGCAGAAACAGCATTACTCCGCCGCGCTGGCCAGGACAAACCGGGACTATATCCGGACCCGCCGGGCGTACGGCTCCAAATCCGGCGATGTGTTTCTCCTGGATGAGAAGAAAAACCGCAAGCTGGTGAACGATATATGGGAGTCGGAGGCCTATGACACGCCACAGAAATCTTCCGCGGACAGTGCGGATAAGAAGGATAAAGATTCCTCAGACAGTTCCTCCGGGACGAAGGTGTCCTCGGCGGGGCGGTCGATCTGGATCACCAACGGGAGCGGCATCAACGGCCTTGCCGCCACTTACAAGGAGAAACTGGAGGCAGACGGCCTGATCGTCACCGGCACGGGAAACTATGACGGTGTGGTGCAGAAAAAAACGCGGATATTGGTGACGAAAAAGAAACTGGGCAAGGATCTTCTGAAATATTTTAAAGACGCGACCATCGAAAAAGTGGAAAATACCGCAGAGAATCCCCTCAATGGAGGCGCAGATATTGAGATTATTCTGGGAACCCAGGATAAACTGTCGTAAAAACCTCATCTGGAGAAGGGAGGATCGATCTAATGGGAACCAGGATACGGATCATGGACATGGAAGTAGATCTGATCACACAGGAGACATTCCGGGAAACCATAATGGAGTATTTGTCCAATGACTGCCTGCGTGTGGTTCATATGGTTTCGCTGGATTATATTGATACATTTGACAAGAACGAGCTGGTCCGCCAGGTGCTGGATGAGGCGGATATGGTGCTTCCCGGAGAAAAGACTATTTTGTCCGCCCATCACGTGGACGTCCTGGAGACGGGGGGCATGGTGGTGGACTATCACAGCCTTTTGGACTTGGTGGAACCCCTGGCAGGGAACAATGTAACTTTTTACCTTGTCCTGCGGAATGAAAAGGAGGCCAGGGCACTCTACGGCTTTATGAACCGGCATTTTTCCAGAGAATGTGTGGTGGGCGTCTATGTGGCGGACAGCGATGTGGCGGAAGAGAGCCTGATCAACGATATCAATACCAAGCTGCCGGACATCATTTTTCTCTCCATGGACAGCACGGAGCAGGAGGAGTGGCTGACAAACCACAAGGGCAAATTAAACGCCAGGCTGTGTCTGGCGGCGGGGAGCGTTCTCCCCCTTATCCTCCGGGATCATGTACATGCCCCGGCCTGGCTCGAAAAATTACATCTCGCCCCTGTCTACAGGCGTCTGGTAAAGATGCCAAACTCCTATTCTGTCAGAAGGCGTATATTTAATCAGAAATTGGACCACTATAATACCAAGAAGAAATGGCGAGAGTGATGGCAGGAGGTATTATCAGTGATTCGATGGACAGCGAAAATCGGTTCCTACGGCATGCTTGCTGTGGGAACTTTTCTTATGGCGCTGGGAATAAATCTGATCTATGAACCCATGTCTATGGTTACAGGAGGATTTTCCGGCATTGGCATCCTTGTGGAGCGGTATCTGCCGATCCCGCTGTGGGTGACTACGGCAGCGCTGAATGTGCCGCTCTTTCTCATAGCGGGGAAAAAATTCGGCATAAGGTTTGTGGGGAAGTCCCTGTTCGCCGCCAGTGTTTTTTCCCTGGCTCTGGCTGTGGTGCCCAGCTACGAGATCCGGCATATCGATTATCTCATGGCGGCGCTGATGGGCGGCACACTGAATGGCCTGGGTCTGGGCCTGGTGTTTTACAACGGCGCCTCCACGGGGGGATCGGATCTGCTCTGCTCGCTCTTAAAGACCTGGTTTCCCTGGATGAGCGACGGAGCCATGCTGATGGTGATCGACGGAATTATTGTGGCGTTTGGGATGTTTGTATTCGGGATACAGAATGGCCTTTATGCCATTGTGGCGGTAATGGTGACGTCCAAGATGATGGACCGCATACTGGAGGGGATGAAATTTGCAAAAATGCTCTTCATCATCTCGGATCAGGATGCCCTCATCGCAAAGCTCATCATGGAGAAGGTGGAGCGGGGCGTCACTTCTCTGGAGGGCACGGGCATGTATTCGGGCTCCGGGAAGTCTGTCCTCATGTGCGCTGTCTCCCGAAAAGAGGCGGTTTCTGTCGTAAACCTTGTAAGGTCCATAGATGAGCGTGCTTTCGTGATCGTGACGGACGCCAGAGAGGTGATGGGAGAGGGATTTATGCAAAATTCACAAAAGATTTAAAATTATTTATGAATTTTGGATATAGTGTTTTTGGCGGAAATAGTGTATAGTACAACATAGATGTTACGAAAAAAAATCCCAGGAGGAAACAAGAAATGGCAAGTTTATCATTAAAAAACATCAACAAGATATACCCGAATGGATTTCACGCAGTGAAGGACTTCAATCTGGAGATCGAGGATCAGGAGTTCATCATTTTCGTAGGACCATCCGGATGCGGTAAATCAACGACACTTCGTATGATTGCAGGATTGGAGGAAATCTCCAGCGGCGAGCTGTGGATCGGCGACAAACTGGTGAATGATGTGGAGCCGAAGGACAGAGATATCGCCATGGTTTTCCAGAACTACGCATTGTATCCACATATGTCGGTTTATGACAACATGGCATTCGGTCTGAAGCTGAGAAAAGTTCAGAAGGATCAGATCGACCGTCTGGTACATGAGGCAGCAAAAATCCTTGACATTGAGCATCTGCTGGACAGAAAACCGAAGGCTTTGTCCGGTGGTCAGAGACAGCGTGTGGCGATGGGACGTGCCATTGTGCGTGACCCGAAAGTGTTCCTGATGGATGAGCCCCTCTCCAACCTGGACGCCAAGCTCCGTGTACAGATGCGTATCGAGATTTCCAAGCTGCATCAGAGACTGGAGACAACGATCATCTATGTAACCCATGACCAGACGGAGGCGTTGACGTTGGGTACCCGTATCGTGGTTATGAAGGACGGCGTGGTACAGCAGGTAGATTCCCCGCTGGATCTGTATATGAGACCGAACAACCTGTTTGTGGCAGGATTTATCGGTTCCCCGCAGATGAATTTCATTGATGCCAAGGTGGTTGTGTCCGGTTCCGACGTATTGTTGATGTTCGGTTCCAACTCCATCAAGCTTCCGGAGAACAAGGCCAAGAAACTGATCGACAACGGTTACGAAGACAAGACTGTCGTGTTCGGTATCCGTCCGGAGGATATCAAGGACGAGGAGATGTTTATCAGCAACTCCCCGGAGACTACACTGGAGGCTACGGTGAAGGTGTACGAGATGCTCGGCGCCGAAGTGTTCCTGTACTTTACAGTGGATACCTATGACATCACCGTGCGTGTGAATCCCCGCACCACAGCTCGTCCCGGAGATACTATCAAGATTGCCCTGGATGGCTCCAAGATCCATCTGTTTGACAAGGAGACTCAGGAGACGATCACGAATTAAGAGGAAGAGCGGGAAAAGGATCAGAATTGTAATGACAGGAGGAGATGCCGGAAGGCACCTCCTCTTTTTGACATCTCAGAAAAAAAATGATAAGATAGGTCTGTATCCTTGAATGGATGGGGAATGGAGAATGGGTATTCGAAAACAGGAGGTGCAGCAGTGATATCAAATCAGATTTTGCAGCATACGATAGATGGTCTGGGAGCGATCACAAAAATTGAGTTGATTGTGATGGATCCGGAGGGGAATGTTCTGGCAGAGACAGCATCGGACGGTATGGACTATGGGGAGTCTATCGAGGGCTTTGTGAGTTCGCCCGCAGACAGTCAGGTTCTACAGGGGCATCAGTTTTTTAAGGTGTATGACGAGAACCAACTGGAGTACGTAGTGATTGCGAAAGGTGATTCCGAGGAGGTTTACACGATAGGGAAGATTGTGGTCTTCCAGATCCAGAATCTCCTGGTGGCATACAAAGAACGCTATGACAAGGACAATTTCATCAAAAATCTCCTGCTGGACAATCTTCTCCTGGTAGACATATTCAACCGTGCCAAAAAGCTTCATATAGAGATGAATGTGCGCCGGGTGGTGTATATCATAGAGACAAGCAAGGAGAAAGACAATGGCGCCCTGGAGACAGTTCGGAGTATGTTCGGGGGAGGAAATAAGGATTTCATTACGGCGGTGGATGAGAAAAACATCATTCTTGTGAAGGAGCTGGGTCCGAATGATACTTATGACGATCTGGAAAAAACGGCCCAGGTGATCGTGGACATGTTGAACACGGAGGCTATGGCCAGAGTGCACGTGGCATTTGGCACTATCATTAAAGAAATCAAAGAAGTGTCCCGCTCCTACAAGGAGGCAAAGATGGCACTGGATGTGGGAAAGATTTTCTACAGCGATCGACGGGTGATGGCTTACAGCAATCTGGGGATCGGAAGATTGATCTATCAGCTGCCCATGCCGCTGTGCAAAATGTTTATCAAAGAGATATTTGGCGAAAATACGCCGGATCAGTTTGATGAGGAGACGTTAACCACTATCAACAAATTTTTTGAGAATAATCTGAATGTGTCAGAGACGTCCAGACAGCTGTATATCCACAGAAATACGCTGGTCTACCGCCTGGATAAACTGCAGAAGAGTACGGGGCTGGATCTGAGGGTGTTCGAGGACGCCATCACTTTCCGGATCGCGTTGATGGTGGTGAAATACATGAACTATCTGGAAACGATAGAATACTGACAGTGACCGAGGTGTATCAGAGGATGGAGACGACGAAGACGGTGCCGATCATAGCGATGGAGAACATATCAAAAAGATATTCTACCGGCGTAGAAGCGCTGAAAAACGTGTCATTGCGCATTGACAAGGGGGAGTTTGTGTTTGTTGTGGGTAAAAGTGGATCGGGGAAATCCACTTTTATTAAGTTATTGTTGAAGGAGCTGGATCCCACGGGGGGCAAGCTGTATGTCGGCGGGCGGCAGGTGACGAAGCTGAAGAGAAAGCAGGTCAGTCTCTACCGCAGGCAGATTGGCGTGGTGTTTCAGGATTTCCGCCTGCTGAAGGACAAGACGGTGTACGAGAACATTTCTTTTGCACAGCAGATCATCGGTATGACGAGGCGGGAAACTGCAAGGAACGTTCCGATCATGCTGGAGATGGTGGACCTTCTGGACAAGGCGGATGCTTATCCGGCGGAGCTTTCCGGCGGAGAACAGCAGCGTGTGGCCATCGGGAGGGCGCTGGTCAACCAGCCGACGATCCTCCTGGCGGATGAGCCCACAGGGAACCTGGACCCGCAGACGGCCTGGGATATTATGATGCTTTTGAAAGAGGTCAATAGGATGGGGACCACCGTAGTGACCGTGACTCACAACAGCGATATTGTGGACGTTATGCAGAAACGTGTTCTGACATTGGACAGGGGCGAAGTGATTCGGGATGAACAAAAGGGTAGTTACAAAGGCGGTTACAGATATGAGAGGATTTAATGTTTTTCGATACAGTGTCAAACAAGGGCTGACTGGCCTCATCAAGAATCGGATGTTTACGCTGGCGTCAATCGGGACGGTGGCTGCCTGTCTGTTTCTGTTTGGGCTGTTTTACTTTGTACTCAGCAATTTTCAAAATATCATTCACAGTGCGGAGACTTCCGTGGGATTGACGGTTTTTTTTGATGAGGGGATCTCCGAGGATCAGGTTAGCGCTATTGGCGATGCCATACGGGGGAGAGAAGAGGTGGACCATGTAGATTTTGTGTCCGCGGACCAGGCCTGGGAGACGTTCAAGAAGGAGAATTTTGCAGATTCTCCGGAACTGGTGGAGAGCTTCGGGGAGGACAATCCTCTGGCAGATTCTGCTTCCTATGAGATTTATCTCCGGGACATACGTCAGCAGGATACACTCGTAGAATACTTGGAAACTGTAGAGGGTATACGGAGCATTAAGAAGTCGGATGAGATTGCAAAAAATTTTGCCAGTGTGAACAGGCTGGTGACGGCGGTGTCCCTGGTGCTGGTCCTGGTGCTGGTGTTGGTTTCGGTTTTTCTGATTCATTCCACGATATCCACCGGGATCGCTGTGCGCAGGCAGGAGATTGCCATTATGCGGCTCATGGGAGCATCGGATTATTTTATCTGGGCGCCGTTCATCGTGGAGGGGATCGTGATCGGTCTGATCGGCTCTCTGGTGCCTCTGGCTGTTCTGGCGGTGGCTTACGGGCGCATTGTGGATTATATCACCGCGCGGTTTTCTCTGCTTGCCGATGATCTGGCATTTTTGTCTACGGGGAGTGAGTTTTCCGTACTGGTGCCGGTGGCTCTGTGTCTGGGAGTGGGAATTGGCTTTCTGGGGAGTTACGTTACGGTATATCGAAGTCTGGATGTTTAGCATTTTTGTCACCGGGGAGGGTATGAGATGAAGAAGATATATGTATATTTCTGTATCGCAGTGTTGTTTCTGTGCTCCGTGCTGGCGGTGGAGAGTTCACAGGCTGTCAACTACGATGAGAAGATCAGGGAGGCGGAGCAGGATAAGAAGGATTCCAACCAGCACTCGGAGGAAATCCAGAAAGAAATTGAGGAGATTGAAGAGAGCCGGAAGGACACACTGGCTTATATTGAGAAGCTGGATAAAAAGTCGGAGGATGTGGAAGAGGAGCTGCGAAATGTAAAGAAAAAAATATCCCGGATGGAAAAAAAACTGGGGAAGGCGGAAAAAGAACGGGATGAAATGGCAGAGGTGAAAGAAAGACAGTATGACACGATGAAACGACGCATAAAATATATGTATGAAAATGGAAGTCAGGAATACATAGAGATCCTCATGGGTGCGGGTAATGTGTCGGATCTTTTGAACCGGACGGAATATATCGAAAAGATCAGCCTTTTTGATAAAAATATTTTTGTAAACTACGAGGAAACGGTGAATAAACTGAGTCAGGTCCAAGAGGATATAGAGAATCAGCTCACAGAACTGACGGGGTGGAAAGAGGAGGCTATGGCAAAGAAAAACGCACTGGCCGATCTGAGAAGAAAGAAAAAGAAGGAAATGAAAAAGTATGATAAAGCTCTGAAACGCTCCCAGAATCAGGCGGGCAAGTATGCCAGACAGGCAGCGGCGGCGGAGGCTGAGGTGGAGAGACTGATCCAGGCCAGGCAGGATGAGATTGACAAAAAAAATGCCAGCGGCTCTGGGGACTCTGGCGTCACTTCGGATGGGACTTTCCGCTGGCCATTGAATGTGGCTGGGCGGATTTCCTCGAATTTCGGATCCAGATCGGCGCCCACGGCGGGGGCCAGCAGTTATCACAGAGGCATTGATATCGCAGTGTCCTCCGGGACTCCCATCCTGGCATCCGGCAGCGGGAAGGTAGTGACGGCGAATTACAGTTCCAGCGCGGGAAACTATGTAATGATCTCCCACGGGGACCGGCTGTACACGGTGTATATGCACTGTTCCCGTTTGGCGGTGCATGTGGGGGATGAAGTGCAGAAGGGGGAGGTCATCGCCTACGTGGGATCTACGGGGATATCTACAGGGGCTCATCTCCACTTTGGTGTGTCGAAAAACGGCTCCTATGTGGATCCGCTGAAATTTGTGAAGAGATAAGTTGGAGGCAGAGATGAAGAGACGGATTGGCGATTATATTTCGGGACTGATCACGGGGATGCTGTTGTGCGCGATCCTTTTGCTGCTGATGAAATTTTTCGGGATACGGCTGTTTACCGGTGATTCCATAGCGGATCAGGTGCAGGTGAGGGCCGATGTGGTGGGCCGTTATGTGGAGGAACACTACTGGAAAGAAGAAGACATCTCGGCGGAGAAGATGGCGGACTACGCAGCGAAGGGAATGGTGTCTGCGCTGGGGGATAAGTACAGTACGTATTACACAGCGCAGGAGTACGAGGACGCCATGAACAGTGTCAACGGGGATTACTGCGGGATCGGCGCCACAGTGAAGCTGGACGCCAAGACGAAGAAAAAGATCATATCGGAGGTGAAACCCGGCGAGCCGGCAGACAAGGCCGGGTTGAAGGCCGGGGATGAGATCACGAAAGTAAATGGCGTGTCGGTGGCGGATATGGCATTGTCCGATGTGGTGGCCATGATACGGGGCGAGGCGGGGAAAGAGTCGGTACTCACCGTCTCCCGGGAGGAGGACGGTGAGACGAAGACATTGGAAATCAAGGTCACCTGTGAGGTGATCGTGGAACAGTCCATTGAGTACAGGATGCTGTCGGGATCTGTGGGGTACATCCGGATTACCACGTTCAATAAGGAGTCCGTGAAGCAGTTTGAGGATGCCCTGGATGGGTTGGAAAAAAAGGGAGAGAAAAGTCTGATCCTGGATGTGAGGGATAACGGGGGAGGTTCCCTGTCTGCCGTGGTGGATATGCTGGATTGTCTGCTGCCGGCGGGAAAGATCGTGACAGAGCAGAGCAAGGGCAAGGAGGACAAGGAATATATGTCCACGGATGAGAAGAAGATCGAGAAGCCCATGGCGGTGTTGATCAACGGAAGCAGTGCCAGTGCCTCCGAGGTCTTTGCCGGGGCGCTGCAGGACCGGGGGGCCGCCTCCCTGGTGGGGGTGAAGAGCTATGGCAAGGGGATCGTGCAGACGATCTATTCCCTGCAGGAGACGGGGGGCGGCATCAAGCTGACCACCGGCGAGTATCTCCTTCCCAGCGGCCGAAGCATCCACGAGGAGGGGCTGACGCCGGATGTGGAGGTGGAATACACCGGGGATGCAGAAAACTATAAGGAGGAGGAAGATAACCAGCTGCAGATGGCGGTGGAGACAGTGAAGAACAAGCTGGAGAAGAACCGAAAATAACGGTGGAAACCCTGTCATCTGCAGCGCTGCAGATGAAGCTTCTTTTTCTCGTCCAGCCAGGTGATGTAGACCTTATCGTCCCGCGCGGCGATGAGGGAGGTCACCCGGCAGGAGGAGGGGAGATCCAGGGAGGCATAATCCACCATGAGGGTCAGGTTCTCGTCTTTCACGGGCCCTTTGTAGATGCCGTCTCCGCAGAGAAAATAGATCCTGTCGCGGTAGTTGCTGAGAAAACAGAAGTCCGAGACGGCAGCCGGTTTCAGGGACAGTGTGCGGATGTTCTCTCCAAACCGTATATCCGTGAAATCCAGAGCATACACACCCCGGGAGTCTTTCCAGGATACGGTTATGTAATTGTGCTGCTGGAAGGCACTTTTTCCCGGAGTTCCTTTGATATTTGCGGCGCCCAGTGCAGCGCCCTCTTTTATATTGTAAAATTTTGCCTTTCGATCGGAGAAGGTGACGGCCAGGGTGGTGCCGCTGAATTGTATGTCTTTTATCTCCTGTTCGGATCTGTCCAGATCCTGCAGTGTTACGGGAGTGAATTTTCCGTTGTGATCCAGGCGGAGGAATGTCTGAGCCGGGCTCTTTTTTTTCTGCGGTTCTTTCCGGACGGCATACAGGACGCCGGAGGGGCCGAAGACGAAATTGTCCAGTGAGCTTCCCTTCTTCACGGTCCACGAAGCCTGGCAGGGGGACCAGACATCTCCCGTCTCCAGGACATAGAGGGAGTAGGTGTGTCTTTTTCTGCGGATGAGGGTCAGTTCATTGGAGGCCGGGTTGTGAAGCAGTGCTGCGACGGTATATTTTCCCAGGGAAATTTCTTCTGCGGAGCCGACAGGGGCGTCCTTTGATCCGGCGGCCGTCTGGCCGGATCCTGCCGTGTCGGTGGTATCTCCGGCGGAACAGCCGATCAGGAAGCAGAGGACGGTCAAACAATATATCAGATATTTTTTCATGGCTTGTCTCCTTACACGCTACATTCTGGAATGATTTCCGATAATATCAGTATATGCGGCGGGAAGAGGGAATATGACAAAAACGGGGCGGCAGTGCCGCCCCGGGATATTTAAGCCATGCCGTTGGCTGTCTTGTACTTGTAGATCATCTCGGCATGATTCTGCTCCTCTGTCTGGATGTGGTTCAGCAGCTTGCGGACGTTGGTGGCCGCAAACTTGAAAAGATCCTCGTTGTAGGTGGAGGAGACCAGCTTCTCCGTGCCGATGCAGTCGGTGCAGAGGAAGGCGTCGTGCTTTTTGTCCTCCGAATTGTCACCGGCCGAGTAAGTGACAGAGGGGGAGTACCCCTCCGTGCCGGAGGTGGCGGCGGTGACTTTCGGCACATCTCCCTTGAGTACCTGGCCCAGAGAGTCAAAATGCTCCTGCTCCTCGTCGCCGATGCGGTGGAAGAGCTCTTTCAGCCGGCTGTCTTTGGCAGAGTTCTCATAAAAGCGGTATTTTTCAACGCATGTCTTTTCCTGTGTCTGAAGATCCTTGATTACATTTGTTTCCTGTTCTGTTAATTGCATATTCTATCTCCTTTTTTAAATATTTTTCCTATTATTTACCTAAAATCAAAATTTTATGCTATACTGTAAATATGATGCCAGTTATTATAAAAAAGGGGGGTTTATATATGAACCAAACATTAGCGATAGAAGGAAAGATATGGAAGACCGTGCTGCGGGTGCTGTCTCTCGTCACGTTCTTTATCGGGGCCTACACTCTGGTGCAGAGCGCTCTGGAGCTGATTTCATATGTTGAGGCAAAAGATGTGTCCATGCTGGTGGTGATCCTTTACATCCTGGTCACGCCGCTCTGTTTTGTGGCGGCCCTGTTTTTTGCCATCAGCGTTCACAGGATGGCCATGGGAGGGGAGGGTGAGCAGAAGATCGTGCTGGCCTACGCCGTGCTGGTCCTCTCTGCCGTGGACAATCTCATCTACGTCTCCGTACACCACGCGGGGGATGCCATCAGTTTTTATCTCCTGGCGGGGATCGAGCTGGTCTGCTTTGTCGTGTTCTTTCTGTACTATCAGGGATGGGGGATCTGGATGCTGGCATTGAGCTCGGCCATCCTGCTGATCGCCTGTACTGCCCTGGAACTGGAGGAGGCTGCCCGCTATCTGGCCACGGCGGAAGCTGTGGTGCTGCAGGACTGGATTGGCTACTATTTTTCCCAGAGTGTCCTGAGCTTTCTCATCGCCCTGCAGAGCCTTCTGTTCCTCTTTGGGCTGAAAAAGGAGATCCCGGTGAAAAAATAGCTTTGACTTTATCCCTGAACCCTGTATAATAAATAAAGTAGGAAAAAAATAGAAATAATATAATGATGCCGGGGGCAAAGGGTCTAAATGCCGACTGGCCCCAGCATCATATAAATAGAAAAAGCACATGATCTGTGCAGATGGAGGAAAACATGAACGCAGTATTAGAACAGTTTGGAAAGATAGGTATTGTACCGGTGGTTGTGTTGGATGACGCGAAGGATGCGGAGCCGCTTGCCAAAGCCCTGTGCGCCGGGGGACTTCCCTGTGCGGAGGTCACGTTCCGCACTGCGGCGGCGGAGGAGTCGATCCGGATCATATCGAAGCAGTTTCCGGAGATGCTGGTGGGAGCCGGCACGGTTCTGAGTACGGAGCAGGTGGACCGCGCAGTGGATGCGGGGGCGAAGTTTATTGTGAGTCCCGGACTGAATCCCAAAGTCGTGCAGTACTGCCTGGACAAAAATATCCCTGTCACGCCGGGCACACAGACGCCCAGCGAGATGGAGCAGGCGCTGGAGATGGGCCTGGACGTGGTGAAATTTTTCCCGGCGGAGCCGGCGGGAGGGCTGAAGATGATCAAGGCGGTGGCCGCTCCCTACACTACATTGAAGTTTATGCCCACAGGCGGTATCAATCTGAACAATGTGGAGGAGTACCTGAAATACGACCGGATCCTTGCCTGCGGAGGCAGCTGGATGGTCAAGGGAGATCTGGTCCGCGCCGGAAAGTTTGACGAGATCGAGAAGATGACAGGGGATGCTGCGAAGCTGGTGAAAAAACTGAGGGGTTGAACACCTCCCGGTCTATATAGTAAAGAAATATTTGGAGGGTTGAAAGATGGCAAAGAAAGTAGTTACATTTGGTGAATTGATGCTCAGGCTGGCGCCGGAGGGATATTACCGCTTTGTGCAGGCGGATACGTTCGGGGCGACCTACGGGGGCGGGGAGGCAAACGTTGCGGTATCTCTGGCAAATTACGGCCTGGACGCCAGGTTTGTCACGAAACTTCCGGCCCACGAGATCGGACAGGCTGCCGTAAATTCCCTGAGAAAATACGGGGTGGATACATCATATATCGTGCGCGGCGGAGACCGTGTGGGGATTTATTTCCTGGAGAAGGGAGCTTCCCAGCGGCCCAGCAAGGTCATCTATGACCGCGCCGGTTCATCCATTGCCACTGCTGTCAAGGAGGATTTTGACTGGAAGAAGATATTTGAGGGAGTGGAGTGGTTTCATTTCACAGGGATCACCCCGGCTCTGAACGATGAGGTGGCGGCCATATGCCTGGAGGCGTGCAGGGCGGCTAAGGACGCCGGCATCATGGTCTCCTGTGACCTGAACTATCGGAACAAACTGTGGTCCAAGGAAAAGGCAGGACAGGTGATGGCGGAGCTGTGTCAGTATGTGGACGTCTGCATCGCCAACGAGGAGGATGCGGCGGATGTGTTCAATATCCGCTCTGCCGGGACGGATGTGACGGCCGGCACGGTGAACCGCGAGGGGTACAAGGATGTGGCCAGACAGCTTGCCGACCGTTTTGGCTTCAGCAAGGTGGCCATTACCCTGAGAGAGTCCATCTCTGCCAATGACAACAACTGGTCCGCCATGCTGTACGACGGAAAGGATTATTATTTCAGCAAGAAATATGCCATGCACATCGTAGACCGCGTGGGCGGCGGCGACAGCTTTGGAGGCGGGCTGATCTGTGCCTGCATGAACGGGTACGCTCCCCAGGAGATCATAGAGTTCGCGGTGGCTGCCTCCTGTCTGAAGCACTCCATCGAGGGAGACTACAACATGGTATCCGTGGATGAAGTGAAAAAACTGGCCGGCGGTGACGGATCCGGAAGGGTTCAGCGCTGACGTTTTCGGGGCGGGGGGTACGGGAAAAAGAGGGAGGAAACCTTATGCTGGGGACTGACAGTATATCGTTTGCTCCTTTTTCTGAATAGGAGAATACCCTATGGGAAAGATAATTAAAACAGAGGAATCGGGAAGGTATTTCTGCCGGATCCTGCAGGCGGAGATGAGCGCAGAGGAGGAGCGGATCTGTTCGGTCTGCTCAAAGCTGCTCCGAACTATGCAGAAGGAGGAAGATCTGCGGCGGGCGTTCTGCTTTGCCAGGGAGAAGCACAGGGGACAGTTCCGGAAGGGCAGCCGGATCCCCTATCTGATCCATCTGATCCGCACGTGGGGGTATGTGCGGCAGATGAACGACCGCACGCCGGTGCAGATGGCGGCTCTGCTTCACGATGTCCTGGAGGACACGGAGGCAGTCTATGAGGAACTGGAGCGGGAGTTTTCCCCCGAGATCGCCGAACTGGTGGCGGGGGAGAGTGAAAAAAAGAGGGAGGGTATTCCGGCGGGAGAGACCTGGAAGGTTCGAAAGCAGGAAACGCTGGAACGGCTGAAATCTCTGGAAGAGGAAGCGGGGACGGCGGAGAATCCGGCACCTATGCAGATCGCCTTTGCCGATAAACTGGCCAATCTGTACTCCATGGCCTACGAATACCGTCTGGTGGGAGACCGGATATGGGAGAAGTTCAATCAGAAGGACAAGAACATGCACCGGTGGTACTACGGCAGCATGGGAGAGGTGTTTGCCCGGTTTTTCGGAGAGAGAGAGCCGGAGCTGTGGAGGGACTACCGGGATTACTACGAGGAGGTTTTTGGAAAATATGAAGTTCCGATGCGAGAATGAGATGGATCAGATTTCCTTTGAGGACTCGCAGATCTGCGAGCTGGCGGTGAGGGGAGATACGGTGGAATTTGCCTTTGACGGCGCCAGGATCCTGGCGGGCAATTCCCGGAACGGGAGATTTGAGGATATGTACTGCGGCGCCATCCGTCTGCAGCTGCAGGGGGCGAAGATAGAGAGGATTGTTAAAGAAGGATTTAAGCGTTATGACGCCAATGGCGCTCTGCAGCAGGAGGTGGCGGACCGGGATGTGCCGGTGATGGAGCAGCCCGGTGTGCTGGAGCGGTGTGCAAAGGGCAGGGTATTTACCGTGGTATCCTCCCCCGTAGAGAGCGGGTACGGCTATGAATTTGGGATTGATGTACAGACCCCGGAGGACGAGGAGGAGACAGATACCTTCTGGCTCTGTATCATCTGTCAGACAACAGTGGCACAGTGGGAGAGATACTGTAATCCTGCGGAGGAATAAGTGCGGGAATCCATGAATCTACGAGTGTAGAATAAAAATAATCAGAAAAAACAATATATGGCATAGAATATTGGAGGAATAAATCATGATTAAAGAAATGTCGATGAAACTTTTTGGAAAGGATGTGGCGGCCTGCAGCGACCGGGAAGTTTATGTGGCGCTGCTGCAGATGACAAAGGAGATGGCGGCCGGCAAGGTCACGCGGGAGGGTAAAAAGAAACTGTACTATATATCTGCGGAATTTCTCATCGGGAAGATCCTGTCCAACAATCTGATCAACCTGGGGATCTACGATTCCGTGAGGGAGGAACTGGAGCGGGCGGGAAAATCCCTGGCGGCTATCGAGGAGATCGAGCCGGAGCCGTCTCTGGGGAATGGCGGCCTGGGCCGGCTGGCTGCCTGCTTTCTGGATTCCATTGCCACCCTCGGGCTGCGGGGGGACGGAATCGGATTAAATTATCATATGGGTCTGTTCCGGCAGGTGTTTGATCAGAACAAACAGACGGAGCAGGTGAACCCGTGGATCGAGCCGGAGAGCTGGCTCACCAGACAGCACCGGCAGTACCGGGTGGATTTCGGTAAGTTTTCTGTCAGCTCTGTTCTCTATGACATAGCAGTGACGGGATATGAGAACAGGACGAACCAGCTGCACCTCTTCGATGTGGAGTCGGTGGATGAATCCATCATCGGACAGGGGATTGATTTTGACAAGGGAGAGATAGAGAAAAATCTGACGTTGTTCCTGTATCCGGACGACAGCGACGAACAGGGCCGTCTGCTCCGGGTGTACCAGCAGTATTTCATGGTGAGCTGCGGTGCCCAGTTGATACTGGACGAGGCGGTGGAGAACGGCTGCAAACTGCGGGATCTCCACGAGTATGTGGCCATCCAGATCAACGATACCCACCCCTCCATGGTGATCCCGGAGTTGATCCGTCTGCTGGCGGAGAGGGGGCTGTCCGTGGACGAGGCCATCGATACGGTGTCAAAAACCTGTGCCTACACCAATCACACGATACTCTCGGAGGCTCTGGAAAAATGGCCGCTCTCCTTTATAGAGGAGGTGGCGCCTGCCATTGTGCCTATTATAAAGGAACTGGATGCCAGAGTGAAGGCGAAGTATGAGGATAAGAGTGTGGCGATCATCGATGAGGAGAACAGGGTCCACATGGCTCATATGGATATCCACTATGGCTCCAAGGTGAACGGCGTCGCCTATCTCCACACAGAGATATTGAAGAACAATGAACTGAACACATTTTACAAAATCTATCCGGATAAATTTAACAATAAGACGAACGGTATCACATTCCGCCGCTGGCTTTTGCACTGCAATCATCCACTGACAGAGTGGATCGAGAACCGGATCGGGGATGGCTTCAAGAGGGATGCCATGGAACTGGAGAAGCTGACCGGCTGGAAGGACGATGCCGCGGCGAGACAGGATGTCTTGAGCATCAAGCGTCAAAACAAGGAGGCGCTGGCGGAGTATCTGGAGAGGACAGAAAAGATTAAATTAAATCCGGATTCAATTTATGATATCCAGGTGAAACGCCTGCACGAGTATAAGCGCCAGCAGCTGAATGCCCTCTACGGGATCCACAAATATCTGGAGATCAAGGCGGGCAGGGTTCCGACTACGCCCATCACTCTGATCTTCGGCGCCAAGGCGGCTCCGGCCTACACTATTGCAAAAGATATCATACATTTGATCCTCTGTCTGCAGGAGATCGTGAACAGCGACCCGGATGTGTGCCGTCATCTGCAGATCGTCATGGTGGAGAATTACAATGTCACGCTGGCGGAGAAGGTCATCCCGGCCTGTGACATTTCCGAGCAGATTTCTCTGGCCAGCAAGGAGGCCAGCGGCACTGGGAACATGAAGTTCATGCTGAACGGCGCGGTGACACTGGGGACCATGGACGGGGCCAACGTAGAGATCGAGGAGCTGGTTGGCCGGGAAAATATCTATATCTTTGGCGATGACAGCGATACGGTCATAAAACGGTACGAGGAGGGCACCTACGATCCTCTTGAGTATATAGAAGAAAATGAGGACATCAAGAGAGCGGTGGACTTCATCATCTCGGAGCCCATGCGGAGGATGGGAGACAAGAAGTCTCTGAACCGTCTGTACAGGGAACTGATCGTCAAGGACTGGTTTATGACCTTCCCGGATTTCGCCGATTACGTCAGGGTGAAGGAGCAGGCCTATGCCGACTATGAGGACAGGGAGACCTGGGCGGGCAAGATGATCATGAATACCGCCAAGGCGGGCTTTTTCTCCTCCGACCGGACCATCGCCCAGTACAATGAGGATATATGGAAACTGTAAGCAAACTTTTGACAAAAAAATAATTTGTTTCTGACATTATTTCATCATCTCCCTGACAAATTGCTGTGGTAAAGTCTGAAAAAGATAAAAAACATCCCCAGGGATGAGAAAGGATGATATAATTTATGAGGATAAGTATTTGGAAGAAAACAATGGTTCTCTGTCTGTCACTGTCGCTGTGCCTTGGGGCTGTGGCGGACTACGGGGTGCAGGGGGAGGCGAAGGCAGCAGGCGCGGATCAAAAGACCGCAGATGTGGAATACAATCTGGCGGTGACGTCCACGGGTGCTGTGATATCCGCCACCGGTTCTGCGGTAAGCGCGGCTCCTACGGTCACACCGAGTTCTACGCCGGTGGCGGACTACTCTGCCTATAAACCGGCTGTTCCCACGGTTTCCGCCCGGGGCGGCTCCAAGAGGGTACGCCTGACATGGAATGCTGTGGCCAATGCGGATGGTTACTATATTTATTCCCGTCCGTCTACGTCTTCGGCTTACCAGAAGACAGATACGGTTGCAGGAAAAGATGTGACGGAATATGTGAAGAAGTCTCTGACACAGGGAGTGACTTACTATTTCAGAGTCTCTGCCTACACGGTGGTCAACAAGACGATAGTGGAGGGGGATCTGTCTGCCGCAGTATCCGCAACTACCGCATCGGTAGCCAAGACCTCTACGGCGGCCAAGAAGTACAAGACGAAGGAGAATTTCCAGAAGTCACCGGCCTATACGACTTATAAGAAAATGAAGAGCTATATGAAGTACTCTAAGAGTTTTGCCATTCCCGGTATGAAAAATACCAATGTGGCCGGGTTTGCCAACACCAGTATGGTTCCCCAGGGGATCTGTCTGGCCGGGAGCTATCTGCTGATTTCCGCCTACGACTACAATGGCACGGATTACTCCGTCATCTATGTGGTGAACAAATCAGCCAAGACCTATGTGACATCTATTGTACTTCCCAGCAAGGCGAAGGTGGGCGGCCTGGCCTATGACGGCAAAAATGTGTGGGTTTCCAAGGGTTCTTCTGTGGGATGTTTCCCCTATTCCGTAGTGACAAGTGCCGCCACAAGCGGCAGTGCTTTCACGGAACTGAAGGCCTACACAAGCATCTGCAAAGTGGACACGACGGCAGGATTTCTGGGCTACTACGACGGGATCCTGTGGGTGGGGAAGACGAACAACTCCGCCAAATCCACCATGTATGGATACAGCATATCCAATTCGGCTACGCTGCCCTCACTGCAGCAGACCTATACCATGACAGTGCCGAGCAAGACCCAGGGCATCACCTTTGAGTCAGACGGGACATTGATACTCTCGCGGAGTTATCGGACCAAAAAGTCCAAGAGCGGGTACATTTCTAAGATAAAGACATTCTCGCCATCCTACAACACGGCGGTCACGGGTGGACAGATCAAGAAAAATTCGGCGAGGGAGGTGACGACTATGCCGCCCATGGTCCAGGGTGTAGCGATATATGGAAGTTACACGTACACTCTGTTCTCATCCAGCTACTATAGCAGCTGCAAGTATCCGGTAGACCGGGTGATCGCACTGAAGACAAGTAACCTCATTTGATGTCAGTGTCAAAAAAGTCAACTTTGCCCAAGAGCGCGCCGGATGGAAATTTTCCATCCGGCGCGTTGACTAAAAGATAAAGTACACAGCTACAGAGAGCAGGGCGAAAATACCCAAAAGCGCCAGCGGAGGGAAGATCTTGCGGGTGTTGGTGATCCGGATATTATGTTCCCTCAAAAACATCCGGCGGCGGAGCAGAAAACACACGCTGTGGACTGCGAAAATAACCACGAAAAGGATCAATGAGGGCATATTATTTTTGAGGAAAAAGAGTGTCAGCAGGATCCACTCGAAGGAGAGGATGGTTCCCTGAAAGGGGAACGTCAGCACATAGGGGATGCCGGCCACCCCCAGTTCCCCGGGAGCGGGGTCGTGGGTGCTGGCATAGTCGATGCTCTCCTGCAATTCCTCAATATTTGTATACTGTTTGGCGGGATCTTTCTCCAGACACTTGCGGATGACCGGTTCATACCGGCCTTCGTAAGTGCATTTTCCGTTTTTGGGGGGCTTGCCCGTCAGCATTTCGTGGAAGATGTTCCCCAGCAGTTCCAGCAGGTGGCGGGACTGCCGGTTTTTCTGTGTCTCGCCCGGCACAAAATCCAGTAGTTTCACGGAACCGCCCGCTGTGACGAATATGTTGCTGGGCTTCAGGTCGTGGTGGAAGATGGGGGGCTGCATGCGGGCCAGGGTATTGATGGAATCACAGAGTTTATCCATGATGCTCTGCGCCTGTTTTTCTGAGAAATGAGAGCCGCCCTGCCTGTTTTCCTGAATCAGTTCAGCCAGCGTATGCCCCTCCAGGAACTGCTCTACGACCAGCGTGTTGCCGTCAAAAAATTTTACGTTGTATATATGGGGCCACTCGCTGTAGTTCAGCCGCATCAGATTGGTGTAGATATTTGTGAGGTTGCGGCCTCTGTACATTTTCAGTACCCCGTCCGGAGTGCCTTTTTCAGCCATACACTTTACCTTGTAGATAACGGTGTGGTTGTTCTGCGAGATGGGCTTTCCCACGGGGACGTACTGTTTGGTCACAAACAGTTCTTTCTCTGATGGCATAGCGGATCCCCCCTTTTTGGTGGTTTTTCTATAGTATAGCATGACTTGCGGAGGAGCGCCAGTGCAAACATTTATGTGAAAGGAGACGATGCAAATGATTCTCAGATACCCGTCCTATTATGATCAATTTTCCTGTATCGCCGATCGGTGCGAGGATACCTGCTGTGCCGGATGGGAGGTGGATATCGACGATGAAAGTTATCGGTATTATCAGAGTGTGCCCGGGAAATTCGGTGAGAGACTGAGGGCAGGCATTAAGGAATACGGCGGAGATGGCGCTTACGAGGCGCATGGTTTTATATTGAGGGATGGGCGCTGCCCGTTTTTGAATGAGGAAAATCTCTGTGAGATCTACACGGAGCTGGGGGAGGATTCCCTGTGCTACGTCTGCACCAATACCCCCAGAAATATCCTGGAATACGGCGGCCAGAGGGAATTGGCAGTCAGTGCCAGCTGTCCGGAGGCCGGACGGCTGATATACGGGAGTGAAGAGAAAACTACATTTGTAGAAAAGGAGATGGATGGCAGTCTTGCCCTTGAGGAATCCCCGGAGGAGATGGCGTTTGCCCGGTGGGTGCGGAAGGCCAGGGACAAGGCGATCCGGATTTTGCAGGACAGAGACCGGACCATAGCGGAGAAGATACAAAGATATCTGAGTTTTTCCGTGTGGGTGCAGGAGAACATCAACTGCCGGTCTTATCCGGAGGAGATGGACACGGATTTCGAGGAAACCTGCCATATACAGGCGGACAAGGTGAAGGACAGGGAAATATGGTCCCTGCTGGCCCGGCGTGTTCTGACATTTTCCCGGATGGAGAGTGTCCGTGAGGACTGGGAGCAGAGACTGGAGGCGCTGAACCGGTGTTTTGTTCAGGCGGAGGACGGCAGGGAATATCGTCAGGCCGGGGAGGCCTGGGCACAGTATCAAAGGCGGTGCGGCCGGGAGTACGAATATGAGCATCTGCTGGTTTACTATGTCTTCATGTGCCAGAGCCGGTGCGTGGACGATTATGATTTCTTGGGAAAGACCAGACTGGTACTGATAAGCTTTCTCATGGTCCGGGATATGGATATCCTCACTTTTCAGGAAAAAGGAGAGTTCAGTCTGGATGACAGAATCAGAAATGCGCGTATCTACGCCAGGGAGGTAGAGCACTCAGAGGAAAATCTGGATTATATGGCAGAAGAGTTCTTGTTTGATGAGACGTATTCGGTGGAAAATCTGGCCAGGGCGGTGGCTGGCTGATATCGGGCGGTGTAAGAAGTGATTGGCCTGCCTGATCATTTTAAACTATTGACAGACGGCCATATTTTTGGTAGAATGTCGACTTGTAAGGTTATTGATTGCTGTTATAGCTCAGGTGGTAGAGCGTCGCCTTGGTAAGGCGGAGGTCACG
Source organism: uncultured Eubacterium sp. (assembly GCA_964484225.1). Lineage (GTDB taxonomy): Bacteria > Bacillota > Clostridia > Lachnospirales > Lachnospiraceae > Eubacterium_F. The sequence continues at coordinate 48,836 of CAZAEM010000001.1, forward strand.
GGTTCGAGTCCCGTTAACAGCTTACATGATTTTGTTCCATGCAACTGGCGGATAGAGTAGGATGAAACCTATGGGGAGCGTGGATTTTTCAGTATAAGCCGACCGTCTGGGCAGTCATTGGTGTACTATGTACAGAATGTCAGGGTGCTCAGGCGGTCGTTTTTTTGTCCCTGGCAGCATTAAACATTAAAATAAGAAAAGGAGAGAGTACAATGCAGAAAATTTCACTGGAAAACGAGTTGAAAAATAATGCCTATCCGGGACGGGGCATTGTGATCGGAAAGTCCCCGGACGGGAGATATGCGGTGGCGGCCTATTTTATCATGGGGCGCAGTGTGAACAGCCGCAACCGGGTGTTTGTCGAGGACGGCACCGGCATCCGTACCCAGGCCTTTGATCCGTCCAAACTGAGTGATCCCAGCCTGATCATCTATGCGCCGGTGCGGGTGCTGGGGAACAAGACCATCGTCACCAACGGGGATCAGACGGATACCATCTATGAGATGATGGACAGGCAGCAGACCTTCGAACAGGCGCTGCGCACCCGGGAGTTCGAGCCGGATGCACCCAACTACACCCCCCGTATCTCCGGGATCCTGCACGTGGAAAATGAAACGTATAATTACGCCATGTCCATCTTGAAGAGCAGCAATGGCAATCCGGATTCCTGCAGCCGATACACCTTTGCCTACAGCAATCCGGCGGCGTCCGAGGGCCATTTCATCCACACCTACATGGGAGACGGAGATCCCCTGCCGAGTTTTGAGGGGGAGCCGAAACTGGTGGAGATCCCCGACGACATGGACGCCTTCACCGACATGTTGTGGAACAGCCTGAACGAGGACAATAAGGTGTCTCTGTTTGTCCGCTATATTGATATTGCAACCGGGGAATACCGCTCCCGCATCGTGAACAAGAACTCGTGAAATGGAGAAAACGGAAACAGATAAATTAAAAATAAATTTAATAGAAGGAGACAAAGCATGAGAGAACTGGAATTGAAGTATGGATGCAACCCGAATCAGAAACCGTCAAAGATATTTATGCAGGACGGAGAACTGCCTCTGGAAGTGCTGAATGGCAAACCGGGGTATATCAATTTCCTGGATGCGCTGAACGGCTGGCAGCTGGTCAAGGAACTGAAGAAGGCCACAGGGCTTCCGGCGGCCACCTCATTCAAGCACGTGTCTCCGGCGGGAGCGGCCGTGGGCCTTCCCCTCAGTGACATAGAGGCAAAGATTTACTGGGTGGACGATCTGGGTGAATTGTCTCCGCTCGCCGCCGCCTATGCGAGAGCCCGGGGGGCGGACCGCATGTCCTCCTACGGGGACTTCATCTCCCTGTCCGACGTGTGCGACGTGTCGGCGGCCAGGATCATCAAGAGGGAATTTTCCGACGGAATCATCGCACCGGGCTATGAGCCGGAGGCGTTGGAACTCCTGAAAGAGAAGAAAAAAGGGAACTATGCCATCATTCAGATCGATCCGGAGTATGAGCCGGCCCCCCTGGAGCACAAGGAGGTATACGGCATCACCTTTGAGCAAGGGAGGAATGAACTCCACATAGACAGGGATTTCTTCAGCAATGTGGTCACTGAGAACAAGGAGATTCCGGACTCTGCGAAAATAGACATGGCGATCTCCATGATCACACTGAAATATACCCAGTCCAACTCGGTCTGCTTTGTCAAGGGGGGACAGGCCATCGGCATCGGCGCCGGACAGCAGTCCCGGATCCACTGTACCCGGCTGGCGGGACAGAAGGCGGACAACTGGCTGCTCAGACAGTCTCCGCAGGTGTTAAATCTGCCTTTTAAACAGGATATGAAGCGGGCGGACCGGGACAACGCCATCGATCTCTACATAGGCGAAGACTATATGGACGTGCTGGCTGAGGGACAGTGGCAGAGAGTATTTACAGAGAGACCGCCGGTGTTTACAAAGGAGGAGAAGCAGAAGTGGATCCGGGAGTATGCCAAAGACGTCACTCTCGGTTCTGACGCCTTCTTCCCCTTCAGCGACAATATCGAGCGGGCATTCCGCAGCGGTGTGAAATACATCGCACAGCCGGGCGGTTCGATCCGGGACGGTGAAGTGATCGAGGCCTGCGACAGACACGGTATCGCCATGGCGTTTACGGGGATCCGTCTGTTCCACCATTGATAACTGTCGGGGGAAATACCTTTGGCCCCGGCACCATGATAGTAAGAGAGAAGAGGGAGAGCACTATGGAAAAAATAATCATAATCGGGGCAGGGCCGGCGGGGATCACGGCGGGCTATGAGCTGATGAAGGGTACAAAAAAATATGAGGTAGTCATACTGGAGGAGTCGGATAATATCGGAGGGATATCCAGGACTGTCCGCTATCATGGCAACCGCATGGACATCGGCGGGCACCGCTTTTTCTCCAAGGATGAGCGGGTGACCAGGTGGTGGGATGATATCATGCCGCTGCAGGGGGCGCCATCCTACGATGACAAAGTGCTGGACAGAGAGGTCAGTCTCTCTGGGAACGGCCCCGACCCGGACAGGGAAGACCGGGTTATGTTAAAGCGGAATCGTATCTCCCGAATCTATTACCGCAAGAAATTTTTCGACTATCCGGTGAAGATGAACTTCAACACCATCAAAAACATGGGATTTTTCACCACAGTGGCTGCCGGTTTCAGCTATATTGCCTCAGTGATCCACAAGAGACCGGAGGACTCGCTGGAAAATTTCTATATGAACCGTTTCGGAAAGAAATTGTACTCCATGTTTTTCGAGGGCTACACAGAGAAGCTGTGGGGCAGACATCCCCGGGATATCTCGGCTGACTGGGGGTCGCAGCGCGTCAAGGGACTGTCCGTAGTGGCAATCCTGCGGGATATTTTCTCCAAGATCCTGCCCGGCAGGAAAAACCGCAAGGTGGAGACATCTCTGATCGAGGAGTTCAGCTATCCCAAATACGGCCCGGGACAGCTGTGGGAGACAGCAGCCGATGAATTTGTGAAGATGGGGGGCCGCCTAAAGAAGAACTGCCGGGTCACCCGGATCTCCACGGAGAAGGGCCGTGTGAAAACAGTCACCTATCTCCGGGGGGGAGAGGAAGTGACGGAGGAAGCGGACTATTTCATCTCATCCATGCCCCTGAAAGATCTGGTGGCAGGCATGAACGATGTGCCGGACAAAATACAGAGTATCAGCGATGGGCTGCCATACCGGGATTTCGTGACGGTGGGGCTCCTCCTGGACAAGCTGAATCTGAAAAACCTCACGAAACTGAAGACATTGGCCAATATCGTCCCCGACTGCTGGATCTATGTGCAGGATACCGGTGTGAAACTGGGACGGATCCAGGTTTTCAACAACTGGTCGCCCTATCTGGTGGAAAAACCGGAAGAGACGGTCTGGATCGGTCTGGAGTACTTCTGCACAGAGGGGGATGAATACTGGAACAAGTCCGAACAGGAGTGGATCGCGCTGGGGACGGAGGAACTCAGACGCATGGAAGTCATCGATGCCGACGACAAGGTGCTGGACGCCCACTGTGAGAAAGTGAAAAAGGCCTACCCCGCCTACTTTGACACCTACAGTGAGATCGACACACTGATCGATTACCTGGATCAGTACGACAATCTTTACTGTGTGGGGCGCAACGGACAGCACCGCTACAACAATATGGATCACTCCATGGTCACCTCCTTCGAGGCAGTGAAAAACATTCAGGAGGGAGTCCGGGACAAGAAAAATATCTGGAATGTAAATACAGAGAAAGAATATCACGAGGAAAAGGCCTGATAGATGATGAAAAACGAAAAAATCAAGGAGTTTATTTTGTATCTGATCGTGGGCGGGTTGGCCACTCTGGTTGAGTGGGCAGCGTTCTGGGTGCTGGATTCCCTGGCGGGGATCCAGTATCTTCTGGCCACCGCCCTGGCCTTTGCCCTGTCCACTTTTGCCAACTGGGGCTTCGGCCGCCTGATGGTGTTTGAGAAGCGGGAGGATATGAGCCTGTGGAAGGAACTCAGCGCCATCTACCTGGCCAGTGTGGCCGGCCTGTTTTTCAATCTGGTCATCATGTTCTGTCTCGTCCAGTTTCTGGCGGTACCGGAGATGATCAGCAAAATGATAGCTACAGGCCTTGTTTTTATCTACAATTTCCTTATCCGGAAACTGGTAATTTATAAAAAAAATCCTTGACTTTCAGAAAAATCTTATGATAATATCTGTCTTGGCAAAAATAGAACAAGACATACATAAACGACACACGTAGTGACGAACCGCCCCGGGCGGTCGGCATGTAAATCTGATTACGGTACTTATGTAGGATCCGGCATCGGTTTTACTGCGTCCTGCGTGTGTCTTTTTGCGTCTTAAAACAGAAAAATCATAAAAACTCCGCCCATGCGGAGAAAGAAAGGAAGAGAGAAATGCCAAGAAATCAATTTCAAAGAATGATATTTGCCCTGCTGACGGTGGTGATCACCGTCCACGCCTACGTATTTTATAGTCTCTATGTCATCAACGGAAACACATTGATAGCGCTGAACAACGCTTCGGGAGTTCTCGATGCGATCCGCCTGCAGGGAGGCGTGTACATGTTCGGCAGCTTTCTGCCTGTCTGGGCGGTCATCCTGGTAGAATTTTGCTTTGCCTATGCTTTGGAATTGCTGGTGGGGAGCCCGCTGTCCTTCCGTCTGGCGTCCCGGGTGTTCGATCCGAGACAGAGCCATCCCATGATCTTTGAGAGCGCCATCATATGCGCTACAGTGGGATTGATGTGCCCGATGATGAGTCTGGTTGCCGCCTTTTTATACTATCCCTACTATGCGGGATTTTCAGTCATCTCGCTGTTTGCCATCTGGCTGAAGCTGGTGTGTTTTAACTTTCCGTTTGCCCTTTTTACGCAATTGTTTTTTATCCAGCCCCTTGTGCGTGTTCTGTTTAAAGCATTATTCGCCAGGGATATCAAAGAAAGAAAAGAACAGGAGAATCCGGCCCGGGCACTCAGGGAGGAGGATGTTATTGCCGATATATTTAAACGTATGGACGCCATTCAGGAAGATCTGGCCCATGAGCGGAGACAGAGGAAGAGACTGGCAGGAAAGATTGAAGAGAAATAGAGGTTGTGGCAGAGCATGAAGAAACCGGAAATGATTTTGTTTGACTATGGTCAAACCCTGGTGAATGAACAGCGCTTTGACGGGATAAAGGGGACGGAGGCTGTTCTCAGATATGCAGTGAAAAATAAGTATAATAAATCTGCAGAGGAAGTGCAGGCCTATGCAGATTGCTTAAATAAGGAGCTGGGGAGGTTTGATCCGGAAAAGAGACATTTGTTTCCGGTGGAAATTCCCAACTATATGTTCACAAAATATTTGTATGAGTCCCAGGGGATAGAAATAGCATTACCCGCCGAAGAGATTGACAGAGTGTTTTGGGATGCGGCAGCTCCCGGGACACCAACGGCCGGAGTCGGTGAATTTCTTTCATTTCTAAAAGGAAATCAAATACGCACAGGTGTGATCAGCAATATTTCTTATTGTGGAAAAGCTGTACGGCAAAGGATCAATCACTGTATTCCGGAAAATGATTTTGAGTTTATCCTTGCAACCAGCGAGTATTTGTATCGCAAGCCCAATAAGCGGATATTTGAATTGGCACTGGAGAAGGCTGAATTGCAGCCGGAGGATGTATGGTATATTGGCGACCAATACCAGTGTGACATCGTGGGTGCGATGGAGGCGGGTTTATTTCCGGTGTGGTATATCGGCGCGATGGATATGAAATATGAGCCGAGAGAGGATGTTTTTACGGTAAAAGACTGGAAACAGGTAGAAAATGAGCTCAAAGCGATTTGACTATGTTGGTGAATGTGCTTCAAGGGGGGGACGGCTCACAGGACTTTGCTGAAAAAGATTGAGAAAGTCTAGAAGGGCAGACTTATGAGTGATTTCGAAATGCTATCCATAGTGCTGATGATTCTCACGATTGTCATCACATTGGTTATTGCATTGATTAACACAAAAAAGTAACCGCCCCGGATCAAAGGATGCGGTTACTTTGCAATAAGTAACTGATAATTTGGGCCAATCGTCTACCGGCAACGTCCTTTCTATAAACATCTTAAACAATAGAGGAGAAAAAGCCAATAGTTTTATTTTCTGAATTAATTTCGTTGTAAGCATTTTCACCGAAGGCGGGGGCGCAGACAATGCCGATTCGTACACGCTTCCGCTTGGAAAAAGGCGTAACATTCAGCAGTTGGGGCATAATGCAGGCTCCTGGGGACGATTAAAAAAAGACACGAAGAAGGGGAAGCTGCGGTGGATTTCGCTGAAAAAAGTAAAAGGTCATGACAAATTTTGTGACAAAAAAATCTTTGGTTTTAGTAAATCCGGTTAGTTTATCGCGAACTAATTAGCAATAGCAAAAGCCGAGAGACCCTTATTTTTCGGGGCTCTCGGCTTTCTTGCCCTAAAACACGCTGTTCTTCAACAAATGGAGTATACGGGACTTGAACCCGTGACCTCCACACTGCCAGTGTGGCGCGCTCCCAACTGCGCTAATACCCCGTGATGCAAGTTATATAATGCAGTACTTGAAAAAAATGCTACACGTATTATACCATGTGGGACAAAGGAATGCAACGGCAAATATTGCATTTCATAATCTGATATTCTATGAAAGTCACTGTTATTTGGGAATCATTTGCTTCTGCCGCCTCAGAAAATTCACAAATAATTAAAAATTATCACACAAAAAACAGTTGCGATTTCCCCCCAGTTATATTACAATGAGAACAACTAGGTTATGATTAACGGAAAAAGGACGTGGCAAAATGCAGGAAATCAACAATACGCAGTATTTCAAAGTGGATGCAGACCGCGATTACGATGTGCGGGACATCATTGCGTCCGTATACAATGCCTTGACAGAGAAGGGGTACAACCCGGTGAATCAGATTGTTGGGTATCTGATGTCCGGAGATCCGACCTATATTACCAGTCACAAGGGGGCGCGCAGCCTGATCATGCGTGCGGAGCGTGACGAGATCATCGAAGTATTTTTGGAGGATTATATTGAGAACAATTTGAAAGAATAGGGAAACAGTTTGAAGATCATGGGACTCGACTACGGTTCTGTCACTGTCGGCGTAGCAATCAGCGATTCTATGTTCCTGACAGCACAACCCGTTGAAGTGATAAAGAGAAAAAGTGAAAACAAATTACGACAGACTCTTGCGCGTATTCAGCAGTTGGTGGAAGAGAATGACGTAGGGCGTATCGTACTGGGTTATCCGAAGAATATGAACAATTCTGAAGGTGAACGGGTACAGAGGACGAAGGAGTTTATGGAGAAACTGATAGCCAGAACCGGACTGGAAGTCGTTTTGTGGGACGAGCGGCTCAGTACCGTTTCTGCAATGGACGTGCTGACAGAGGGGAAAGTGCGGCCGGAACACCGGAAAGAATATGTGGATAAGCTTGCGGCTTCCCTTATCTTGCAGGGCTATCTGGATTCCATGGACAGGACACGCGAAAATTTCAATGGAGGGTAAAATGGAAAAAGGCAGCAGTCAGATCATGCTCACTGCGGAGGATGGCAGTGAGGAGGTTTTTTTTGTGGTGGAAAAAGCCGATATTGCAGGTAAATCCTACCTGCTGGTGGCGGATTCTGACCAGGGAGACGATGTGGACGCTCTGATCCTGAGCGAGACCGCGGACGGCGACGAGATAGTGTACGAAGTAGTGGAGGAAGAAGAGGAATTGAAAATTATATCCAGATATTTTGAGGAATTGCTGGAGGATATCGACATTAGAGTAGAATAGAGAGGTGTATTTTTTGAGAAAGAAAGAAAAGAAAGGGAATGAATCTGTAAAAATCGTTCCCCTGGGTGGTTTGGAACAGATCGGAATGAATATTACGGCGTTTGAGACGGAGACAAGCATTATCGTGGTGGACTGCGGTCTGGCGTTTCCGGAGGACGATATGCTGGGAGTGGATCTTGTGATCCCGGATATCACGTATCTGCAGGATAACAGGGAGAAGGTCAAAGGTTTCGTGATTACCCACGGTCACGAAGACCACATCGGTTCCCTGCCCTATGTCCTGCAGGAGCTGAACGTCCCCATCTATGCCACGAAGCTTACGATGGCCATCATTGAAAACAAGCTGAGAGAGCACAACCTGCTGAACAACGTCAAGAGAAAAGTGATCACCTATGGCCAGTATATCAACCTGGGTGATTTCAGGATCGAGTTTATCCGGACGAATCACAGCATCGCGGATTCCGCGGCACTGGCGATCTACACGCCGGCGGGCATCATTGTCCACACCGGGGATTTCAAGGTGGATTACACGCCGGTGTTCGGCGATACCATAGACCTGGCCCGTTTTGGCGAGCTGGGGAAGAAAGGGGTGCTGGCCCTGATGTGCGACAGCACCAACGTTCTGAAACCCGGGTTTACCATGTCAGAAAAGACAGTGGGGAAGACCTTTGACAATATTTTTGAGGAGAACGCCAAGAGCCGTATCATCGTGGCGACCTTCGCCTCCAACGTGGACCGTGTCCAGCAGGTGATCAATTCGGCTCAGAGACAGAACCGCAAGGTGGTCATCGAGGGGCGCAGCATGGTCAATATCGTAAACACGGCGATAGAGCTGGGTTATATTCGGGTGCCGGACAATATGATGATCAGCCTGGAGGAGATGAAAAATTATACCGATGATCAGCTGGTACTCATCACCACAGGGAGCCAGGGCGAGGCCATGGCGGCATTGTCCCGCATTGCGGCGTCCATTCATCGGAAGATCACGATCAAACCGGGGGACGTGGTGATATTCAGCTCCCGTCCTATTCCGGGCAACGAGAAATCCGTGTCCAAGGTCATCAACGAGCTGTCGCAGAAGGGAGCAAAAGTCATCATACAGGATACCCACGTGTCCGGACATGCCTGCGAGGAGGAAGTGAAGCTGATCTACTCCCTGGTGAAACCGAAATTCGCCATTCCGGTCCACGGCGAGTACCGCCATCTCCTGGGGCAGAGTGAGGTGGCCCAGAAGATGGGGATACCAAAAGAAAATGTGGTGATACTGCGTTCCGGAGATGTTCTGGAACTGAAGGGTGATAATGCCAGGATCGTAGGCCAGGTACAGGCCCAGGGAATCATGGTGGACGGCCTGGGTGTGGGCGATGTGGGCAATATCGTGCTGAGAGACCGCCAGCATCTGTCCGAGAACGGGCTGCTGGTAGTGGTGCTCACCCTGGAGAGGGGTTCCAACCAGATTCTGTCCGGGCCGGATATCGTGTCCCGCGGTTTTGTGTATGTGAGAGAGTCAGAGAACCTGATGGATGAGTGCCGGGAAGTGGTCAATATCGCGCTGGAACGTCTCTACGACAGGGGTATCACGGACTGGGGCAGGATGAAGACGGAGATCAAGGATTCACTGAACGATTTTCTCTGGAAGAAGACCAAGCGGAATCCCATGATCCTGCCGATCATAATGGAGGTTTAGACCATGCTGAAGGCTGTGCGCGCGGCGCTGATCGTCATACTGAATATCATCTTTTACGGGCTTGCGGTTTTCGGCGGCGCACAGCTGGTACATGTGGTGTACGATTTCGCCTATGAAACCCTGGCGGACACCAGTGTGGATCTGCCGCCCGGCCGGGATGAGGAAGTGACGGTGGAGGCCTCCCAGAGTGAGATGGAGGTGGCGTCCATGCTGGCGGAGGAAAACCTTGTGAAAAACAAATATTCCTTCTATCTGCGCATGCAGCTGCAGAAGGAGCGGGACAGCGCTCTGCAGCCGGGGACCTACACGTTAAATTCCAGCATGGATTATGAAGAGATCCTGCAGGAAATCATGCAAGTCAAAGAAGCGACGTAACCTGTCGCTTTTTTGGATAGAAGCCGGAGGAGGCAGCAGTGGAGCAGAGAGATAGAACAGAGGTATTCCTGGATCGGTTTCGGGATGAGCCTCCGGAACATATCCGGAAGCTGGAAAAATATGCCATAGAGCATCATGTGCCGGTGATCCGCCGGGGCACCCGGGACGTACTCCGTTTTCTGCTGAAGACGGAAAAGCCGGAGAGGGTGCTGGAGGTGGGTACGGCCATCGGATATTCGGCGCTGTTTATGAAAACCTGTCTGCCCCATGGCCGGATCACTACGATTGAAAAGGTGGAGATGCGCCTTGTGGAAGCCAGGAGAAATCTTGCGGAGTATGATCCGGAGGGCCGGATCCGTCTGCTGGAGGGGGATGCAGCCTCCGTCCTGCCCGGTCTGGTGGCAAAGGGAGAGAGTTTTGATTTCATTTTCATGGATGGAGCGAAGGGGCAGTATATGAATTTTCTGCCGGATATCCTGGCGCTTCTGCTGCCGGGCGGGATGCTGGTGTCGGACAATATTTTCCATGAGGGTGATGTGCTGGAGTCCCGCTACGCGGTGACCAGACGGGACAGGACGATACACGGGCGGATGCGGGAGTATCTGCAATGTGTCATGGATCACAGGGATCTGGAGACCATATGTCTTCCCGTGGGCGACGGCATGACAGTGAGCAAAAAGAAGGGGAAGAGGGATAAGGAATGAAGAAACCGGAGATCCTGGCGCCGGCCAGCAGCCTGGAGGTGTTGAAGACAGCCGTTCACTACGGGGCCGATGCAGTGTATATCGGCGGGGAGATGTACGGGCTGAGAGCGAAAGCAAAGAATTTTTCCCCGGAGGAGATGGGACAGGGGATTGATTTTGCCCACAGATACGGAAGAAAGGTCTATGTGACGGCGAACATCACGGCGCACAACCGGGATCTCGCCGGGGTGGAGGAGTATTTTCAGGAACTGAGGGAGATGGGGCCGGACGCCCTGATCATCTCAGATCCCGGGGTTTTTGCCATGGCCAGAGAGGTCTGCCCGGAGATCGATATACATGTCAGCACCCAGGCCAACAATGTGAACTACAGAACCTTCCGATTCTGGCAGGAGCAGGGGGCCGTCCGGGTGGTGACGGCCAGGGAGCTTTCCCTGAAAGAGATCGCGGATATCCGCGCGCACATTCCGGATGAGCTGGAGATCGAGACTTTCGTCCACGGGGCCATGTGTATCTCCTACTCCGGCCGCTGTCTCCTGAGCCATTATTTTACCGGGCGGGATGCCAACCGCGGGGCCTGCACCCACCCATGCCGCTGGAAGTATTATCTCATGGAGGAAACCAGACCGGGAGAGTACCTGCCGGTGGAGGAGAATGAGCGGGGCACCTACATTTTCAACTCCCGGGATCTGTGCATGATCGAATACATACCGGAGCTGGTGCAGGCGGGGATCGACAGCTTCAAGATAGAGGGGCGGATGAAGACCGCTCTGTATGTGGCGGTGGTGACCAGAACCTACCGTCGGGCGCTGGATGATTTTCTGGAGGATCCGGAGAAATATCGAGCCAGACTCCCGCTCTACCGGGAGGAGATCGGCAAATGTACCTACCGCCGGTTCACCACCGGTTTCTTCTTCGGCCCCACGAACCACGACACACAGATTTACGGGGAGAGCACTTATGTGAGGGAGAGCACATTCCTGGGGATCGTGGAAGATGTCACGAAAGAGGGACTGGTGGTTTTTGAACAGAAAAACAAGTTTTCCGCGGGGGATGAGATTGAGATTATGAAAGTCTCCGGGGAGAATGTGAGAGGGACGGTAAAAAAGATGTGGAATCAGGAGGGGCCGGTGGAGTCCTGTCCCCATCCCAAAGAAAAAATATGGATGCAGCTGGACGTCCTGCCGGAGGCAGGCGACGTCATGCGTCAGGAGATAACGGGGGAGGATAAAAATGAGTGTGAAGCAGGAAATCCTTAAGCTTTTAGAGGGAAACCGGGATAAGAGCCTGTCCGGCCAGGAGCTGGCAGACCGCCTGGGAGTCACCCGTGCGGCGGTCTGGAAGGCGGTCACGGCGCTTCGGGAGGAGGGATACCGTATTCTGGCCTCAAACAACCGGGGATACCGTCTCCGGGAGGACTCGGATGTGCTGTCGGCAGAGGGTATCCGCCTGGAACTGCGGGAAGAGTACAGCGACTGCCCGCTGATGGTGTTCAAGTGTGTGGACTCCACCAATCTGGAGGCGAAACGGCACGCCCTGGAGGGAGCGGATCCGGGGCTTGTGGTCATTGCAGAGGAACAGACGGCGGGCCGGGGGCGCAGAGGCCGGGGGTTTTTCTCTCCTGCGGGAGCGGGCATCTATATGAGTATACTCTTCCGGCCCACACCGGAGGAGTCGAAAAATATGGTGCTGCTCACCACAGCAGCATCCGTGGCTGTCTGCCGGGCGATTCGTCAGACTCTGGGGGAAGAGCCGGAGATCAAGTGGGTCAACGACATCTATCTCAGAGGGAAAAAGATCTGCGGGATCCTCACCGAGGCGATATCGGATTTCGAGAGCGGCGGTATCAACACGGTGGTGGTGGGGATCGGTATCAATTATCGGATGGCGGAGGATGATTTTCCCGAGGAACTGCGGGGGATCGCCGGTTCGGTATGTACCGGGGATAAGATGATTCCGAGAAATACGCTGGCGGCGCATGTGATCAATGAACTGCGCGCACTCTACGATGAGCTGGGAGACAAATCCTACCTGGAGGATTACCGGAGATGGTCCAATGTGCTGGGAAAGGAAGTGAAGTTTTCCTCTTCCTCTCTGGCCGATGGGAAGGAGATTTGGAACTTTGGGCTTGCCCTCGATATTGACGATGACGGAGGGCTGCTCGTCCGGTGTGAAGACGGGACGGAGCAGGTTCTGCGCACCGGAGAGATCACGTTGAGGATATGTTAGTCATCACATGAATCTGCGCGGTATCGGCAAGATCCATAACTGATTTGGGAGTTTGAATATGAAATATAGTGACAATTTATATGAGACAGAAGTAGAAAAAGAGCGGGTTTTCCTGGTGGCCATCGACCGGGAGGATGAGACAGATGTGGAATACTCATTGACCGAACTGCAGGAGCTGGCGGAGACGGCAGGGGCGGAGCCGGTGGGAAGGATGGTCCAGAAGAGAGAGGCACCCCATCCGGGTACGTATATCGGCAAAGGCAAGCTGGAGGAATTGAGAGGACTGGTGCGGGATCTCCGGGCGGATACGGTGATCTGTGACGACGAACTGTCCCCGGCCCAGATCACAAATCTCAGAGATGCACTGGATACCAGGGTGATCGACCGCACGGTGCTGATCCTGGATATTTTTGCCGCTCACGCCGACACCAGCGAGGGAAAACTCCAGGTGGAGCTGGCCCAGCTGCGGTATCGCAGTTCCCGGCTGACGGGGCTGGGTACTGTATTGTCCAGGCTGGGTGGCGGAATCGGGACCAGAGGCCCCGGAGAGAAGAAACTGGAGATGGACAGGCGGCTGATCAAGGAGCGGATCTCTGCCCTGAACCGCCAGCTGAGGGAGATGGTTCAGAACCGGGATACCATGCGGAAGCAGCGGAGACAAAATTCTACTCCTGTAGTGGCCATTGTGGGCTACACAAATGCCGGCAAATCCACGCTTTTGAACGCTCTGACAAATGCCGGTGTGCCGGAGTATGATATGCTCTTTGCCACTCTGGATCCCACCACCAGGAGTCTGGAGCGGGAGGACGGTCAGAAACTTCTGTTTACAGATACGGTGGGATTCATCAGCAAACTGCCCCACCAGCTGATACAGGCGTTCCGTTCCACTCTGGAGGAAGCCAGGTATGCGGATATGATATTGCATGTGGTGGACGCCTCCAACCCCAGATATGATCTGCAGATGGAAGTGGTCTACGATACACTGCGGGAACTGGGAGCCGGCGGCAAACCGGTACTGACGGTATTTAACAAGATGGATCTTTTGTCCCCGGAGGAGAGAGAGGGGCGGAGAGATCTGCGCTGTGATGATTTCACCTATGTGTCGGCCAGAGAGGGGATCGGCCTGGATGTCCTGCTGGATAAGGTCTGCCATATCCTGGACCGGGGGTTTGTGGATATCGAGAGGACATTTCCCTACGGGGAGACGGGAAAGATCCAGCTGATCCGCCGGTATGGCAGGCTGGAGACGGAGGAGTACCGGGAGGATGGCATTTTTATCAGGGCCAGTGTGCCGGCGGAGGTGGCCGGGAGAGTATTGGAACATTCATAGCTTTTTTGCATAGAATGGTATAAATATCTGCCGGACGGTGAGCGGCTTGAAGAGAGTTTTGTACATTGTGTGCGTGTGCCTGCTGTGCGTGACTCTGTTGTACGAACTGAAGCAGAATGTGAATCCTGAGACGAACAGTGGACTCTATGTTCCCACTGCCCGTATGATTTCCCGGGTGCAGGAGGAAAATCAGTGCAGCACCAGCGGTGTGAAAGAAGATAAGGTGGCATATCTCACCTTCGATGACGGGCCCAGCGAAGTGACGCTCAAGGTGCTGGACACATTGAAGGAAAAGAAGGCGGTGGCCACCTTTTTTCTCATCGGAAATGAGATCACGCCGGAGAAAGAATACATTGTGAAGAGGGAAGTGGAGCAGGGAAATGCGCTGGGAGTACATACCTACTGCCACGAGAAAAACAAGATGTACTGCAATGCGGAAAGTTTTTTTGAGGATTTCAGCAAGGCGTCCCGGAGGATGAAGGAAGTGACGGGGGAGAGTCCGAAACTGCATCGATTTCCCTGGGGGAGCAACAACCAATATGTCAGTTCCTACGTGGACGATCTCCACGCAAAGCTGAAAGAGAACGGCATCCGGAGTTTTGACTGGAATGTCTCCGGGGAGGATTCCGTGGGCGGGACGGTGGCCCAGGGTACGATTTTCCAGAATATAAAAAAAGATCTGACCAGACATGATCAGCCCATCATACTTTTGCACGACTCTGCTACCATGAAAAACACGGCGGCAGTCCTGGGGCAGATCGTCGATTATATCCGGTCAGAGGGGTACCGGTTTGACACACTGGAAAACCGGGAGGAATACATGTTCCCGGCGAGCTGGAGGTGACGGCCTCCGGCTTGCCGGAATATGCAGGAGGTTATCCTCTTTTCTTTTTTTGCGCTTTTTCTGCCTTGACGATCTGCTGGTATTCCCGCATGTCTCTTGCTATCACTCCGCTCAGGGCCAGCAGGCAGATCAGGTTCGGTATGGCCATGAGTGCGTTGGCGATGTCGGAAAAGTTCCACACGATCTGTAGAGTGGTGGTGGAGCCGATGTAGACGATCAGGGAAAACAGGATGCGGTAGACCATATTGTATTTGTGTGTCTTTGCTATGTACTCAAAGGCTTTCTCGCCGTGGTATTCCCATCCCAGGATTGTGGAAAAGGCAAAGAGGGCGATCCCGATACAGATCAGCCAGCCGCCGGCCGTGCCGAGGGCGCCGGAGAATGCGGCTATAGTCAATGCGGCTCCGGTCAGCAGGGCATGGTATTCATAGGATCCGTCGGAGTTGAAAGTGTATTCATTCAGATCCGAATCCTGATATGTACCCCGGAGGCTGCCTGTACTTTCCGGTTCTTTGGCCGTCAGGACGATGGCGGCGTCATCTCCCTCCGGTGTGAGGGTGCAGGTGAGACCGTCCTCTGACTGTGTATAGTGGTAGAGGGTACGGGAATCACTGATCTCATCCTCCAGGGTCAGTGTCTCCGCCTCCGCGTTTATCTCATACTGTCCTGCGGCGCCTGCCGTGGTCTCCACTGTGCCCAATGCTCCGGAGCTGGCGATGCAGAGTCCCGTGATGGTACAGACTACGATGGTGTCCCAGAAGGTGCCGGTCATGTTGATGTAACCCTGCCGCACCGGGTTGTCCGTGGTGGCGGCGGCTGCCGTGATGGCGGCGGAACCCATGCCGGCCTCGTTGGAGAACACGCCTCTGGCCACGCCGAAACGCATGGCGGACATCATGGCGGCAGTGATGCTTCCGCACAGACCGCCGCCCACCGCAGTGGGGCTGAAGGCCATTCGGAATATCATGGCAACACCCGCCGGGATATTTTCGATGTTAATGAGGATCACGATGATGCCGGCTATGATATAGAAAACGGCCATCAGGGGAACTACGACCTGGGACACCTTGGAGATGGACTTGATCCCGCCCACGATGATGAAGAGAGCCAGGGCCGTGATGATGATACCGGTGATCCAGACCGGGACGTGGAATGTGGACTCGATGGCCCCGGAGATGGAATTGGCCTGGGTCATATTGCCGATGCCAAAGGAAGCGATCACGGCGAAAAGGGCGAAAAGCCAGCCCAGCAGGGCTCCGAATTTTTTGTTCTTAAATGTTTTCTTCATCGTGTACATGGGACCGCCGGACATCTCTCCGGCCTCGTTTACCTCCCGGTACTTGATGGCCAGCATACACTCACTGAATTTGGACGTCAGGCCGAAAAAGGCGGACAGCCACATCCAGACCAGGGCGCCGGGGCCGCCGGCAACCATGGCGGTGGCCACTCCCACAATATTGCCGGTGCCGATGGTGGCCGCCAGTGCGGTGGTGAGAGCGGAAAAGGGGGAGATGTCACCTTCGCCCCGCCCCGTGGTGCGGGCTTCCCTGCCAAGACCGCTCCTCAGCGCGTAGCCCAGATTACGCCAGCCGAGAAACCGTGTCCGTATGGTGAGGAAGATGCCGGTTCCCACCAGCAGGATCAGCATGACAGGTCCCCACACGAAATCGTCAACAGTGGATAAAATAGTGGATAATGTACTCATATTTCTGTGCCTCCTGAAATTAAATTTAAAAAAGAAAAAAGCGCGAGACGGGACTCGAACCCGCGGCCCCGACCTTGGCAAGGTCGTGCTCTACCAACTGAGCCACTCGCGCGTGATCTGGCGTTCACCAGACACGAGGATTATAATATCACAGAATTTCTGTCATGTCAACTGTATTTGTTGAAAAAATCTCATGGTTATATTATAATAATGTAAACCGGATGAAAAAATATGAGGAGTGACAGTATGGATACAAGACAGCGCTATGTTTACAAATGTCCCATATGCGGACATACCTTTGAGGAGGAGCAGGTGGAGAGGGAGGATCGGACCTGTACGGAGTGTGGAAAGAGTACTTACACGATTCGCTCGGCAGCCAGTATACGGAAAACATTTCCCAAGGATAAAGATTTCAAATAGGAAATAGCGGGGCAGCAGAGTAAGAAGAGAGTGTTCTTAAGAGCACTCTTTTTTTTGTGTGTTTAGCTGCGTCTGTTCACAATCCTCTCTGTGTGTAGGTGCTGTGAACGGGAGTGTTTTGTGATAAAAAGTACATTTTATACACACTTTTTACTTGCATTATACGTCACATATGTGTATAATATGAGTATATCATGGGTATAAAGTGTGAAAATGGCAGGATGCCGGCACAGAATGGAGATTTGAATGAAACGGCGAGTCAATATTACCTTGGAAGATGAGGTGATCGAGCGCGTTGACCGCTATGCGGATCAACATTATACCAGCCGTTCCGGGGCGATCACTATGCTGATCGTAGATGCTACGGAGGATCCCCGGAAGAGAGACACGGCGGACATGGCAGAGAAGTAGCGGCTGCCGTCCGTGGAATGCCCGGATTTGATAACGATGCGGAATGCAGATGTGTATAAGAAATGAGGATGAGAATGAAGACGACACAGGATTATTTAATCGGAAACACGGCCGTACAGATCATTCATACGAGAAAACGGATCAAGGTGGTGGATGTAGAAAAGGAGAAGCGGCGGAAGAGATGGGTGAGGGGATTCTGTGCCACGGCTCTGAGCGTTGTGCTGGCTTTTGCCGGATGTTTCTATGTGGTCGGACTGCAGAACGAGAAGGTTTTGCTGGACCAGCAGGTGTATTCCCTGCAGAATGATATCGAACAGATACAGAAGGAGAACAGCGCACTGGAGAGAAAGACGGAGAACCTGACGCTGAATTATCCGGAGATTTTTCAGATGGCAAAAAAACTGGGTATGCGGTTTCCGCAAAAAGGGCAGAAATATACTTACGATTCCTCCCGGTGTACGCTGGTCCGGTTTCATGGAGACGGAGGCGGCGAATAGGCGGAATCCTCATTTTGCCTTCGCGCGGATAAAAAAAGTGCTTGCAATCTCTATAAGTTTCATGTATAATAGCGCTTGTGGTTATGATTGGGCTATCGCCAAATGGTAAGGCACTGGACTCTGACTCCAGCATTTCCAGGTTCGAATCCTGGTAGCCCAGTTTACGTGACGAGTTGCACTGTCTGACAGATCGGCAGTGCAACTTTTTCCGTTGAGAGGAAAAGAAATTTGGGAGGAAGACCATGGAAGAATTGAGAGAAGAAATCGAAAAGAGACGCACCTTTGCTATCATTTCCCACCCGGACGCCGGCAAGACGACACTGACAGAGAAATTTCTCCTGTACGGGGGAGCCATCAATCTGGCCGGCTCCGTCAAGGGACGCAAGGCGGCGAAACACGCGGTGTCGGACTGGATGGAGATAGAGAAGGAGAGAGGAATTTCCGTGACCTCCTCCGTCCTGCAGTTTGGCTACAACGGATTCTGCATCAATATTTTGGATACGCCGGGACATCAGGATTTCTCAGAGGATACCTACCGGACGCTGATGGCAGCCGACTCTGCCGTGATGGTGATCGACGGTTCCAAGGGCGTGGAGGCGCAGACCATCAAGCTTTTCAAGGTCTGTGTGATGAGGGGGATCCCCATTTTTACCTTTATCAATAAAATGGACCGGGAGGCCAGAGATCCCTTTGAGCTGACAGATCAGATCGAGAGCGTTCTGGGGATCCGCACCTGCCCCATCAACTGGCCCATCGGCTCCGGCAAGAATTTCAAGGGGGTGTACGACAGGGAAACGAGGACGATCTCCCGCTTTATCGCCGGTGACAACGGGCATAAAGTGGAGACGGTGGAGGCCAGGCTGGGAGATGCGGATCTGGATGATCTGATCACGAAAGAGTACCATGATATCCTGGTGGACGAGATAGAACTTTTGGACGGCGCCAGCGATGAATTTGATCTGGAGAAGGTTCGGGCCGGGCAGCTGTCGCCGGTGTTTTTCGGCTCGGCGCTGACGAACTTCGGTGTGGAGACTTTTCTACAACATTTTCTGGACATGACCACATCTCCGCTGCCCCGTCTGTCGGCGGGGGAGGAGGTGGATCCCTTCTCTGAGGATTTCTCCGCGTTTGTGTTCAAGATCCAGGCCAATATGAACAAGGCCCACAGGGACCGCATTGCTTTTATGCGCATCTGTTCCGGCAGGTTTGACGCAGGTATGGAAGTGATGCACGTCCAGGGCGGAAAAAAGATCCGGCTGTCCCAGCCCCAGCAGATGATGGCCCAGGAGAGGAAGCATGTGGAGACGGCCTGGGCAGGGGATATCATCGGTGTGTTTGATCCGGGCATTTTCTCTATCGGAGATACTCTGTACACGGGGAAGAAACCGGTGAAGTTCGAAGGGATACCCACTTTCGCGCCGGAACATTTTGCCAGGGTCCGCCAGGTGGACACCATGAAGCGCAAGCAGTTTATGAAAGGGATCAATCAGATCGCCCAGGAGGGCGCCATACAGATTTTCCAGGAGTACAACACCGGTATGGAGGAGATCATCGTGGGGGTGGTGGGAGTCCTGCAGTTTGAGGTGCTGGAGTTTCGGCTGCAGAGCGAGTATAACGTGGAGATACGCATGGAGCAGCTTCCCTATGAGCACGTGCGGTGGATCGAGAATGAGGAGATCGATGTATCCGGCCTGTCCGTCACATCAGACACAAAGAAAGTTAAAGACCTCCGCGGCAGGCCACTGCTGCTGTTTACCCACCCATGGAGTATACAGACGGCACTGGAGCGCAACGAAGGTCTTGAACTCAGCGAATTTAGCCGGAATTAGCCTTTAATGTACATTTAATTTTTTCTTGAAAACCATACAGGTGCCGACAAAGAAAATGGCGCCGAAAATCAGATTTTCTATAATGCTGAGGCCGAATGATGTGTAGAGCAGGCCATCCAGGTTGTCTTCCGCCATGATAGAAATAGGTATGGCGGCAAACATGGAGATGAACTGCAGTATCATGTAAGTTGCCATGTAAAAGGCGATGCTGGCGATGACCCGGTGATCGTTCATGATCTGGCCCAGGCTGATGGCAAAATAATACTGGGTGATCCCGGCCGCCGCCCCTGCCAGTGAGGACAGAAGGACCAGGAGCAGGAATAGTATCTGGTTCTGATCCTGGATAGTCAGATAGAGATAATTGCGCAGCGCATTTACAAGTTCGGGCAATGTGATGCTGCCGGACAGTACCAGGGTGACGATGACGGATGCCGCAGCAAGGACAAAGGTAATGACTTCCAGGATGAAGGCTACCAGCCACTTGGAGAAAATGATCTGCCAGGTGGGCACCGGAAGCGTGAATGTCAGGTAGGCTTCCGATGTGGATACCGTCCGGTAGAACCGCATGACGATCAGCACGAAGGAAGCCACAAATGCGGCGATCATAAGAACGACATAACCGAAGATGCTGACGGGCAGGACAAAGGTCAGCAGACCGGCGGTAGAATGTGAGCCAAGCCGCATCAGAAGGCTGAACAGGGGCGTCAGTACGATCATAAAGGCGTACATGCCCAGAAAAACCCTTCCCACAGCGATGAATTCATTTTTAATCAATTTTCCTAACATCTGAACACCTCCCGAAATAGTGAATCCACAGACTGTCCCTCCTTCTCCCGTATGTCATCCACGGAAGAGTGGAGGCGGATCTGTCCATTCTGGAGGAAGATCACGTCGTCCAGTACAGATTCCACATCGGCGATCAAATGGGTGGAGATCAGCACGGAAGCTTCCTCGCTGTAATTGTTGATGATGGTCTGGAGTATGTAGTCCCTGGTGGCCGGATCCACTCCCCCGATGGGTTCGTCCAGACAGTAGAGATTGGCATGGCGGCTCATGGTGAGCACCAGCTGTACCTTCTCCAGAGTGCCCTTAGACATCTGTTTCAGTTTCATACTCTCTCCGATGTTCAGTCTCCGCAGCATTTCCTGTGCCTTGCTGCGGTCAAAATCCAGAAAGAAATCGTCAAAATAGTCAAACAGGTTTGTGACTTTCATCCATTTTGGGAAGAAAGTGGTGTCGGGGAGATAGGAGATGTGCTGCTTGGTGATCACACCCGGCGCTTCCCCGCCGATGGTGATGGTTCCGCCGTTGGGAGTCAGAAGACCGTTAATTATCTTGAGAAAAGTGGTCTTCCCGCTGCCGTTGGGGCCGAGCAGTCCGATGATCTTACCGCACTCCAGTGTAAGGTTCACGGAATCCAGCGCCCGGAATGCGCCGAATGATTTACTCAGATTTTTCGCTTCTAATAAAATCATAGTTCCTCCTTCATAATTAAGTCTTGTGCTTCTGCTGCTGAAAAACCCAGCTGCTGCAGAGACTGACGGCATTGATCCAGGATGTCTTTTGCCATCTGGTTTCTGGTTTCGTCAATCATGGATTGATCGCTGGTGACGGTTCGCCCTGTAGTCCGGTTGTTGATCAGCAGTCCCTCCTGTTCCAGGACTGTGAGGGCTTTCTGCATGGTGTTGGGATTGACTGACGCCTCCGCGGCGAGTTCCCGCACGGAGGGAAAGTGTCCGCCGCATTCGTAGCGCCCGGACAGGATCCGTAGTTTGATGTGCCGGATCAACTGCAGGTAAATAGGGCCGTCGTTGGAAAGATTCCAGGACATGGCTGCCTCCTCTCTTTTTTATTTTTGATACTGTCATAAAATGCGACTTGTGTGATACACATAATACAATAATACAAACGGAGGTCTTTGTCAAGAGCCCTCAAATTAAATTTTTTGAGCCTTTACAATTTGGTCTTTATTTGCTAAAATCAGAAGTAATTGTAACGGCTGGAAACCGTTGCCATGAACAATTATTAATAAAATATATAAGGAGGAATAGGATTACAATGGCTAGAAAAATGAAAACTATGGATGGAAATACCGCAGCGGCTCACGTTTCCTACGCATTCACGGAAGTGGCTGCCATCTATCCGATCACCCCGTCTTCCCCGATGGCTGACTATACAGATCAGTGGGCTACCCAGGGAAGAAAGAACATTTTTGGACAGACCGTTTTGATGTCCGAGATGCAGTCTGAGGGAGGAGCAGCGGGCGCTGTTCACGGTTCCCTGCAGGCCGGAGCACTGACTACTACTTACACGGCGTCACAGGGACTTCTTCTGATGGTTCCCAACATGTACAAGATTGCCGGTGAGCTGCTCCCGGGGGTTATTCACGTGACAGCCAGAGCTTTGGCGAGCCATGCCCTGTCTATCTTTGGTGACCACTCAGACGTATATGCATGCCGCCAGACCGGTTTTGCCATGCTTTGCTCCAGCAACGTACAGGAAGTTATGGATCTGGGCGCTGTAGCGCATCTCACGGCGATTGAGGGCCGTGTTCCATTTTTGCATTTCTTTGACGGATTCCGTACTTCCCACGAGATTCAGAAGATCGAGATATGGGATTACGACGATCTGAAAGAAATGTGCAACATGGAGGCCGTGCAGGCTTACAGAGACCGCTGTCTGAATCCGGAACATCCGGTACAGAGAGGTACGGCTCAGAACCCGGACATCTTCTTCCAGGTAAGAGAGGCCTGCAACAAATATTATGATGCCATTCCCGAGTTGACCCAGACATATATGGACAAGGTAAATGCCAAGATCGGCACGGACTACAAGCTGTTCAACTACTACGGCGCAAAGGATGCCGACAGAGTGATCGTTGCCATGGGCTCAATATGCGATACGGCGGAGGAGACCATCGATTATCTGATGAGCAAGGGCGAGAAGGTAGGCCTGGTAAAGGTTCGCCTGTTCCGTCCGTTCAGCGCGGAGCATCTGATCCAGGCTCTTCCGGATACTGTAAAACAGATCAGTGTGCTTGACCGCTCGAAAGAGCCGGGGGCTCCGGGCGAGGCTCTGTACCTGGATGTGGTAGCAGCTCTGAAGGGTTCCAAGTTCGACAGCGTTCCGGTATTTGGCGGACGCTATGGCCTGGGTTCCAAGGATTCCATTCCGGCAGATATTATTGCGGTATACAACAACAAGGATAAGAAACAGTTTACCATCGGTATCAAGGATGATGTGACCAATCTCTCCCTGGATCGCACGGAGAGCCCTGTCACCGCACCGGAGGGAACCACGAGCTGTAAGTTCTGGGGACTCGGCGCAGACGGTACCGTGGGCGCCAACAAGAACTCCATCAAGATCATCGGTGACCATACAGACAAGTATGCGCAGGCATATTTTGATTATGATTCCAAGAAATCCGGCGGTGTGACGATCTCCCACCTCCGTTTCGGCGACAGCCCGATCAAGTCCACCTACCTGATCAACAAGGCGGACTTTGTAGCCTGCCACATGCCGGCCTATGTGAGAAAATACGACATGGTGCAGGATCTGAAGGACGGCGGCTCCTTCCTGTTGAACTGCGCATGGGATATGGACGAGCTGGAGAAGCATCTGCCGGGTCAGGTGAAGAGATATATGGCAGAGCACAATATCAATTTCTACACGATTGACGGCTTCAAGCTCGGCAAGGAGATCGGTCTGGGAGGACGAATCAATACCATCCTTCAGTCGGCATTCTTCTCCATCTCCGGTATTATCCCGGAGGACGACGCCATCAAGTACATGAAGGATGCAGCCACCGCTTCCTATTCCAAGAAGGGTGACGACATAGTGAAGATGAACCATGACGCCATCGATGCCGGCGCCAAGAGCTATAAGAAGATCGAGATTCCCGCTTCCTGGAAGGATGCGAAGGACGAGGATCTCTCTGTGAAAGTGACCGGCGACAGAAAAGATCTTGTGGATTACGTAAATACAGTTCAGAATGCCATCAACAGCCAGAACGGTAACAATCTGCCTGTATCCGCTTTTGAGGAGTACGTAGACGGTACGCTTCCGTCCGGCTCCGCCGCCTATGAGAAGCGCGGTGTGGCTGTGGACGTTCCCCAGTGGAATCCGGAGGGATGTATCCAGTGTAACTTCTGTTCCTACGTATGTCCCCATGCCTGCATCCGTCCGGTGGCCATGGACGCTGACCAGCTGGCGAAAGCTCCGGCCAACAATGCGGTTGACCTGAGGGGTGTGGACGGCGTGAAGTTCGTCATGAGCGTATCCGCAGATGACTGTACCGGATGTGGCTCCTGTGCCAATGTATGTCCGGGAAATAATAAAAACAACGTCCTCAGCATGGTTCCCTATGATCAGGGACACTCTCAGCAGGAGATGTTTGAATATGGTGTGACCATCGATCCTCCGGCCGCTGTACTGGAGAAATTCGCCGAGAACACCGTAAAGGGAAGCCAATACAAACAGCCGCTCCTGGAGTTCTCCGGAGCCTGCGGCGGATGTGGCGAGACTCCCTATGCGAAACTGATGACACAGTTGTTCGGTGACAGGATGTATGTGGCAAACGCTACCGGATGTTCCAGTATCTGGGGCGGTTCCTCACCGGCATCTCCCTACACGGTAAACCATGAGGGAAGAGGTCCGGCCTGGGCAAATTCCCTGTTTGAGGATAACGCAGAGTACGGTTTCGGTATGCAGCTTGGCCAGAAGGCGAACAGAGCCAAGGTTGTGGCTGCGGCAGAAGAGCTTCTGAAGGTGGCAGAGAAAGAGGATGTGAAGGCCAAGGTTCAGGCATATCTGGATACCATCGAGAACAGCGGAGCCAATGCCAAGGCATCGAGAGAAATGATCGCTGCCCTGGAGGCCTGCAACTGCGACAACGAGTATGCAAAACAGATCCTTGCCCTGAAGGATTTCGCTGCCAAGAAATCTCAGTGGATCCTCGGCGGTGACGGATGGGCTTACGATATCGGTTACGGCGGACTGGATCACGTACTGGCAGCAGGACAGGATGTCAACGTGCTGGTATTTGACACCGAGGTTTATTCCAACACAGGTGGACAGGCATCCAAGGCCACACCTACCGGTGCCATCGCTCAGTTCGCTGCCGGCGGTAAGGAAGTGAAGAAGAAAGACCTGGCTGCCATCGCCATGAGTTACGGCTACGTGTATGTGGCCCAGATCGCGCAGGGCGCTGACATGAATCAGATGATGAAGGCCTTTGTGGAGGCGGAAGCCTATCCGGGTCCGTCCCTGATCATCGCTTACGCTCCGTGTATCAATCACGGGATCAAAGGCGGTATGAAATCGGCACAGGCAGAGGAGAAGAAAGCGGTGGAGACCGGATACTGGCATCTGTTCCGCTACAATCCGCTGCTGGCAGAGGAAGGGAAGAATCCGTTCATCCTGGACTCCAAAGAGCCGAAAGGAAACTATCAGGACTTCATCATGGGCGAGGTTCGTTACAACCGTCTGGCACGCTCCAATCCGGACAGAGCAAAAGTGCTCTTTGCCAAGGCTGAGGCAGACGCCAAGGCGAAGTATGAGGCTTTGGTAGAGAAAGCGAAATAATAGATACAAAGAATAGAAAAACAGTACAGGAGACGCTCCCAGGGGGTGTCTCCTGTATTAATCTTATTCGAGGAAAACCTTGCTGTCTCTTATTTTCTTTAATCCCTGGATTGCAGTGGGATAATCTACAGGTACAAATAAGAGCCTGGTAGTGATAGTATCATAGTCATTGCGATATATATTTTTTGCAATTATATCAGCCAGAAGAGAAGAGATATTAACATTGTTCGAAGCGGAAGGACAGACCGGAAGTTTTGCCCTTACTGATCTAACTTCCGGAATTAAACTTGATAGGGAATTAGGGATGCCGATTGCTTCCACAATTTTATATATATCATAAATGTGTCTGGAATGC
Source organism: uncultured Eubacterium sp. (assembly GCA_964484225.1). GTDB lineage: Bacteria > Bacillota > Clostridia > Lachnospirales > Lachnospiraceae > Eubacterium_F. Next base: position 74,617 of record CAZAEM010000001.1, read on the forward strand.
CCTGTTATTTTCCCTTCAAGGTAATAATCGCATAGGGCAAAAACTTTGTCAACTAATGTTCGTTCTATGGTTTGCGTCGTTATCGGAAATGGCAGAAGTTCATATTTCTCTGCAATATCCATACGATTTATTTTACTCAAAAAACGATAGAGGTAGTTGTCTGCCATGAGCAAAGTTGTTGGAAAAGGGAGAAGTGCGACATAGGTTTCCACGACAAGTTCCGGCTTTAAGAAACTACTTTGCCCATATATGGAGGGATAGCTTGCCTTGTAACGATTATAATGTCGTCTGCTTCTTGTCTGATCGAGGTTTGTTATTGGGAACTCTAATAAATCCATAGTGGAAATGATAGCTTTTTTTAACTGACGCTTCCGGCTTTCGCCTGGAATACCGGACTCGGCAGTATAGGATATATCGATATCTTCAGAAAACCTGTCTAAAAGTTGATAGCATTTTGTCAGAGATGTACCACCCTTAAATACCAGATCCGGAAGTTTTCCGGATAACGTTTTTAATGTTAAACTAACAAAATAATCTTTTTCGATAACACTGATAGGAATTGCGAGTTCATTACCTGCTCCTATAATGAGTTCTTCAAATATTGATTTATTTTGATGTAAATTCATAAATTGTCCCCCACTCGATCATTTTTTTTGCTGTGGCCCCAGTCAAAGCACCGGAAACAGAAGACAAGTCTTCCTTTGAAAAACCATTTTTTCGTATATAGGAGTTCAGTGTTTCAATGGTATCTTCCATAGTAAGCTCTGTATATTTTTCAGCCTGACTGATAGTGTCAAGAAGTTGGAGCAATGCTGCGTTACTGGTTGTGATTTCCATAGATGATTTTTTAAGATGTACAGCCTGACTGCCAACTGTAATTGTTCGCCCGGCGGTGGATTCCCGATTGGTGACAATCTCTATGATGGCAGGCATTTGTGTGGTAAGTCCGATCTGGTTGGCAAAAGAAATGCCGGTGATATAGCCATATGTTTCTTTCTTGTTTCGAATAAATTTGCGCATGATAACGAGATACGGATCAAGATAGCTTGAACCAAGTAACAGGTCGGTTTTGGGAATATAGTAGATTCCTGTATCGTACCGTTTTAAAAATCCATTTGCGGTTAATCTTTTTACAGACTGCCTGATAGCGTTGGTACTCAATCCGTCTATAGATAACTCATTTATAAAAATTGGTTCATTATATCCAAAATTTTTCTGTAAATAGGATTTAAGCACAGGAATCACCTCCGAACATAATGTACCATATTTTTATACTTAATGTCAATATATGTGTCAATTTTAAAATAGTGGGGCCGGTATGACTGTGAAAGATAAAATAAAAAGTTAATGTTTTAACATATATTATTCCCTATTATAAAAAATAATGTGATGAAAAAATTGTTTTTATTAACGGCGTAAAGTTCACCCCTTTATTTTACCCTCTTCGCACCATTGTTTATACTCGTCAGATCTCCGAATAAACCCACTAAATTCTGGCACTGTAAAATCCAATTCAGAATGCCTGACTGGATATATAATACCTTTATTTATCAACTGTGCCCTGGTTGGAGAAATAGATTTTACTTTCTTTTTTAATTGTTTTGCAATATTTGAAATCGTACACGGCAATTCATCACATTTTACCATTGCAAATATAAATTTTTTATCTCCGTCTGAACATCTTTCGTATCGTACCTTAAAAAACCCATTATCAAGAGTATTAAAGAATGTGGTAATTACATTCTTTATGTCATATAATCCTATCATTCTATTATCCGTTTCTTTATACACAATTTGGCATAATTGCTGAATAAAAAATGGATATCCCCTTGTCACATCTATAATATTTTTTATTGCTTCCTCAGTATATGATATTCCAAACTTTCTTGCTGGTTCTTCAATGGCTTGTCTGGATTGGTCTTCTGTTAATGAATCAATTTCTTTATACAAAAAGAGTCTTTCGGAATATGATTTTTCATCAGAAAGCATTTTGTATATTTTAGGCAATCCGGCACCTATAACCATGACAGGATAGCCTAATTGATTGGCACGGTGCAGGGCAGCAATCAATGCTCCTAATTCCATAGATTTCATATACTGAATTTCATCAATAAAAAAACATATAGGGGTTTCCGATTTGTAAGCTGTTTCTCCGATTGTTGCAAACACTTCCGTCAGGCTTTGTGTTAAATTAGTAGATTTGTATAAGTCTCTCTCCTGTAAAGATAAAGAAAATGTATTATCATTTGGATCGAACGAAACAACCAAAGATTTAATTGCGTCCAGTGATTTTTGTATCAAATTCTTAAATTTCTCTTTTGTACTGACTTTCCGTAAAAATGCCTGTGAACAAGTGGCAATCTGTGAAATGAAATCATTTCTTTCTTCTACTTCTATATGTTTACAAAATATATCTTTATCCTCTGCGATCTTCTGCAATTTATTAATAAGAACTGTTTTTCCTACACCTCTTAATCCACTAAAAATAACCGATTGTGTTGGAACATTCATCGTTAAGGCCATAAACATTTGCTCAATATTATTTACATCCTCGTCACGCCCTGCAAGATACGTTGGCATCAATCCAGCTCCTGGTCTATATGGGTTCACCTTAAACATAGAATATCACCTCCAATCATATTATTGCATTACATTACGTTGTTGTCAATCATTTTTCGTTGATTTGCGTTATAAAAATCGTTAGACTTATATAGATATCAATATTTTTGTGACCAACACAGTCTTCATTGGTAATAAATCAAAAAGGGAGAGATACAAAGATCAATGCGGAAAGAGAAGTTCTAAATTATTGGAACGCATTAACCTTTTTGGAAAATGCACACAGTAGAGAAGAAAAAATTTCGGTTGATTTTATTCGTGAATTGCATGGCTATATTGCTCAAAAGGGAAAATATAAGAAATCAGAATTCAGAGGAGAAATGCCCCCCGGGGTGTTATTTGCAGTATATGATAACAGAACAGGTATGCCTGAATATATTCCGCCGGAATGGTCAGATATCAAACCGTTGATTACGGATTTGGCAGACTGGTATCACAACGAGACATTGATGCCTGTTCCTGTTAAAGCCGCCATTTTCCATTATCAATTTGCGACAATCCATTCTTTTGAAGACGGCAACGGAAGAACAGCAAGAGCATTGGCAACTTATATACTGATGGAAAAAGATTATGATTTTAAGGGTTTCAATTCTATGGAAGAATACTATGCATTGGACTTGGACGGCTATTATGAAAATCTTCAAATGGGGTTACCGGCTTTGTACTATGATGGACGTAACCATCCACCACATTTAGAACAATGGAGTATATTAATTGCGAATTATAAGAATGTTCGAATTGTCTCATATTCACTTGCACCGGAATATAAAAATATTAAATTAAGTGATTTGGGGTTCACAGACTAATACAAATTTTGAAATTACCGGTTTGCGGATTGGAGAGTGATTCATTCAAAAAAAGTTGAGGATATATAATGGATATGCTATACTATAGGTCTGCTTGATACAGAGATTGATATGAGCGTCAAGGCACCACATGACAGAGCGGCCATGCTGAATGTGTCCGGCGTGGGTGAAGTTAAATACGAGAAATACGGTGAGAGATTTATAGAGGCCGTGACAGCCTTTATGGATAAAAATCCTGAAGCTGTTACAAGTATTATGGATGAAGATCATGGGCTTTCAAAAGAATGACGGGAGGGTTTTAACATGCTACAGTTTGGTATGCCGACCTTGATTGAGATCGAGAGTTTGGAAGAGACGATGAAATTGTGCAGGAAACTGGGATTATCTTTTGTCGAGTTGAACATGAATCTGCCTCAATATCAGACAGAATGTTTAGAAAATATTGCCGGCATGAAATCATTACAGGAAAAATATCAGATCGGTTATACGATCCATCTCGATGAAAATCTGAATATCAGTGATTTCAATAAACTGGTGGCCGGGGCGTATTTAGATACTGTTGAGAGGGCGATCGGTGCAGCCAAAGCGATCCATATCCCGGTTCTCAATATGCACATGAACCATGGAGTACATTTCACCCTGCCGGACAGGAAGGTTCAATTATTCGAGCAGTATTCGACGGAGTATATGGCTTCGTGGAAAAGGTTTCGTGAGGTCTGCGAGAATGCCATTGGTGACGCAAATATAATCATTTGCATAGAGAACACAAACGGTTACAGGGAGTATGAGAGAGGGGCAATTGAGTTTTTGCTCGAGAGCAGGGTCTTTGGTCTGACCTGGGATGTCGGGCATTCTAATGCTGTAGAAAATGTCGATGAATCCTTTATTATGAAAAACCGTAACAGGCTCTGTCATTTCCATATACATGACAGTTTTCAAAAGCGGGATCATATGGCGTTAGGGACGGGAGAAATTGACCTGGATCAGAGATTGAGCGTGGCGGAAAAATGTGGTTGCAGATGTGTAGTAGAGACGAAGACCGTCGAGGGATTAGAAAAATCCGTAACATGGTTGAAAAATAATAATTATTTACCAGACATAGCGGGAAGAGTCCGGTAAATACTATAATTGGGGAATCTGTTACGAAAATGACAAAATTATCTTTTATACTATAGAATGTTTCAGACTGATATAAAAGAGAGGTAGAAAATATATGGGAAACAAACGGAAAATCATGTTGGCAGCGATTTTATTCAGTGCCCTGACCGTGTTCCAGCCCGAATATGTGGATTCCCAGGCAGCGGCGGCGAAACCGAAGACGACGGCGAAACCGAAAGCGACAGCGAAGCCGAAGACGACAGCCAGTCCAAATGCGTCGGCGAAGCCGAAGACTACTGACAAAACCGGAGCGAAGGGAAAGACGAAGAAAAAGAAGAAGGTCAAACGAAATTTTACCGTCTCTCCCAGGACCGGCACGTACCAGAAGAAATACCGCAAGGAGAAAACCTACAATGCACAGACTAAGCAGTATTATATGCTGAGATCTTATATTGAGCGGATCGGAAAGCTTGGCGGTGGAAGACTGACATTGAAGAAGGGGACTTACAAGATTCCCTGTACCCTGTATCTGCCATCCAAGATCACGATAAAGTGCAAGGATGGAGTCAGGCTTCTCAAGACCAGTAAAACCGGGACCAGGGAATTGAAGAGTTCAGCCTATATGTTTCAGACGGTGTCCGGGGCTAAAGCCGGAAAAAGCAGAACGGTTAAGAAGTATTCGGCCTCCCGGAATGTTGTGATCTCAGGGACGGGGAAAGCGGTGATGGATCTGGGCCGTATCAAGGGCAGCACCGCAGTGTACGTGGGACATGCACAGTCTGTCAGCATCCGGAATATCCGGTTCCGCAATAAAAAGGGAGGCAGTTATGTCTGGATCGAGGGTTCAAGAGAGGTAACTGTGTCTAAGTGTTCTTTTTATAAGGGGAAATCTGTGGCCGGTCTGGCGAACCAGATGGCAATCCGGCTGGAGACGATCAACAAGGATATCGACAGTTTTCGTGAAAAATGGGGTAAGAGAGACAATACCATCAACCGGAACATCACAGTGAGCAACAACTATTTTTATGACCAGGAGACAGCTGTAGGATCAGTTAAATATGTGGCTGTGCTGAGAAACGGCAAGACGAAAGTGAAGTATCAGACCGGCGTCAGGATCACGGGAAATGTGTTCAGAAATCCGGCTGCGGCGGTGAGAGCGGTCTGCTGGTCTGCACCGGAGATCACTGCAAACACGATGAAAAACACTTCGACGAGCACCAAAATCGGAGAATATATACGGGGATACGGCGTGACCAATCCGGTCATCACCGGCAACACTTTCAATGGCTGTCAGTATACGATGCGATTCTGGACGGCACAAAATACAGGAAAGGGAAAGGGCTTCCCCAAAGTGGACGATGTCCTGGAGAATACCTGCATGGAAAAGTGGAACGACAATGTACTGGCGGATCTGGTACACTACTATGTGACGGAAGATGACGGGAGAGTATTTTATTATCGGGATAAGACTGACCGGAATTTTACCATCACTACCAGCACGCTTCCCTACCATGAGAGATACACGGACCACGAGAAATATACGGAGAAGAAAACGTACTTTGTACTCCGCTCCTACATGGAGCAGCTGGAGTATGCCGGCGGAGGCAGCGTCACGATACAGGCGGGTACCTACAGCCTGACTAATATTGTGTGTATCCCCAGCAATGTCACTTTGAGGCTGAAGAGCGGGGTGGTGATCCGGAAGTCCGGCGGTACGACGGCGGATGTGGATCTGGCCAAATCCATGTTTTGTATTGTCCCGCCCTCCAAAAACGGGACAAGCAATACGATCCAGGGTTACAATGGCTCCCAGAACGTGAACATCATCGGAGAGGGAAATGCGGTTATAGATTGTGCCAATGCGCTGAATGTCATCAGTCTGGTGATGGGTCATGCCAGAAATGTCACTGTTTCCGGAATCACTTTCCTGAACCAGAACGGATCCCATTTTATAGAACTGAATTCCTCCTACAATGTGACGGTGAAAAACAATGTGTTCCGGGGATTCCGGATATACGACGGCAAGAGTCACAAGGAGTGCATCAACGTGGACGGAACGGATGCGAACACCAACGGTTTTAACTATGACTGGTCCTCTCACGACAAAACCACATGCCGGAAGATCACGATCCAGAATAATACTTTCACCAATGTCGGGACAGCGATCGGAAGCCACACCTACTCTGCGTCAGGGAAAAATCAGCTGTACCATGAGAATGTGACCATCACCGGCAACACGGTGGACGGCACATACAATGCCGCTGTGCGGGCGCTGAACTGGAGGAATGCAGTGATCAAAAACAATGTATTTAAGAACAATCAGAAATTCTCGGACGGCAAAAACATCAAGTATGCGGCGGTGGTGCTGCGGGGGGTGGTAAATCCCACTGTGACCGACAACACATTCGATACCATGAGTTACTATCCGATCCGTGTGTCGCTGGAAGCGTCCCCCAGTGTCTCATCCGCCATTGTGGCCGGATATCCCGACACGGTGTGTGACATCTCGGATGCCAGCTGGGCGGCTATGAAAAAGAATACGCTGAAAAATATCGCCAAAGAGTATCATTATATCCAGTATAAGAAGGGGACGGACGAGAGCAACGCCGAAACAGAATATAAGAAGATGGATGGATAAAGACAGCCGGCTTTGCCGGCTGTCTCTGTGTGGGATCGTTTCGCTATGTTTGTCTTTGAGGGCGCAACCTCAATCCAGCCTGCCGGCAATCTCCGAAAAATCGATAAGCAGATCATCATAGATGTTGGCTTTGACTGATTCAGAGAACGTATAGTCCCGGGTATCTTCTGATTCAAAATCATATACAGTGATACGTTTTCTGTCAGGATCCACGATCCAATATTCCCGGACACCCGAAGTGCGATATTTAAACAATTTGGTAAAATAGTCCATTCTCCTGCTGGCGGGTGAGACGATTTCTATGATCCAGTCCGGGGCACCGGAACAGCCTTTGTCGGTGAGTTTTGATTTGTCACAGATTACGGATATATCCGGCTCAACATAGTTTGTTTCGTCTTGATTCAAAAATACGGCAAAGGGTGCTATATCTACTTCGCAAGAACCGTTGTTGGTATTGATGTATTCCCGAATGATTGCAAATATTTCGCCTGCAATACGTTGATGTTTTCTGCTCGGAGGTGCCATATAGTATATTTGTCCGTCAATCAGCTCGGCGCGCTCCCCATCCGGCAGGGCATAAATATCATCAATGGTATGGAGTTTTTCCCGGGCTAATGCTGGCATGGGTAACACTTCCTTTCTTGATAAGGCTATTATACATTACCAAAAAAACATTTGCAACAATAAAAAACAGTTTATCCGTTAGGACGCAATAAAAATAGATTTTATAAGGTATATCTGATAAAATCATGTAAAACCTATTGAAAAACGGGTATATCTGTGATATCATAGGCTTTGTTTGGAAAGGAGGTTGGCCGTTATGATTAAACGGGAAACCTATTTGAATCGTATTCGTCCTTTCATCGGGAACGATCTGGTAAAGGTCTTGACCGGTATTCGCCGCAGCGGGAAATCGGTTATGCTGGACCTGATCAGAGATGAACTAGCGGAACGTGGTGTGAGCCGTCGAAAGATGATTTCCCTAAACTTTGAGAATATGAGCAACGCCCGCCTCTGCACCGCTGAAGCGTTGCATGACGAGATTATGCGGCAGGCATCTTGGATTAAGGACAAGGTGTATCTGTTTTTTGATGAAATACAGGAGGTTGTCGCCTGGGAAAAGTGCATAAACTCTTTTCGTGTGGAAATGGACTGCGATATCTATATCACCGGCTCCAATGCCAAACTGCTTTCTGGCGAACTGGCGACATATCTGGCCGGACGGTATGTGGAATTTGTGATCTATCCCTTTTCCTTTGAAGAGTTCATGGAAGCATATCACATGATTTACCCGACTGCTGATGCGCGGGAATGTTTCAGCAAATACCTGACAACAGGTGGTATGCCTTATCTAAGTAATCTCCGCTATGACGAGACAGCCAGCTGCCAATATCTGAGAGATTTGTTCAATTCCGTAGAACTGAAAGATATCGTCAAACGAACCCACATCCGGGATGTGGATATGTTGGAGCGGATCATCACTTATATCACGGCCAATATTGGCACCACCTTTTCCTCTACATCCATTTCCCGGTATCTGAAAAACGAAGGCCGGTCTGTGTCGCCGGAAACCGTTTTAAACTACATCAAAGCCTGCACCGAAGCCTTCCTGTTCTACAAGGTAAAGCGGCAGGATCTCCAGGGGAAAAGGATACTGACTGTGAATGAGAAATATTATATGGCAGATCATGGTGTTCGGGAGGCGGTGTTTGGCGGCAACATGAAAGATATCAATCTTGTGCTGGAAAATATTGTCTATATGGAGCTGTTGCGCCGGGGTTACACAGTCACGGTCGGCAGGATCGCCGACAGGGAGATCAATTTCGTGTGTGAGGATAAGGGGAACAAGCTGTATGTCCAGGTCGCCTATCTGCTAGCCTCGGAGGATACCATCCGACGGGAGTTCGGTGCCTTGGCGGGTGTGCGGGATAACTTTCCGAAGTATGTTGTCTCCCTGGATGAGTTTGATATGAGCCGCGATGGGATCAAGCACCGCAATATCCGAGATTTCCTGCTGGAAGAGGAGTGGGGGTGAGTGCGGCATGCCTATAAACTCACAGTATGATTAGCAATCGCGTAAATATATGTTGTTCCTGCTTTTTTGCCCTTTTAAAAAGATAATAAAAAAGAATGCAAAAATGGTTAGACTTCTTTTGAAAGCTAACCATTTTTCAAGTGTTTCCTTTATTTTTCCAAACTTTTCAGCGTCGGGAACAGCAGCACATCCCGTATGGCAGGCGCGTCGGTCATCATCATCACCATGCGGTCAATGCCGAATCCGATGCCGCCGGTGGGGGGCATACCGATGCTCAGGGCATTGAGGAAGTCCTCGTCGATGTGGTTGGCTTCCTGGTCGCCCTTTTTGATCAGTTCCTCCTGGGCTTCAAACCGGGCCCGCTGATCGATGGGGTCGTTTAACTCGGAGTAGGCATTGGCCATCTCCCAGCCGTTCATGAAGAACTCAAAACGCTCCGCGTAATCCGGATTGTCGGGCTTTTTCTTTGTGAGAGGAGAGATCTCAATGGGGTGATCCATGACAAAGGTGGGCTGGATCAGATGTTCCTCCACATATTTCTCAAAAAACAGGTTCAGGATGTCGCCCCGCTCGTGCCGCTCCTCGAATTCGATGTGATGCTCTTTGGCCAGCTGTCTGGCTGCCGCCGTATCGGCGATCTGGTTGAAATCAACGTTGGCGTATTTCTTCACGGCGTCTACCATGGTGATCCGCTCAAATGGTTTGGACAGATCCATCTCGTGCTCTCCGTAGTGGAGGATCTCCGTGCCGTTGACTTCCCTGGCCACATAGCGGTACAGGTTCTCTGTCAGATCCATCATGCCGTGGTAATCCGTGTAGGCCTGGTACAGTTCCATCAGAGTAAATTCCGGGTTGTGTCTCGTGTCCAGTCCCTCGTTTCGGAAAACCCGGCCGATCTCATACACTTTTTCCAGGCCGCCCACGATGAGACGCTTTAAGTACAATTCCAGGGAGATGCGGAGTTTCAGGTCTTCACCCAGAGCGTTGTAGTGGGTCTCGAAGGGCCTGGCGGCGGCTCCCCCGGCATTCTGCACCAGCATCGGCGTCTCCACCTCCATGAAACCCTGATCGTCCAGATAGCGCCGGATGCTGCTGAGGACTTTGGAGCGTTTGACAAAAGTTTCCCTGACGTCCTGGTTCATGATCAGATCCACATAGCGCTGGCGGTAGCGGATATCGGTGTCAGTGAGTCCGTGAAATTTCTCCGGGAGGATCTGGAGACTCTTGGACAGGAGTGTCACACTCTGAGCGTGGATGGAGATCTCCCCGGTCTTGGTCTTGAAGACCTCGCCGGTGACGGACAGGATGTCGCCCACATCGTATTTCTTAAAGTCCTTGTAGGAATCCTCTCCCAGATTGTCCCGGGCCACATAGGCCTGTATGTTCCCCTTCAGATCCTGCACATTGCAGAAGGAAGCCTTTCCCATCACCCGCTTGAACATCATGCGGCCGGCCACGGTCACGGTCCGACCCTCCATCTCGTCGTAGTGATCCTTGATGTCGGCGGAGTGATGCGTCACGTCGCACTTCGTGATTTCAAAGGGATTTTTTCCTGCCTCCGTGAGATTGGCCAGTTTCTCTCTCCGAACCTTCAATAACTGATTTATGTCTTCTGCCATTTTCTTTTCCTTCCATATTTACTTATTCTTGTGAAAATCCAGTATCTTATATTTGATGATGCCCGCCGGCGTCTCTACCTCCACTGTATCCCCTTTTCCGGCACCCAGCAGGGCCTTGCCCACGGGAGACTCGTTGGAAATCCTTCCCTGGAGGCTGTTTGCCTCGGTGGATCCCACAATCTTGTACTCCATTTTTTCTTTCAACTCCAGATCCTTGATGACTACGGTGCAGCCCACGTTGATCACGCTGGAATCCATACCGTCGTCGTCCACTACTTCTGCATTTTTCAGGATCTTGTCAATCTCTTCAATGCGCAGTTCGATATCCCGCTGCTCCTCTTTTGCGGCATCGTACTCTGCATTCTCTGAAAGGTCGCCCTGTTCTCTCGCTTCCTTGATCTTCTGGGCTACTTCCCGGCGGCGCACTACTTTCAGATCGTGAAATTCTTCCTCCAATGCTTTCAGACCCTCATAGGTCAAAATAGTTTTTTTTGTTTCAGCCATGGTATTACCTCCTAGGATTCTAACATCGTTTTATTATATATTAAGAAGGCAGAGTTGTCAAATTGGTTGACTATTTGTATCGCCGGTGCTATAATGAGTGGCGGTATGATTGTACCAAAAAATAAAAAGGAGGAACTTATGATGAGAAAGTTCAAGGCTAATCTTCTGATTGGCGCTTTGGCATTTGCAACGTTTTTTGGCGCTGCTGTGTCAGCGGAAGCCAAAGCGAAGAAGGTGACAGTGGATGCTCCCTACGCAAAGACTGCTGAGGTGGCAAAGGGCAAAAAGATTACGTTGTCCCCCAACCAGAAGGTGTCCTACAAAGTGGCAAACACAAAGATTGCCACCGTGTCAAAAAAAGGCGTTGTAAAAGGGAAAAAGGCTGGGAAGACGAAAGTTACACTTACGTCCAAAAAGAAAGGGAAGAAAAAGACTACAGTGAAGATTGTGGTCAAGAAGCAAAAGGCAAAAAAGGTTAAGCTGAACTCCAAAAACTTCTCACTGGCTGTCAAGGGAAAGAAGACCCTGAAGGCTACAGTCACACCCAAGAAGGCCAGCAGTAAAGTGATATGGAAGACATCCAATAAGAAGGTGGCTGCGGTGTCCAGCAAGGGCGTGGTGAAAGGGAAAAAAGCAGGCACGGCAAAAATCACTGCCACTGCGGCAGACGGCAGTAAGAAGAAGGCTTCCGTGAAAGTGACGGTGGGAACAGGCGTTTCGGGATTGTCTGTCCGCCACTACCGCATCCTGACACTGACACTCAGCGGCAAGAAGGCACTGAAGGCATCGGATGTTAAGGTGCAGAACAAAGCAGAGGCGAGCTTCTCCTACAACACGACGGAGACGGTGGAGAAACTGACGACCACGGACAACAAGACATACAGTATTGTTCTGGACAGCGAGAGCGGTATCTCTTCCAACTCTTATGTGAAGGTTACGGTATCCTCCCTGAGCGTGAACAAGACAAAGGAAATTTATGTCTCCAAAGTTGCCGACTACGGAAATGCCGGGAATACCGAAACGGAATTTGAAGCGGCCGAGGTTGGGGACAGCTGCAATGAGACATACAACATAAGCAATACCAACGCCCAGGGCGAGATAAAAATTACCGGGGTGAGCGGCACCATGCCTGGCGGGATTGCATACAAAATTAGCAAAAGAGGTGACTCGGTCCGGTTCGTCGGTCTGTACAACAAAGTTGAAAATGGCACTGCTGTAGTGATAAACGGCACAGATCAGGCCGGCAAGACATTTACCCAGAAGGTCGTATTTTATGTGGGAAATGACACGACTATTGTGGGGACAGTCGTGCCGAGGACACAGCTTGCGTACACGCCCGATAATAAGAGTACAGTGCAATATGACCCATATGGGACGTCATCTCCGCTGAGCCATATTGGAGAAGTTGTTGTGGCGGGTGCAGGGATATCAGATACTTATTACGACTATAGTACAAGCGACATAAAGAATGTTCCGGAGAGCATCGGTAAGTGGGTGTCCTACGAGGACGAGGACGGGGGATACTGGAGCCACGACAGCTCTGTAGCCATCCCGGCCGGGTCATACCCTCTGACACTTGAGGTGACAGGATATAATAACGGGAAGGAAGTAAAGACAAATCTCGCATTCAATCTGAATCTTGTGGCGGGTGTGACCGTGACAGGTACAGTGAAGGATGCTGCAGGACAGCCGGCGAGATATGTCAAAGTATCAGGCGCAACCAAGATGGATGAGTATGGCCGCATTGAGACGCTGGATGCCACGACGGACAGCAACGGAAAATACACAGCCAAGGTTCTGCCGGGTGACTATTATACAGAGGCATGGGCCGGAGACAGATACTGTGATCTGACGATCGGAAACAACTTTACGGCAGCTACAGTGACAAAAGATTTTGCCCTGCCCATGTATCGTGTGGATTTCACATCCAATGCACCGGGAGCTGTTGCGTATGATTGTGATTATTACTATGATGAGTATGATGATGATGATTATACGGATCTGCCTGTAGTGATGGATGTCTACGGGCACACCACATCTGTCCGTGTTGTATCCTCATATATTGATGCCAATCACGGAAAGATGTACGCTTACTTGCTTCCGGGCACATACACTATGGTTCCTGCGGCGTCGGACGGCAGCACCGGAACAGTGTCGGCTTACAATTTAGTGAGGTCTCGGACAGAGAAGGATGACAATAACCTGTCTTATCAGTATTATTATCTCTCTGACGATGATCTGATCGGCCAGTTCAACCTGTCCCTGAGCGGCTCCTTCAACGTGGCTGGCAACACCAGTGTCACTTTGACAGCGACGAAAAAACAGTAGGAATGAGCGACAGATTTCTGCAAAAAATGCGGAGGAACTTTTTGAAATTAGGGAGGTTACCCATTGTGGTAACCTCCTTTTTGTGATAGAATATCTTTATGGGATTTCAGGAGACAGGGGAGGTGCCGGGGTGCTCAGCGAAGAGAAGATAAGAAAAATGATTCGATTGTCTGATTACGAGAAAGGCCAGGGCGGCATTGATCTGCGGAGAACGCAATTTATGAAGATGGACTATGTCCGGCTGCAGGTTCTCAAAACCATTGTGTCAGTGTTTTTGGCAGCGGTTCTCGTGGCCGCGCTTCTTGCTCTTTATCACATGGAATACATTCTGGCTCATGCCCTGGAGATTCCGTATCTGTCATGTTTTCTGTGGTTTGGAGGTATATTGCTTGTGGTGCTTGCGGTTTCCGTTGCGGCCACTTGTCATGTGGCGGCAGAGGAATACAGGGAATCCCTTGTGCGGGTGGGTGAGTACCAGGCTACGCTGGAGGAACTGGCAGTGCTGTATGAATCGGAGGAACAGGAGGATACTATGTTATGACGATGCTTCTGGTGTTGAAGAGCCAACTGAAGAATTTTTATGAAAAGCATTGCCGCATTGTTCGCATATTGCTGAAAGTAGCGATTGTTTTTTGCGCCCTCTGGATTGTCACACATCAGCTGCGCTATGGTTCCCTCTTTGAAACTGTGGGAGTCATGGCTGCCCTGGCACTGTTTTGCGGGGTCATGCCGGATGTCCTGTCGGCGGCCGTGGTCCTTCTGGTGATCTGCGGGGAGGTCTCCCGGGTATCGCTGCTGCTGGCCGTAGTGTTTGTGATGGTGCTTGCCATATATTTTCTCCTCTTTGCCAGGATGGAGAGAAGGCAGAGTTTTCTGATCCTGTCCATTCCACTTTTGTCGGCCGTACACATCAGTCATGTGGTTCCGATAGCGGCGGCCCTGTTTGTCTCTCCCGTGATGCTGCCAGCTGTGATCATGGGGATACTGTTCCAATATATGATGGAGGGTGTGGTTCAGTATGCCCTGAGCATGGCGGGGATGCCTGAGACGGACAGTGTAGTGGAACCGCTGCGGTACATAGTGGATTATTTGTTTCACAATACAGAGATGTTGGTGATGATGCTGGCCTTTTGTCTGGCATTTCTCTGTACATACCTGATTCGGAGGAGCAATATTCGTTACGGCTCCCAGATCGGGATTCTTGCGGGGTATATTGTCCTGATGACTGTGGATCTTTTGAGCAATATTATTCTGGATATGGATATGGTTCCGGGGCGGCTCGCCCTGCAAGTGGCGATTTCTGCGGCACTGACCTATGTGATTCAGTTTTTCCGGATGACACTGGACTACCACGGAACGAGAAAGCTTCAGTTTGAGGATGATGAGTACTATTATTATGTGACGGCTGTTCCCAAATACAAGGTGGCGGTGGTGGATAAGACTCTCACCAGGATTGTGCCGGGTGTGGAGGAGGATACGCTGGATCTGAAGGAGGAGCTGGAAAAAGCACTGCAGGAAGAGGCAGAGGAAAGTGAAAACAAGACGGACCGAGGGTAAAATATAACAAGGATGGAGATAGATATGGACGCAATTGTCAGTTTTTTTCGGGATTATGTGGTATGGCTGAAGATGCCGGAATTTACCATCACAGACGTGCTGGAGATTCTGATTATCGCTTTTGCATTTTATCATGTGATTTTGTGGATCAAGGATACCAGGGCGTGGATGCTGCTGAAGGGCATCATCCTGCTGGGAGTGATATTTCTTGCAGCGGTGATTCTGGAGATGGATGTGGTCCTCTGGGTGTTCCAGAATGCGATGGTGGTGGGGATCGTGGCGCTGATCGTCATCTTCCAGCCTGAGCTGCGCAATGCCCTGGAGCAGCTGGGAAGGAAAAATATCATCGGCACTCTGACATCCTTTGACAATCAGAAGACCAAAAACGAACATTTCTCAGAGAAGAGTGTGCAGGCGATCATAAAAGCCACCTACGAGATGGCGAAAGTGAAAACCGGGGCGCTGATCGTGGTGGAAAAGGATATCCAGTGCAGGGAGTATGAGCGCACCGGCATACCCATCGACTCCGAGATAAGCAGCCAGCTTCTGATCAATATTTTTGAGCACAACACGCCGTTGCACGACGGGGCGGTACTCGTCAGGGATAACCGTATCGTGGCGGCCACCTGCTATCTTCCTCTGTCTAACAATCTGGGAGTGAGCAAGGAGCTTGGCACCCGGCATCGTGCGGGGCTGGGGATCAGTGAGGTGTCGGATTCCCTGACGATCATTGTCTCAGAGGAGACGGGGTTTGTGTCCCTGGCGCGCAATGGGAAATTGTTCCGGAAGGTGGATTCGGACACATTGCAGCTCCGGCTGACGGAGGCGTCCAGAAGGACGTCGGAAGAGAAAAAGAGAAAATGGTGGAAGGGAAGGCGGAAAGATGAAGAGAATACTGACGAATAATCTTATGTTGAAAATTTTATCTCTGGTGGCCGCTTTCCTGTTCTGGCTGGTCATTATTAACGTGACGGATCCCACGATATCAAAGACATTTCCGGATATACCGGTGCAGGTGCTGAATGAGAATGTGATCACTTCCGCCAACCAGGTCTATGAGATCGAGGATGGTGATATCGTGGATGTGACGGTGAAGGGCAAGAGGAGTTTTATCGAGGATGTACAGGCGTCAGATCTGGTGGCCACGGCGGATCTCAGTGCGCTCTCCAAGGTGAATGCGGTAAACATAGACGTGACACTGAACAAGGAGCCCCCATCCAATGTAGAGCTGGACTGGGGCAATACGGTGCTGAAGGTGAAACTGGAGAAGCGGGTCAGCAAGAAATTCAAGGTGGAAGTGGAGCACCAGGGGGAACTCAGTGAGAACTATGTACTTGGGGAGATGGTGGCGAAACCGAATATTGTGGAAGTATCCTGCGGCGAGTCGAAATTCAAGAAGATCGATCATGTGGGCGTTATGGTCTTCCTGAACGGGGAGAGCGAGGATTTTGAGTCCGAATATGCGCCGATCCTCTACGATGAGGACGGAGAGGCCCTGGACGGCACCAACGTCACGTTCAGCAATGACACGATCAAAGTATCCACACAGGTTCTGACTACGAAGAAAGTGCCGGTGTATGTGGAGACGAAGGGTGAACCCGCAGAGGGATACCGTCTGGTTCAGATCGATTACCAGCCGGAGTCCATCCGTGTGTCCGGCACCTCGGAGGCACTGGAACAGAATGTCTCTATCAAGATACCCATTGATGTGACCAATGCTGACAAGGATATCGAGCACGAGGTGGTGATAGCGGATTATCTGCCGGAAAATCTGGCAGTGGTAGATGAAGTCAGCTCCATATCGGTGCGGTGCGTCATCGAGAAAAACGGCCGTCGCACGTTCCAGTTTACACCGTCGGATATTGCTGTAAAAAATCTTCCTGCGGACTGTACGGTAGAGTTTGCGGACGACACAAAGAAATATAAAGTAGTGGTCACGGGCAAGGAAAATGTTCTGGAGAAGCTGACTCTGGCGGTTCTGGGTGCCTACCTGGATCTGACCGGACTGGAGAAGGGAGAGCACACGCTGGATATGAAATTCGGATTTCTGGAGGGAGTGTCGGTCCGCAGCAGGGACCGCGTAAAGATCATCATCGGGACGCAGAGCGATTCCGGATCCATCGCCGCGCCGTCTTCCTCTGCTCCGGTGCCCTCCACGCCGGCAGAGACAGAGAAGCCGGCGGAGACGGCGGGATCAGGGGAAGAGGATAAGCCGGAGGGGGCGGAGGATTAGAGCGGGATATTTCCGTGTTTTTTCTTCACTCTGTCCAGTGAGCGCTTCTCCGAGAGGATCATGATATCTCCGTAGATCCTCTCCCTGGTTGCCTCCGGTTTGATGACCTCGTCTATATAGCCGTGCATGGCGGCAATGTTTGGATTCATAAATTTTTCGTTGTATTCTGTGATCTTTTCCTGACGGAATACGGATTTCTCCTCCGGGGACATATCTTTCATTTTTTTCCCGTAAAGGATGTCCGCTGCGCCCTCTGCCCCCATGACGGCAATCTCGGCCGTGGGCCATGCGTAGGCAAAATCGGCCCGGAGATGTTTGCTGCTCATGGCGATGTAGGCGCCGCCGTAAGCTTTTCGAAGGATCACGTTGATCTTTATGGTTGTCGCCTCGGAGTATGCGTACAGGAGCTTTGCCCCGTGGCGGATGATTCCCTTGTATTCCTGATCCTTGCCCGGCAGGAATCCCGGCACGTCGGTGAGGGTGAGGATGGGAAGGTTGAACGCGTCGCAGAAACGGATGAAACGGGCGGCCTTGTCTGAGGAGTCGCAGTCCAGGACCCCGGCCATGAATTTGGGCTGGTCGGCGATGATGCCGATGGCGATGCCCTTTATCCGTCCGAAGCCCACTACAATATTCCGGGCAAATTCCTCCTGCACCTCCAGGAAGGAATCCGGGTCTGTGATCCCCTCTATCACATCGTGGATATCATAGCTCTGGCTGCTCTGCTCCGGTATGATATGGGACAGTTTTTCGTTGAAGGTGACGTGTTCGTTATATTTTTCAAAGGACACATTGCTGGTGTGCAGATACCCCTCCGCATAGCACGGCGGGATGATGGCTATCAGTTCCTGCACTTTTTCGAAACAGGATCTCTCATCCGGCATGTGGAAATGGGCAACACCGCTGCGGGTGCTGTGGACAGCCGCCCCTCCCAGGGCGTCTGCGGTAATGTCCTCATTGGTCACGCTTTTGATGACTTTCGGGCCGGTGACGAACATCTGGCTGATGTCATCGATCACAAAGATAAAGTCTGTGATCCCCGGCGAGTAGACCGCCCCGCCGGCACAGTTTCCGGCGATGATGGAAATCTGAGGGATATATCCGGAGGCCATGGTGTTGTAGTAGAAAATCTCCCCGTATCCGGCCAGAGCGTTGACTCCCTCCTGGATGCGGGCTCCGCCGGAATCGTTGATCCCGATGACGGGGCATCGGCTCTCGATGGCAAGTCGGATGGCGTTTGCGATCTTAAAGCCGTGCTGCTTGCCCAGCGTCCCGCCGATGACGGTGAAGTCCTCCGAGTAGATCACTACCTTCTGCCCCCCGATGGTGCCGTATCCGGTGATGACGCCGTCGTAGGGGAACTGCCCTTTTTTGATGTTGAAAGCATCCTCCAGGTTGGTCATGTTGGAGCCGATCTCCCGAAAAGAGTCCTCGTCGAGAAGCATACAGATTCGTTCCAGAGCGTGGAGTTTCCCCAGTTTGTGCTGCTTTTCCATATTGTACATAGTCGGATCCCTCCTAATAAAGTATTCGCCTGATTATTATAGCATTGCGGGGGGACAAAGTAAATGAAAAATTGTCTTCGGCCCGGCAGCAAAGGTTTGACAAAGTCTCACATATAGGATATAATGAACCGATTGAAAACATAAAGGATGGTTGGATATGAGACAGTTTTTGGACAATTTCCGCAAATACACGTATCTGCTGAGTCAGCTTGTAAAGAAAAATATAAAACTCCGCTATCGACGTTCCTATCTGGGGATTTTGTGGACGTTGATCGAGCCGCTGCTGACTATGATCGTTCTCTCGGTGGTGTTCGGCGAGCTTCTCGGGCGGGATAACACAGACGTGGCCTTTGAGGGGGTACCGTTTCCGGTCTATGTCCTCACAGGACGGCTGCTGTATTCCTTTTTTTCCTCATCCACCAACAGTGCGATGAAATCGATCCGGTCGAACAGTGCGATGATCAAGAAAGTGTATGTGCCGAAATACATTTATCCGTTCTCCGGTATTCTGGCTAATTTTGTGATATTTCTGATCTCCCTTGTGGTGCTGCTGGGAGTGATGATTTTTTTCCTGTCCACCGGGGCATACCAGGCGCCTATGAACTGGCATATGCTGACGTCGGTGATACCCCTTCTGAACCTCTTTGTGCTGGCGATGGGAGTGGGACTGGTTCTGGCGACTCTGTGCGTTTTTTTCCGGGATATTGAATATCTCTGGAGCGTTTTGCTGATGCTTATTATGTACTGCAGTGCCATTTTCTATTTCGCGAGCAGTCTGAGTGCGGACAAGCAGCGGCTGATCAGGCTGAACCCTCTGTTTGGTGTGATACACAATTTCAGACGGACATTTTTCGGACAGCCCTTTGATATGAATCTTTTGCTCTACACATCCGTTATTGCCGTTGCGACCCTGTTGTTTGGTATGTTTATCTTTTACAAAAAGCAGGATTCCTTTATTTTGAATATATAAGCTTAGGAGGAGAGGAATATGGCGAGGAGACCACTGGCGATGAAGGTGGACCAGGTGAGTATGAAGTTCAACCTGAGTTCTGAGAAAGTGGACAATATGAAAGAGTATTTCATAAAAATGATGAAGAAAGAATTGATGTTCCAGGAGTTCTGGGCTCTGCGGGATATCAGTTTCCGGGTGAGAAAGGGAGACCGCCTGGGCATCATGGGTCTCAACGGAGCGGGAAAGAGTACGCTGCTGAAAGTAGTCTCGGGTGTGCTAAAGCCTACCAAAGGGACGGTGACGACCAACGGAAAGATCGCTCCGCTACTGGAGCTGGGAGCGGGATTTGACAAACAGTATACCGGGAGCGAAAATATTTTTCTCTACGGCGCCATGCTGGGATACAGCCGGGATTTCCTGCAGGAGAAATACGATGATATTGTGGAATTTTCGGAGCTGGGCAGTTTTATCAATGTGCCGCTGAAGAACTATTCTTCGGGGATGAAAGCCCGTCTGGGTTTTTCCGTGGCCACCGTGGTGGAGCCGGAGATCCTCATACTGGATGAGGTTCTGAGCGTAGGTGATGCCAAGTTCCGCAGAAAGTGCGAGGAAAGGCTCCAGGGGATGTTTGACAAGGGTGTGACCGTGCTCTTTGTGTCTCACTCTACCACCCAGGTGCTGAACATGTGCAACCGGGGGATACTGCTGGAGCGGGGGAAACTCATCGCCCAGGGGACAGTGGAGGATGTGGTCAATTTTTATGAGGCCAAATTGTTGGAAACCGGAGAAAGATTTTGATAAGGAATACGGATAGCAAGGAGGAAGAAACTGTGAAAAAGGTGATTACTTACGGAACATTTGATCTGCTGCATGTGGGGCATATCAATCTGCTTCGCCGGGCAAAGGCGCTGGGAGATTATCTGATCGTCGTTGTCTCGTCCGATGAGTTCAACGCGGGGAAGGGAAAAAAGGCCTATCACTCCTTTGAGGACAGGAAGGTGATCTTGGAGGCGGTCCGCTATGTGGACGAGGTGTTGCCGGAGTATACCTGGGAGCAAAAGATCGATGACGTGGTCAACAACAATGTGGATGTGTTCGTCATGGGAGACGACTGGGAGGGGAAATTTGATTTCCTGAAGGAGTACTGCGAGGTCGTGTATCTGCCCAGGACAGAGGGAATCTCCACCACCAAAATAAAGAGTGACCTGAACATGAAGGAATAAGGGCTATGTTGAAAAAAGCGGGATATTATCTGTTTGCCCTGTGTTTTTCTCTGTTTCGGATCTTTCCGCTGCAGAAGGGGAAAGTCTTTTTTGTGGCTACCCACGATGACGGGAGCGAGGGAAATGCGGGGCTTGTGGCGGAGGCGATCCGGAGGAAGATGCCGGACATGAAACTGATATTTCTGACGAAAAAGGATGGGATCAGGCATCCCTTTTCCTTTTTTTTCGTAAAGGCATATCATCTTGCCACATCGGCAACTATATTTATGGACAATGTGTTCATGCCCATGGCCTACACGCCGGTGTCGAAGAAGGCGAAGGTGGTGCAGCTGTGGCATGGCACCGGGACTATCAAAAAGTTCGGGCAGGATTCGGATGTGGGGGAAGTGGCCAGGATCTCCGCCAGGGCAAACCGGCGGATCACCCATCTGATCGTGAGCTCGGAAAAGACGAAAAAACAGTATGCAGGAGCTTTCGGAGTGCCGGAGGAGAAGGTGTATGTTCTGGGACTGCCCCGCACGGATCTGATCCTGAATAAGGCAAAGAGGAATCGAAAGATCCGGGGATTTTATGAAAAATATCCGGAACTCCGGGGGAAGAGATGTACGATCTACGCGCCTACCTTTCGGGATAATGAGGTGGAAGCGCCGAGGATTGCCCTGGATCTGCCGCATATGCTGGAGGTCATGGGAGAGGATGAGGTGCTTTTGCTGCGGCTGCATCCCTTTGTGGCGGCCAACTATCAGGACGAAAACTGGGAAAAATACGGCGGGAGAGTGCGGAACATGTCGGATTACCGGGGAGTTTCCACCCTTCTGGCAGTCAGTGACTGTCTGATCACGGACTACTCATCCATCGTGTATGAGTACTGTCTTATGGACCGGCCCATGGTGTTTTTCGCCTATGACCTGGAGGATTTCAGGCTGCGGGGACGGAGTTTCTATGAGGACTATGAGACGCTGGTGCCGGGGCCGGTGGTGCAGAGCCAGAGAGAACTGGAGGAATTGTGGCCGGTCCGGGAGAAAAGCGCCGGTCTGGAGGCGTTTCGCAGGGACGCCTACCGCTATCTGGATGAAAATGCAACAGAACGACTTTTGGAATTGATTTTTCATGGGAAATGATATATAATATCAGCGTTAAGGACAGAATACAAATAGGGATCGGGATTTTTCGGTCAGAATTTACGGAGGTATGTATGAAGACTTTGTTGGGAAGAAAATTGAGTATTGTATTTCTCGCCATTCAATTGCTTGTTTCCGTGGTGCTGTGTGTACTGACGGTATATGTGGGGTTTGTACCGGGCAAGTATGTGGCTGTCCTGGTGGTAGTGTGTGCCCTGCTCCTGCTGTATCAGGTGTTTTCCCAGATGACAAGTTCCAGTTATGTGATAGGCAGAGCGCTGTGCGTATTTTTCTGTGCTTTCTTTATCGGCGGCAGTTACTATATCTATGATACTTACGCCACCATGCGGGATATCGGCGGCGCGGAGACAAAGGTGGATGTGGTCTCCTTCTATGTGCTGAAGGATGACAAGGCAAAGAGCATTGCCGACGCCAAGGACTATACCTTTGGCATACTGTCCGCTCAGGACAGGGAGAACACGGACAAAGCCATGGCGGAGGCGGAGAAGTCCGCAGGGGATTCGCTGATGACGAAGGAGTTTACGGATATCTATACACTGGTGGATGCGCTGTACGCCAAGGATGTAGAAGTGATCGTGTTCAACCAGAGTTCTATCAATCTGATCGAAGACCGGTATAAGACATTCCGGGAGGATACCAGGGAGCTGAATACCCACGAGATTGTGACGAAGGTGGAGAACGAGGTGGTGGATACCGATGTGACCACCAAGTCCTTCAATGTCTATATCAGCGGGATCGACGTGTACGGTGATATATCGCAGACCAGCCGCAGCGATGTGAACGTGATCGCCACGGTGAATCCCATCACGAAAAAGATCCTGCTCACCAGCACGCCCAGGGACTATTTTGTCCCGCTCTACGGGGAGAAGGGAAAGTCCGTGTCCGGCGGTATGCCGGATAAGCTGACCCACGCGGGCATATACGGTGTGGACTGTTCCCTCAACACAATGAAGAAATTGTACGATGTGGATATTGATTACTATGTGCGGGTTAATTTTACCAGTCTCAAGCAGATCGTGGATCTGCTGGGCGGTGTGGAAGTGTACTCGGATTATGACTTTATCTCAGACTGGGGCCCTCACGGGGCAGGTACACACTATAAATTCAAAAAGGGATACAACAAGGTAAACGGCAAGAAGGCTCTGGCGTTCTGCCGTGAGCGGCATCATTTTGCCAACGGAGACTACCAGAGGGGGAGGGATCACCAGCATATGATCGAGGCGATCCTGACCAAGGTGATGTCTCCGGCTATCCTTCAGAATTTCCCCAAACTCCTGAAGGAATCCCGGAAGATGTTTGAGACCAGCATGTCTACCAAAAAGATCGTGTCATTGTGCAATATGCAGTTAAACGACATGGCTACATGGAAGATCTCCTATGCCAACGCCGATGGATCCCAGGGCCGGGAGTTCACCTACTCGATCCGGTCCAACCAGCAGTATGTATGCTATCCGGATTACGATTCGGTTCAGAAGATCACCAAGAAGATCAACAGGATCATGAAAGAGACGGAGGAGGATCTGAAAGAAGAAGAGGATGCAGGAAAAAAAGAAAAAGAATCTACTCCGGAACCATTGAAGGATTATTGACAGTGTCAGCAGGGAATGACGGCCGCTTTGGGTGGCCGTTGTCTGTAAATGGAGGGCAGGGTTTATGAAAAAGGATTGTAATTCGGAGGAAACCTACAAGCGGATTGATTTCAGTCCGCCGGATATCACAGAGGAGGAGATACTGGAGGTGGGAAACGCCCTGCGATCCGGCTGGATCACTACGGGTCCCAGGACCAAGCGTTTTGAGAGGGGCATCGCAGAGTACTGCCGCACGGAGAGAGCGGCCTGCCTCAATTCGGCCACGGCCAGCATGGAGATGACGCTGCGGCTGTTTGGTATCGGCCCGGGGGATGAGGTGATCACCAGCGCCTACACATACACGGCTACGGCAAGCGCCATTTGCCATACGGGCGCAAAGCCGGTTCTCGTGGATGTGGCGCCGGGGAGCTATGAGATGGATTATATGGCGGTGGCAGATGCCGTCACGGAGAAGACGAAAGCCATCGTGCCGGTGGATATCGCGGGAGTGATGTGCAACTATGACCGGGTGCGCCGTATCGCAGAGGAGAAGACAAATCTTTTTACACCCGGGGACAACAGGTATCAGAAGGCTCTGGGGCGTGTCCTGATCATGGCGGATTCCGCCCACGGTTTCGGTGCCTCCAGGGATGGCGTGCGGAGCGGAGGGGCAGCTGATTTCACTGCTTTCTCTTTCCATGCGGTGAAGAACCTCACCACAGCCGAGGGCGGTGCCGTGACATGGCGGCCTCTGCCGGGCATTGACTCGGAGGAGATTTACAGGGAATTTATGCTTTTGTCTCTCCACGGGCAGTCCAGGGACGCTCTGGAGAAGACGAAACTGGGGGGATGGGAGTACGACATTCTGTTCCCGGGATACAAGTGCAATATGACGGATATGATGGCCTCCCTGGGGCTGGTGCAGCTCTCGCGCTACCCGGAGCTTCTGCGCCGCCGGCGGAATATCATCCGCATGTACGAAGAGGGTCTGGACTGGATCAACGGGGAAGTGGAGGGATTCTCCCTGGAGAGCCTGCTCCACTACACGGAGGATATGTCCTCCAGCGGCCACCTGTTTCTCATGCGCGTGATAGGAGCGGACGGGGAGAAGAGAAATGAGATCATCCGGAGGATGGCAGAGCGGGGAGTGGCCACCAATGTCCACTACAAGCCCCTGCCTCTTTTGACTGCTTACAAAAATATGGGTTTTGATATCGGGGATTATCCCAATGCCTGCGAGATGTACATAAATGAGATTTCTCTGCCTCTGCACACGAAGCTGTCCGACGAGGATATCAGTTATGTGCTGCGCTGTCTGCGAGAGGCTCTGATATGAGACGGTGGGAAAGGCTGCCGGAGGAGCTGCAGCTGCCGGAGGTAAAGCCCTACTATGACGCCCTGTCCCGGCATGGAACAGCCCTGGCGGTGAAGCGGTGTCTGGACGTGGTGCTGTCTTTTGTGCTTTTGGTGATCCTGCTCCCTTTTATGCTGATCATCGGTATTGTGGTGGCTGTCACTTCGCCGGGCGGGGTGTTTTTCTGCCAGGAGAGGGTGACGACCTACGGCCGGCGGTTCCGCATCATAAAGTTCCGCACCATGACTGCGGGGGCGGACGCCGGGAGTCAGGTTACCACATGCGGCGACAGCCGCGTGACGGCGGTGGGAAGGTTCCTCAGAAAAGTGCGGCTGGATGAACTTCCCCAGCTGATCAATATTATAAAAGGGGATATGTCCATTGTGGGAACCAGGCCGGAGGTGCCCCGGTATGTGGAGAGGTACACACCGGAGATGATGGCTACGCTGCTTATGCCGGCGGGAGTCACCTCGGAGGCTAGTGTGGCCTACAGGGATGAGGCGCGTCTTTTGACGGATCAATCGGATGTGGATACCGTTTACGTGGAGAAGATCCTGCCGGAGAAAATGAAATACAATCTCCGGTATCTGAGAGAGTTTTCTCTGGGAAAGGATATCCGGCTGATGTTCCGCACGATAGGGGCAGTGCTTTCGGATCCGGAGGATCCGTGATCTGCTGCCGGCAGTGTCTGGAAGACGCCTGCATTTGGATAAAGAAGGAGAAAAGTGTGATAGGGAAGTTACAGGATTTGTTTATCAGTCTGTTGAGTCCATGGATACCTTTTGTAGGCAGGATCCATGAGAAAACCAGGTATCGGATCATCACGGCCTGCTTTCTGGCAGACCTGGTGCTTTTTGCCATTGTGCGCTATGTCCTGCACAAGGAGAGCTATTTTTATAATACCGTCTGCGGCATCTTTCTCATGCTGGCCATCGCCATCCTGTCGCTGGACCGCTCTCTCCTGCGGGTACACTGGCGGAGGTCTCTGTGGATGGCTTGGTTTGGCATGTGTATCACGTTCACGGTGTCGGATCTTCTTGTGCCCAAGAAGGTGTGCGGCCTGGGAATCGTTCTGGCCCTGGTTTTTACGGCGGTCTTTTTTGTGTGGCAGAACCATACGCGCAAGGACCTTCTGTGGAAGTGTTTTAAGGATGCGGTAAAGATCGGATTCTGGCTTATGGCCGCAGTCTCTTTTCTGATCAGGCCTCTGTACGAGGGGGGGAGATATGCAGGGATTTTTACCAATCCCAATACCTTTGCCCTGTACCTGTATATCGTTTTTGCGGTTTACATGTCGGATCTGGACTGGATCGTGGAGACGGGAAAGCCCTGGAGGCGCTGTATTATGACCTACGTCAGTCTGGCTCTTACCGTGTTTTACCTGGCGCTGTCCCAGGCCCGGACGTCTATGCTGGCCATCGGCGTCATTTTCCTCATGTGGATCATTTTTCGCGTTGTATTTTCCAGAAAGAGCCATTTGTGGAAGTCGTTTCTGCGCAATCTCCTGATCGCCGTACTGGGGTGCGTCCTGCTGTATCCCCTGTTTTACGTCAGCCTTCGCTACATCCCGGCGCTGGTGGGACATCCCCTGGTGTTTGAGGGGGAGACGCTGTACCTGGCGGACGGAAGTAAAATCGACAATTTCGGGGAGACTATGACGGGGGAGACTGTGGTGGCGGAGTCCGTGGGGGTGGAAAATGCCCAGGTGGATGACGAATCAGAGGAGCCGGGCACACCGGAGAATGTGATGGAGCGGTTCTGGTACGTGCTGGAGAATGCCCGGGGACTGAACGCCCTGACCAGCGGCCGCATCAATATATATAAAGGCTATGTCACAAAACTGAATTACAGGGGGCACAAAAATGTATCCCTGGTGGTGGACGGGAAAAAGAAGAACCATGCCCACAACAACTGGCTGCAGTTCGGGTACACATACGGTGTGCTCAGCATGTTCTTCTACGGCATCATCACCCTGGCGGCGGTGGGCTTTTCCCTGAAATTTTATATTCAGCACAGGAGGAAGAATGCCACTTACGCCTTTCTGATCCCCGCCATCTGTGTGGGATTTGTGGTGGCGACGCTGACGGAATGTCTCTTTCTGCCCTTTGAGGTGTTCCCGGCCTTTGCCTTCTGGTTTTCTTTCGGGGATCTGTTTGTGAAAAAGGTTCCCAAAAATAAATTTCTGCAGGAATTGGAGGAGAGGGAAGCATGAATCATGTGAAAAAATGGCTGAATCTGCGCACGGTGGGGCCGAATTGGCTGGAGTATGCGGTGTTTGCCGGGGTTGCCCTCATCTATATGCTCACGTATAAATACTGGGATTTCAAGAGTTTGACGGTCTGGTCCACTTCTATTCTGGACTGTCTGGTGGACGGCAATCTGAACGAGTATTACAGGGTGGTGCACACCAATGTATATGGAGCGCCACACCCGTATCTGGGATACAATTATCTTGTTCTGATCCCCTGGGCGATCTGGAATATTCCGGTGTGGATCGTACAGCGCCTGTCCGGGATACACATCGTTGACCACACGTGGATGATGGTGTGGTCGCAGCTGTTCCTGGTTTTTGCTTTGATCATTACCGCATATTACGCACAGAAGATCATCCGGCTGTTTATTGACGATGACTATACGCGCCGTTGGAGTGTGTACCTTATCGTCTGCTGCCCTCTGGCCTTTTTGGGGGGTGTTTGTGGCGGGACAGTCCGATGTGATCGTGATCGCCGCGGCAGTCATTGCGTACTATTATCTTCTCCGGGATAGATTCTGGCCGTTTTTGTTTTTGATGGTGTTGTTTAATCTGTTGTACCAGAATGCCCCTGTTTATCAGGAGTCCATCGGATCCGGCACCATGGAGAGTATGATGGGCAATATGATAGAGAGCGGCTTTCAGGCTGTGGGCGGAAATGCTCCCCTTCCTGATCATCCTGATGGCGATACACTACAGGAAACTCTGGATGGTCAATGTTATTCTGGAAAAGGTGCTGGCGGTCACGGGAGTTGTCACGGTGTTGTTTGGCCCCTTCACCGCCTATCTGGCCTGCGTCAATCAGAGTTTTATGACGGCTCTCGGGCTGGGACGGAATATAGAGGAATGCGGCCTTTGTTGCCATGATGCTGGCATTGCTGTTTCTGTGTTATTTCGGGTTCTGAGAGGGAGAGAATAATAATGCCCGGGTTGGGGATGGTAGTATGGGAAGAGATGTCGTCCGCTGATGACGACGCTGGTCAATTTGACACAGAGGACAGGGTTATGATAAGATAAGGTAAATTATGTAATTTTGGAGGAAGAGATGAGGGAATTTGAATACAAGGTAACGATGATCGTGCCAATTTACAATATGGAGGAGTTTTTGGCGGGATGTCTGGACTCCCTGGCTGCCCAGACCATCGATCCCGGGGAGATGGAAATCCTGATGATCGATGACGGCTCACCGGACAATAGTATAGATATCATGCAGAAATATGCGGCAAAGTATCCGAATATGAAGATTCTTCGGAAGGAGAATGAAGGACTTTCCCCCACACGCAATTATGGTATCAAGCGTGCAAAAGGAAAGTACATTATGTATATAGATGCCGATGATACCTTGTCACCGGAGACGGTAAAAAAAGTTACCAGTTTCTTTGACAAACACTATGATGAGGTGGATCTGGTGACCTACAAGGAGATCCCGATCATTGCGGGGAGGGAGGGGAAACCTCATTATCGGTACAAAACTCTGGTAAATTCCGGGGTTTATGATCTGGATCGGATGGAGAACGCTTTCATCTCCCAGACCCGGGTGAATGTCTGCGTAAAAAACGAGGGGGAGAACAATATTCTCTTTGATCCGGACAGGGAGTTTCGCCATGAGGATCAGAAGTACTGCATCGAGGTCGTCCGCCGCAAGATGAAGATCGGGTACTGTGACCAGGGAACCTACTACTATCTGCACCAGCCCCAGAGCATCGTGCGGACTTTCTTCTATGCCTATTATATCTTCGAGAAGACAATGAAGTTTTGGGAGGATGTGTTTGCCTACTACAAGGGCGGCAGGATTCCCTACTATATCCAGGCGCTGTATCTGAATGACGTCAGCTGGAAGACTTGCAGCGACATTCTGCTCCCCTATCATTACTCCGAAGAGAAATTTGCCGAGGCGTGGAATCGTGTTCTTCGTCTTCTGAACAAGGTAGATGACGAGGTGATCCTGAGACATCCCAGTGTGGATAATTTTCACCGCCAGTACTATATCAGTCTCAAAGAGAAAAATGACTTTGGCGTATTGAAGGGAGTCAATGAGATATCTGTCACAAACCACGGTTCTATCATATTTGATGCGAAGAGGATTGAGATCATTCTTTTGCAGTTCAAGGTAAAAAACGGAAAAGTGAAAGTCATGGGGTTTGTGAAATCCGCCGTCTTTAACTATATGGACAAGCCGGAGGTCTACCTGATCCGGAACCACAAGTATGAGAAGGCGAAAAAGCTGGATGTCAGAGAGTCCTCCTGGGGGTATTACCGGGCCAAGACCCGCACAAATCACTTCTGGCTCTTCAATGTGGAGTTGGATATGCACAAGCTCCGTTCTTTTGAGTTCAAGGTGAAGATAGAGGGGCAGATGTTTGATACCTATTTCTTTTTTATGCCTACCGTCTATTTCAGCCATAAGGCAAAAAGATATACATTTTATCAGGACGGCAAGGAATTTACACAGGATACAGGCGTGTTTTATATTAGCAGGATACACAAATCCAGATACCAGAAACACATGGCAAAAATAAAAAGAAGATACAGAAAATCCAATAAGAAGCTCTGGATCCTGCGCAATCTCACACTCAAGAAGATCAAGAGATATGATAATGTTTGGCTGTATTATGACTGCAAGGGTGTGGAGAAAGACAATGGGTATTTTCAGTTTGTGCATGACGTGGAGAAAGATGATGGGGTTCGGCGCTATTATGTAGTGAATGAGGAGGATTTCCGGAGGAAGATCCGCCGATTCCCCAGGAAATACCGGAAACATATGGTGAAGTTTGGAAGCCTGTTCCACAAGTATCTGTATCTGAAAGCCAGGAAACTGATCACGGCATATATTGAGAGAGGAAACTACTGTCCCTTTACCAAGAAACGGTTCCAAAAGGTGGTGGAAGTCAGTAACCAGCCAGATCTCATTTATCTGCAGCACGGCGTGTTACACGCCCACGTGCCGTGGAAGTATTCGCTGGACAGACTGGTGGTGGACAAGGAAGTGATCTCCACTCAATACGAGAGGGAGAACCTCATCAATAACTATTGCTTTACCGAGGACGCTCTGATCCCCTGCGGTATGCCAAGATACGACCACATGGATGTGAATCAGGAGTCGGTGAACCGGATACTCTTTGCCCCTTCCTGGAGAAAGTATCTTGTGGGACTTGTGGGCGGAGAGTGGGTAACCACTGAAGGAAAATTCAAGAACTCCAAGTTCTTTGAGGAGACCAGCCGTTTTCTGAACAGCAGGGAGCTGGAAGACCTTCTGGAGAAGCACGATTTCTATCTGGATTTCAAATTGCATCCGATCCTGGAGCGCTATAAACATTTGTATCAGATAGAGAACAAGCGGGTCACAATGGCGGAGAGCGTGATTTCAGAGACAGAATACAAGATATTTATGACAGATTTCTCCTCCTTTGTGTTTGACTTTGTGTATCTAGAGAAGCCGATCATCTATTTCCTGCCGGACGAGGATATGTTCCGCGCCGGAATGAACGATTACCGTGAGATTGACATACCTTTTGAGGATGCTTTTGGAGACTTTACCCGGAATGCGGAGGAAGCCATTGAGGCCATTCGCCGGGTTCTTGATAATGATTGCAGACCTCATCAGAAATATGCGGATAAGATGAAAGACTTTTTCTTGTATAAAGATGATAATCAGACGGAACGGTTGTATCAGGCGTTGATAGAAGATTGATGGAAGTGCGGTTTGGAGAGAGTGATGAAAGAATTTAGACTGACCGGAAAACATGTGCTGGCGGGGGCGCTCGGCCTGCTGGCGGGTATTGCATTGAATTTACAGCTGACAGTATTTTCCGTAAGACAGTTAGAGGAAAATGCCGGGATCACTGAGGGTATGCACGGGTGGTTCCGGCTCATATGGGATTTCAAAATGTCCCTCAGCGGATACTCGGTAAAGGAGTTACTGCTCACTTGTCTTTTGGCATTTTTGTTTTTCAAGGCCATGGAGATCACCAGCCTACGGATTCGGAAAATAGCCATAGTGCCGGGGGTGCTGTTTGCCTTTTTTGAGGTGTTCGGAAAGAGTTTCAAGGAGACGGCAGGCTGGGGAGAAATTTTTGATACCACGAGAAATCTGCTGAAAGCCGGGGTCAAGTTTGTGGGCTTGTTTCTGCTGTTTTATGCTCTCACTGTGCTGTTTCTGCGTTTCATGGAGAGGGTTCATGTGCAGCGTGAGGAAGAGACGGCAGAACGGAGCTGGTTTATCGCCAATGCAAGATCATTTTTTGTTGTGATGGGACTGATCCTGGTGATGTGGCTGCCCTATGCCATAGCGGATTTTCCCGGTCTGACAAACTATGATTTTTTTGATATGCTGGACACTTTCTATGGCAACGACACCAACAGTCTTCGGGTGGTGGTACCAATCTCCGATGAGGTGACATTAAATAACAACAACCCGGTGCTTCAGACGATGATGGCGGTGGGGGCGATGAAGATAGGGGATGTGTTTGGCAATCCCTATATTGGTATTTTCCTGTTCTGTTATCTGCAGATGATAATCTTTGCGGCGGTACTCTCTTACAGTATTTATTTCATGAGCCGGATCAGGATCAAGACAGTCTTTCGTGTTATCACTCTGTTATTTTACGGTTTGCTCCCGTGGCATGCCAATTTTGCCCTTACCACTCTGAAGGATACCAATTTTGCATTTGTGTTTCTGCTCTATCTGATCTTTCTTGGGGAGATGGTTCTGTATCGGGAGGAATTTTTTGGGAAGAAATCCAAGCTGTTGATTTTCGCCGGATTGAATCTGCTGCTGATGCTCCTGCGTAACAATGGCATCTATGTGCTGCTGGTGGTGGATGTGATCCTGCTCGCATCGTTCCGGAGACAGTGGAAGAAGATGCTGATCCCCACCCTGGCGCCGGTGTTTATCTATATGGTATTGATCACCAACGTACTGTATCCTATTTTGAAGATTTCACCGGGGGGAAAGGCGGAGATGTACTCTGTTCCCTTCCAGCAGATCGCCAGGCTGGTAAAAGAACACGGGGATGCCATCGAGAAGGAGGATGAGGAGGTCATTCGAAAGGTTCTGACAAAATATGATGAGATACCGGAGCGCTACAGCCCGGAAATCGCTGACCCCATCAAGTCTACCTACAATAAATATACGACGCCGGAGGAGATGTCCGAATTTCTGGGTGTGTGGGCCAAGTATCTGGTCCGGTATCCGGCAGTGTATGTACAGGCGACCATGTGCGGCTGTTATGGATATTTTTATCCGGAGGCAGAACACTGGCTGGTGTACACCAAGATAGAACCGCCGGGGCTGGAATATGGTGTGGAGAGCCCGGAGAACCTGAGCGTATGGCGGCAGGAAATGAATCAGATGTCATATATTTTGAAACAGATACCCGGTTTGGGGATGCTGGTGAGTATCGGGTTCTACTGCTGGCTCATGATCTGGCAGATCACCAATCTGATATACCGCAGAGAGAAGAGAAAGATCCTGCTCTGGCTGCCCATCATCATTCTCATGCTCACAGTTTTTGTGGGACCCGTCAACACCATGCCCAGGTACGTGTATCCTCTCATATTGTCCATGCCGTTTCTCTGGGGACTCAGCGGCTGTAAAGTGACGGAGGAGACGGAGGGAAAAGAGGCAGAGGAGGCAGCGGTATGAGAATATTGATCATCATTCCGGCATTTAATGAGAGCGAGAATATTGAACGGGTGATCAAACACCTGCAGGAGACGAATCCGGAAGTGGATTACCTTGTGATAAATGACTGTTCCCTGGACAATACAAAGGAGATCCTGTACAGGACAGGGGCGAAATATATCAATCTCCCTGTGAATCTGGGGATCGGAGGGGCTGTGCAGGCCGGCTATCTCTACGCCCTGGAAAATGATTACGATGTGGCGATCCAGATGGACGGGGACGGCCAGCACAATCCGGAGTATATAAACGATCTGGTGGAACCCATCCGCAGGGGTGAGGCAGATACGGTGATCGGCTCCCGGTTTATCACCAAAGAGGGGTTCCAGTCATCGGGACTGCGGCGCTTTGGGATCAGTTTTTTGAGCCATCTGATCAAACTTTTGTGCGGGCTGAAGGTGTATGATGTCACCAGTGGGTTTCGTGCTGTGAACCGGGAGTATATCCGTTTTTTTGCTCACGAGTACGCCCAGGATTATCCGGAGCCGGAGGCTATCGTCACCAGTACACTGAACGGTGCCAGGATCAGGGAGATACCGGTGATCATGAGTGAGCGGATCAGCGGTACAAGTTCCATCAGCGGCCTGAAATCCGCATATTATATGATCAAGGTTTCTCTATCGGTTCTGATCACCCGCATGACGACGGCGAGGAGGAAGAAAAAATGAATGGATATCTGAGGATTGCTATATCGGTTGCTCTGGTTATTTACTATATCTGTATTTTTTATCTCTTAAAGAAGAGGAGCCTGAACCTGAAATATACGCTGTTGTGGCTGTTTACCGGGCTGGTCATGGTCCTCACCGTCATTTTTCCTAAGGGGCTGGAGATTGTGCTGAACGCTATAGGCGTTGTGGAGCTGCCCAACGGATTGTTTGGCATCGTTTTGTTTGCAGTGCTGATCATACTCATGTCTCTTACGGCTATCGTTTCCAGTCTGAATGCCAAACTTCGAAAACTGATCCAGCAGTGCGCCATGTATGAGAAACGGATCCGGGATCTGGAACAGAGACTGCAGCAGGAGGAAGAGGATGTGGAATAAAGTATTAGAGTTATTGACTAAGTATCGGGAGATTTTATCCTATCTCTTCTGGGGGGCGGCCACCACAGTTGTCAGCTGGGGGTCTTATGCACTCTTTGAGAAGGGAGCGGGGCTTGGCATTGTCATCGCCAACATCCTGTCCTGGGTATGCGCGGTGTTGTTTGCCTATATCACAAATAAATTGTGGGTATTTCAGAGCAAGAGCTGGAAACCCACAGTGGTGGCCAGGGAAATGGGGCTTTTTGTGTCGGCCCGGCTGGTCACAGGCGTATTTGAAATTATTATGGTGCCGTTTCTGGTGAAGATCGGAATGGATCAGTCGCTGCTGGGCGTGAAGGGAGCCCTGTCGAAAGTGGTGGTCAGTTTTGTAGTCGTGTTGCTCAACTATGTGTGCAGCAAATGGTTTATCTTCCAGAAAAAACCGGAGAATGTCTGACAATCGTGTTGCAAGATCTCTTTAACAAAGATTTTTTAATTAAGTCCTACTTTAATAGTGGGACTTTTTTTGTTGCTGTGGTAAGTGACCGGTAAAACGCGGTTAAAAAGGAGAGATAAAATAATTTTGGCGTGTCAAAAGGTGTACCTTTTGACACTGACCTTATATTAGGTATCCATTGGATAAAAACCTGAAAAAATCAGATAATTAATAAAAAAAAGAGTTAGCGACGGGAAAAAAAAGAGTTAGCGACGGGGAAAAAAAAGAGTTAGCGACGGGAAAAAATGTTGCATATGTCTTATAAATAGAGTAAAATGTTTCATATCGTAGGCGTGTCAAAAGGCACACCTTTTGACATAGATTTTTTATTGGGAGGGAAAATTACGATGAAGAAAAAAGTTTTGGCAACAGTGATTATGGCATGTGGGGTTCTGATTGCGGCGGCAGGCGGAAACTCTCTTGTGCAGGCAAAAGAGAAGATTGTTTTTGAGAATGTGGAGAAGAACAAGGTAAGCCTGATAAAAGGTGAAAAATTCCAACTGGAAGTCGATGAGAAAAAATTAGATGATGAGAGCGAGATTCTCTGGAAAAGTTCGAATCCGAAAGTGGTGCGGGTCAGCAAGAAGGGGAATCTGAAGGCAAAGAGTAAAGGTAAGGCAAAAATTACTGCCGAACTGAAGGAAAGCGGCAGGAAAAAGAAGATCAAAGTGTCAGTTAGGCAATTTGTAAAAATAAAGAAGATCCAGTGGCAGACGAAAAAGGATGATATGTTTGTGGATGATGTGTTGCAACTGGATACCAAGGTGTCACCCAAGAAGAATGATGATGAGATCCTGTGGAGTTCTTCGGCGAAGGAGATTGCTACGGTAGACAAAGAGGGAAATATTACCGGTCACAAGGAGGGCACGGTGACCATCAAGGCCAAGGCGAAAAAGGGGAAAAAACAAATAAAGAAAAAGATACATGTGCGCAAGAACGAAGTGACATCACTGAAGTTTACCCAGACTAAACCGGTGGTGGGACTGTCGCAGACTTATGTCACGGAGGTAAAGATCAATCCTTCTTATGTGACGGATGACAAACTGGTGTATAAATCAACAAATCCTGCAGTGGTGACCGTTGACGCCAACGGAGTGCTGACAGGGAAATCCACAGGTAAGGCGGAGATAAAGGCATCTTGGTACAAGAATCCGGCAGTGTCAGCCACCTGTAATGTGACGGTCAGCAGGGTGCAGGGACAGCTCACTAAAGCCATGTTGGACAAGCTGGATCTGAAAAGAGTGAGCAATCTTATGATCGTGGCTCATCCGGACGATGAGACACTCTTTGGAGGAGCTCATCTGATCGCCGGCGATTACCTGGTGGTATGCATGACCAACGGCAGTGATCCGGTCCGCAGCAGGGACTTTAATGAGGCCATGGATATTGCGCAGGTGGAGCGAATCATATTGTCTCATCCGGATAATACTAAGGATAAGGAGCAGTATTACTGGGATTATGATCAGCTGAGTGTGCAAAGTGATATCCGTCTGCTGCTGAATTACAAAAAGTGGGATACGGTGGTGACTCATAACCCGGAGGGAGAATACGGACATTATCATCACAAAAGGGTTAATCGTTATACAACGAACCTGTACAAGGAGAAGCCGGATGTGTGCAAGCGTTTTATGTACTTTGGGAAATACTACAAACCGGAACAGATGACACCGGTGGTTCTCTCCACATTGGCTAAGACCAACGATGAGTTGTTTGACATCAAAGTAAAGATGCTGGAAGAGTATGAGAGCAAACATTGGACCTGTTTCACCTGGCTCTGGCACATCCAGCCCTATGAAAATTGGGTCTACTATGAGGATTGGAAATGAGGTAATCCTTGAAATAACAGAAGATTTATGTTACTATTGTAATAAATAAAAATACTTTGGGTAAGGAAACGAGGTTAATTATGGTTTTTGGAGTCATTCTTGCCGGAGGGATCGGCAGCCGTATGGGAAATGCAGAAAAACCCAAGCAGTATCTGAATATTGCGGACAAGCCGATCATCATCCACACGCTGGAGAAATTTTATATCAATGATGCCTTTGAAAAGATTCTGGTGCTCTGTCCACAGCAGTGGATCAGTCACACGAAGAATCTGATCAGAAAGCATATGGAGACATGTGACACGATTCAGGTGCTGGAGGGCGGTTCTACCAGGAATGAGACAATCATGAACGCCATCCGCTATCTTGAGGCGGAATACGATCTGGATGAGGAGGCGGTGATCGTGACCCACGATTCAGTGCGCCCCTTTGTCAGTCACCGCATGATCGAGGATAATATACGATATGCTCTGGAGTACGGGGCCTGCGATACGGTAGTGCCGGCCACGGACACCATTGTCCAGAGCGAGGACAACAGGGTGATCTCATCCGTCCCGGACAGGAGTAAGATGTACCAGGGGCAGACGCCGCAGTCTTTCCGGATAAAGAAACTGAAGGAACTCTATGAGGCGCTGACGCCGGAGGAAAAGGAGGTTTTGACCGATGCGGCCAAGATCTTTGTGATGAAGGGGGAAGAGGTGTATCTGGTGGAGGGTGAGGTGTCCAACATAAAGATCACCTATCCCTACGATCTTCGGGTGGCGGAGACATTGATTCAGTACAATAAACTGGAGGAGTAGAATTTTATGCTGAACACGGTTTATCAGTTGGTGGCACCGAGAAAATTTGAAGTAACGTATCAGAATATCAGTCTGACAGATGGGGACGTCATCGTACGGCCGACCCATCTGTCTATTTGCAATGCCGACCAGAGATACTACCAGGGGCTCAGAGAGGCGAAGATCCTGCAGGAGAAGCTGCCCATGGCGCTGATCCATGAAGCCATAGGCACGGTGATACGGGATCCCTCCGGAGGTTTCAAGACGGGGGACTGTGTGGTGATGATCCCCAATACTCCAGTGGCGGAGGATGAGGTGATTGCTGAAAATTATCTGCGTTCCAGTAAATTCCGGGCCAGCGGGTACGACGGTTTCATGCAGGAATATGTCAAAATCCGGCCGGACAGGCTGGTGCCCATGCCCGACGGGGTGGAAAAGACGGTGGCGGCGTTTACGGAGATCGTCAGTGTCAGTGTCCACGCCCTGTCCCGTTTTGATGCCATTGCCCACAGCAGAAGAGAGGCGGTGGGAATATGGGGAGACGGAAATCTGGGATATATCACTGCGGTGTTTTTCAAGGTGATGTTTCCGGAGACGAAGCTGTACATTTTTGGGATCAACCGGGAGAAACTTTCTGATTTTACTTTTGCGGACGGGATTTATACGGTGGACAGTATACCGGAAAATCTGCAGCTGGATCATGCCTTTGAATGTGTGGGCGGCGCAGGATCCGGCAAGGCCATTGATCAGATCATTGATTATATCAACCCGGAGGGGACCATCTCTATCATGGGAGTCTCCGAATATCCGGTACCCATTAACACCCGCATGGTGCTGGAAAAGGGGCTTCGCATTTTCGGCAGCAGCCGCAGTGGAAGGAAAGATTTTGAGAAGACGGTATCAATCTACCAGTCAAATCCGGAGGTGTTGAACTATCTGTCCAATATAGTGGGTGCGGTAGTCGATGTCCGGAGTATAGCAGATATGAAGCGTGCGTTTGAGATGGATATACAGAAATCCTTCGGGAAAACGATTATGATATGGGAGAAATGAGGAGTTCTATGTTTGCAATCATTATGCCTGTGTATAACACAGAAAAATATTTAGAAGAGGCGATCGAGAGCCTTCTTCATCAGACATTGTCCTTTGAGGAGAACGTTATTCTGCATTTGGTGGATGACGCCAGCAGTGACGGTTCTCTGTCAGTGTGCAGGAAATACGAGAAAGCCTATCCAAATAATATAGAGGTCACTCACTTTGAGAAAAACCAGGGGGTCAGTCATGCCAGAAATTCGATTCTGGATCGATACCGGGAGGACGGGGATGTCGTTGTGGGATTTGTGGATTCCGATGACAAACTGGACTCGGATGTGCTGGAGAAAGTGAAAGACTACTACGAAAAATACCCGGATATTTCCCTGGCCTCCGTGGAGATCCGCTATTTTGACGCGGTGGATACGGAGCACAAGCTGAATTGGCGTTTTCGGGAGCGGGAAGTGGTGGATATCCTGGAGGATTACACCTTTCCACAGTTCTATGCGGGCGGTGTATTTGTGCGGGGCAGAGCCCTGTCTATGCTGCGCTTTGACGAGTCCATGTCCTTCTGGGAGGATGCCATGGCGGTGAACCAGGTGATTCTGGAGGAGGGGAAGTACGGGCTGATCGGAGGGGCAGTCTACTTTTACCGCAAGAGGCCTGACGATTCTTCGCTGGTCAACCAGGCATGGCGGGACAAGAGCCGCTACACTTCCTTTCTGGAGGAGGGGTATGTGCAGATCATGAAGTACTGCCGCCGCAAGAAGCATCGGATCCTTCCCTATATTCAGTTTCTGGTGGCATATCATATGCGCATGTTTATGATGAACAGCAAGGCGGAGGTGGTGGCCGCTGTCCTGACGGAGGAGGAGACGGTAGAACTGCGAAAACACCTGCGAAAAATTTTGAAAAAGATCAAGGAGGATGTGATCATTTCCCTGCCCACCTCCCTGCCTATCATAGAGACCATGCTCAGCATCCGCAAGGGAAAGCAGGTACGGGTGAAGCGGGTTTATACGGAGGATGACTGTCTGTTCTGCTACCGGGGCAAGGTATTGGCCAGGATGTCAGAGCGACGGATCCGTCTGTATCGCTGGAAGATGAAGAGAGAGGGCTTTGAGGGATTTCACAAGGGCCAGTTTATGACTCCGGTGTATGCTATGCACAAAGAAGACTATATCTTTGCGGAGCGGGACGGGGTTCAAATACACTCTCAGGAACTGCATTGCCGGGAGAATCTGATCATCCTGGGGAAACGGCTCCGGTGCTATTACCATGCGATGTTTGCCATGAACCTGCCGGATGACTGGGATAAATTTACATTGGGAATCCATATGGATGAAGGGAATGTGGACGTGTATATGCACGACTTTTACATGAACAAGGAGGAGGACCCGCGGTATGCGGATCTGTATGCTGAGGATGAGGTGGAGACTACCACAGAGGAGGGAGAATCCGAGGGGGCTTGATTCCGTCAGATGAAACGGTAGTCCTCCTCGGTCAGACGGTCGAGCAGGATCATGTCGATGGCTTCCCGCACGGGGGAGTCACCGGCTTTTTTTGTCAGTATATAGTCCACATAGGGCCTGAGCTGTTCGGCGCAGTCGGCGGGGGCGAAGGTGATCCCTGCGGCCTTTATGGCGGAGAGATCATTCATGTCGTCGCCGATGTAGGCTGTCTGTTCCGGTTTCAGATCGTATTTGGCCATCAGCATACCCAGAGTGTCGGCTTTCGCTTTGATATTTTGATACAGTTCCCGGATACCCAGTTCCTTGCACCGGTTCTCCAGGATTTTGGATGTTCTGCCGGTGATGATGGCCGGGACGATGCCGTGCCGGATCAGGAGTTTGATCCCCAGTCCGTCCTTGGGGCTGAAGGCTTTCATGGCCTCCCCGGCAGGACCGATATATATTTTCCCGTCGGTGAGAGTGCCGTCAACGTCCATGGCCAAAAGCCGTATTCCGGTGATGTCTTTTTTCATTGCTCTGCTCCTTTCAGTGCGGATTCGAAATGAGAGGGGGTCAGAAAGGATATGGGGCAGGAGGATACACGGGTGTTCATATAGTCCTCCAGCATACTGTGTATATCGCTGTTGGCGGCCTCTGCGTTCAGGCTGTTGCGGACTTTTTCCATATCTTTCTGCATATAGTTGCCGGTACTCAGGTTTCTGCTGTATCCGTCGAAGCCGGCGATGGCGATGCTGGCCACATCCAGCAGATCCAGGAGACGGAGCAGGAGGATACCGGAGTTGTCCAGTTTCTCCCAGCCGCATTTTACCAGACGGGTGAAATCAATGATGGTCTGATTTTTTTTCGACGCCGTGGTGACATTGGAGGTAACGATTTTCTGGTAGTCGTCGAAGTGGGTGGCACTGCGCCAGTACTGGTATCGGTTTTTGTTGCTGAAATACACGTAGTTGATGGGATAGTCCCGGGAGAGGAGGTTGACGCTGATGACCACCGGTTGTTTCTCCCGGTAGAAACTGTCGATTTCCTCCTTGTGGGACACCAGGGTGTGTCCGGGCAGAAGCATCAGGATATCCTTGCCGGAGAGCTTTGTCTTCAGCAGCTGCAGGGCCTCCTCGTCATCGCATATAGTGTCCAGGTACTCCATATAGGTCTTTTCCAGCAGGTCGTAATCATAGCGCTTGCGGTCTATGGGATCCAGCCGGTTCAGCAGATAATTGATATCCCGGCTGGCGATCCCCGCCTTGGCGGACAGGTAGGATATGTTGTTTACGTGGGCGCTGTGGGAGCCGGCGAGGAAGTAGGGTATGCTGTATCCCCACTCGTACTGCCCCCGGAAACTGTCGACGTAGTTGTCGATCAGATCCAGGATGGTGTCTATGTCGTAGCCGCTGTTGTGTTTGCGGTTCATATACTGCATCACCAGTTCTGTGTTGGTGTTGCCCGCGCCCCGGCCCATTCCCGCCATGGAGCTGTCGATGGTCACCTGCCGGAGCCCCTGGGTCATCTCAATAAATTCCTGGGATAGGGCAAAGGACATCTGAAGGTTGTTGTGGGAGTGGAACCCGATCCTTGCGCTGGCACAAAGGTTGTGATGGATCAGGAAAAACACCCGCTGCAGATCTTCCTTGTAGAGCGAGCCGAAGGTGTCCACGATGGAAAACGCGTAGGGGGAGATGTCGTTGATCCTGTCGATCAGGTCCAGCAGCTCCGCGTCGGTGTAGCCCAGGATGTCCACCGGCTGTACGTAGAGTTTGTAGCCCTTGTCCACGATGCTGCGGCAGAAATCCAGTACGGGCTCTCTCTCGTTTTTGAAAAAGCAGGCGCGAACGCCGTCTATGGAAGTGCCGTCGAAGGGTTCCAGATTGTCGATGGTGTAGCGGCTGTAGTCTGCCAGGCATACGTAACTCGCCTGCTTCTTGTCTTCCGGGAGATAGGGCCGGACCTGTGCCG
Source organism: uncultured Eubacterium sp. (assembly GCA_964484225.1). Taxonomy (GTDB): domain Bacteria; phylum Bacillota; class Clostridia; order Lachnospirales; family Lachnospiraceae; genus Eubacterium_F. Next base: position 116,302 of record CAZAEM010000001.1, read on the forward strand.
CGTTGTTGAAAATCGTGGTGCCGTTCTCGTGGGGGATATCCTTCAGAAAACCGCACTCAATGACGTCGGTGCCGCTCTCTGTCAGTCCCCGGATGATTCCCTTGATGGCTGTATCGCCAAACTTGCTGTCGATCAGATACCCCCCGTCCCGCAGAGTGCAGTCCAGTATATTCACTCGCTTCATTTTGTGAACCTCCTGTTGATGTTTAGTTAATGTGCCCGTCTCATGGCCTGTCTGTCAGTCCAGAGTTTCCTCTCCGCGGATGACCCGCTCCACCCGTTCTATGTGCTCCGGCAGATCTACGCCGATGGAAGTGTGCGTTGTCTCTTTCAGGCGGATCCGGCAGCCCTTCTGCATGGCCCGGAGAGGTTCGATCCCCTCCCCCAGTTCCAGTTCGGTCTGCTCCATGGCGGCGAATTTCAGGAGAAAATCCTTTTTGTAGGCATAAATGCCCACATGGCGGAAAACTCTGGCCTGTGTGCCGTCTTTTATGTTGGAGGGAATGACGGAGCGGGAGAAGTACAGGGCGTCCCCCCTGTCGTCTGTCACTACCTTTACCGTGCTTGTGGCCCGGATCTCCTCCGGGTCCGTGATCTCCTTTTTCAGACTGCCAAAATAGACGGAGTCGTCCTCCAGGAAGATGGAGATGACCTGCCGGATCATTTCCGGGTGGATGACAGGCTCGTCTCCCTGGATATTGACAAAGAGATCGCCCTCCACTTTGGAGGCCACCTCCGCCACCCGGTCGGAGCCGGTGGCATGGCTGTCAGCAGTCATGATGACGTTCATATGGTATTTGTTGCAGGCCTCCCGGATCCGGTCATCGTCCGTGGCCACATATATTTCATCCAGTTCCCTTACCTTTTTTGCCTGCTCATAGACCCAGTAGATCATGGGTTTGCCGCAGATGGGTACCAGTGGCTTGCCGGGGAAACGGCTGGATCGATAGCGGGCGGGAATCACTCCGATTGTTTTCATGGTCATACCTCATTTCTTTATTGTGTGATGTCAGGCTTTGAGGACGTCCTCCAGCCTGACCCGGGGAAAGATCTCCAGGTTGCCGCCCCGGGTGGCGTTGTATATCTGGATGCCGTGCTGGCTGGCGTACTCATTCAGCAGAGAGTACACTTCCATGGATCGGTCGATGATGTGTTCCCCGATCTGTCTGGTTGTCAGCGTCTTTGCGTTCATCCGTGTTTTGATGCGGTTGATATCGGTCTCTTTGATCTCCTTTGTGGTGTAGTTTTCTGTGAAATGGCCACCCTTGTCGTGGGGGTTGGTGCAGTCTACACCCAGGAGATATATCTCGGAAAAACCCATGTGAAATGCCATTTCAGCCGCCAGGGAGAGCACCGTTGCCTTGATCATGCAGTAGGACTGGATATTGCCCCTGACCTTGTAGCGGTCGCTCTGTATGGTGTGGACGTATGTGGTGTCCACCGGGCGTTTCCGCATCCGGCGGTAGGTTCTCTCGGTGGTAAAGAGGGGGGACTTCACGTTCTTTGACAGCTCCAGTCCCAGTTTGGAACCGTATATGGAATCGGAGATACAGTGGAAGGTGGGCCGCCACTGGGTCTGGTCAAAGATCTTGTACACCATGTTGGTGCCGAAAGTATACTCGTCCTGCAGAAGATCCAGATCCTTCGCCGTCAGGCTGGGCCCGTTGCCGATGAGAAAACACCGCTCGCCCTTGTGGGTGTTTTTCAGGTGTTCCAGCCGGAGACTGTTGTTGTTGTGCAGCATCCCGTGGCATCGGAAAAAACCGAGCAGATTGTATTGCCCGATCAGGGACAGGAGATGGATACGGTTCAGTGTCTTTTTTACATACTGGGTAATCCGCTCCGGCAGTCTCTGGCGGTGGGGCATGGAGGTGAAACAGGCCTCGATAACCCTCCTGGCGGCATGGCCGTCCTCGTAGTGATTGAATTTATTGTTGAAGGCCTGATATTTCTCATCGTATCGGAAGGACTTCCGCTGCTTTTCTATGGCGGAAGCCAGCTCCTCCGGGCTGTGGGTGACGGGGCCGGGGAGCTCTTCCGGCGAAAGGTAAAATCCCCGGACATGCTCCCTGTAATCCTCCAGGTCAAACATGTGGAAGATCATAGGCCGTTTCAGGTTGGCGTAGTCGAACATGGTGCTGGAGTAGTCCGTCACCATCATATCGCTGACAATGTACAGGTCATTGGGATCCTCCCATGAGCTCACGTCGATGACGTTTCGGCAGTCCTGAAGCTCCCGGCTTGTCCGGATCTGGTGATGGGCCCGGAAGAGGAGAATGTAGTCGTCGCTCAGGCAGGACATGAGAACCGGTATGTCGATACCGGCGGGCAATGCGAACTGACCCCTCTCATTGACAGCGGAATCCCGCCAGGTGGGGGTGTAGAGGATGACTGTTTTGCCCTCCGGTATCTGCAGCTTGTCCCGGATGGATGCCACGTCCTCCTCCGTGTAATGGAATAATCTGTCATTTCGGGGGTAGCCCGTGGTGACAAACCGCTTTCTCTGGCTGTCGTCCAGTCCGAAGGCGGATATCAGTCTGTCTGTGTAATAGTCCGAGGGGGAGGGAAACCATGTGACTTTTCTTCCCTTTTTCCGGTACCGGCGGTGCATGCGCCGCCGGGACTGCCTGGGATCGGAATCCGTATGGATATCGCACCCCAGACGTTTCAACGGCGTACCGTGCCAGGTCTCGATATAGATATGTTCCCCGGATGGTTTCAGATAATCCGCTACGGTCACGTTGTTGATCCAGTAGCGGCAGCTGGCGCAGTAACGAAGATATTCCCTGGATCCCTTGCGGACCAGTATGGTGTGGTGATTGCTGAGCAGATTTTTGTGCTTCTCCGGTTCCGAAAAGGCCCAGACAAAGTAAAAGGAACGGTACTGTTCATCGGACAGAAGTTCCTCATAAATTGCGCGGACGCTGTCGGCATATCGTCCGCCTCCAAAGGCTTCAAACAGTATCATGTTGTCGGATATGACAGTCGTGCACCGGCAGCAGTAGTAGCGGAGACGGTTTTTGCAGCAGGACAGGTTTTGTCGCAGCATATATTGGAATCGGTTTCCCATGTTTTTGTTCCTTTCGTGTGTAACTCTGACATCTATCTAATACTATAGCGATTTTAGAAGAAAAAGTCAAATGTCCGGGTAGATTTCACGTGATTGTAGACATTTCGCTTATAATATGGTAGTATATGACTTTATAAGGAGTGAAAAATGGGTTGCATTATTGTAGAAGAAAGATATTTTGCGAAAGCGGAAATTGAAAAAATCAAAGAATTTTCACGGGAAATTGAGATGGATGAAATGGTTATTGTTCATGTCGTGACGGCTGAAACGGACACAGAAATGCTGCGAAGAGAATGTTTTGCTTACGATCATTTCGAAGGTAACCTCATTTTCTGGAAAAAAATGTTTTCTTTGCATGAAGAGGACGAATTGGTGCAGCGCGTTTTTTTGCATGATTATATCTGGAAAATGGTCTGCAATGTACTATGGCCGTATCATTATGAGGAAAATCGTCTGGAGCAAAAGCAATGGGAATACCATGAGGTTTTCAACTATATTTCGAATGAATTGATTTTGGGGTCGGAGGGATTAGATACTTTTCAGCGGTATTACATCCTTTCGTTGAAATTTGGAAATGATCTGACAGTATCTGCCCGGCCGGAAAAGCTGGAGATCCTTTGTAACCATGAGGCTTATTATACGGCGAAGAAGATGGAATTGATCTTAACCAAATATCGTCCCATTGGCGACGAATTGGAGATTGTGGCTTTTATGAAATCGCCGATCTTTCTTTTTTGCGGGGAACCGCTACTATATGTGGAAGAAAACGGGAATACGGAAGAGAAAAGAGAGATAGAGACGGAACCGTCTTCCTGGAATTATTATAAGACAAAGGAAGAAATCTGTGAATTTTACCGTTTTGTGTATCGGATAAATATTCATGAAGTTGAGAGTTTTCATTTCTATGTCTGCGTAGAAGGGACAGAGTATGATACGTATTATTATTTTATGCCGGATGTTGTTTTTAATACGAATCTAGACCGGTACAGGTATTACCTGAACGGCTTGGTATACCGGTTTGAAAGCAATACTTTCTATGTTCAGCAGCGGCCGGAGAGAGAGGCACAGGAGTATTATGAGAGATTTCAGGAGTTGTTTCTTCACTCTGAGAAGAATGTGGCGGATTTTCGGGAAACGATCCATGAGAAACGAAAGAGTGGCGGCCGGATATGGCTGTACTATGATTGTAAGGGTGTGTACAGGGATAACGGATATTATCAATTTGAGCATGACTGCCGGATAGAGGACGGTGTCCAACGCTACTATATCCTGAATGATGACCTACGGAGCCGGGAGGATCTGTTTGACGATCAGTTAAAAGAAAGGGTTGTGATGTTCGGAAGCGGGCTGCACAGAGAATTATATTGCCTTGCGGAGAAGATTATCACAGCTTACGTGGAAAAAAATAACTATCTGCCTTTTTCAGACAGTGTATATCAGAAAGTGATGGATGTGGCGACCATACCGGAGATTGTTTATCTGCAACATGGCGTTTATCATGCACATATACCGTGGAAATATTCCGTAGACCGCATGCAGGCAGACCGGATCGTGGTTTCCGCAGGATTTGAGTACGAGAATTATAAAAAGATCAGTGGTTTCCGGGATTTCCACTTGATGAAAACCTGTATGCCGCGCAACGATTTCCTTGACCGGGAGGCAACACCGGTGAAGAAAATTTTGTATGCGCCATCCTGGAGAAAATATTTAGTGGGGGTGGAAGAGGGACAGTGGGTCACAAGGGAGGATCTGTTTTTGAGATCAAGGTTCTATAAGGAGACGACGGCTCTTTTGCATAATAGACGTTTGAGACTTTTTTTGAAACTTTATCATTATACGATGGAATTTAAGCTGCACCCGATCCTCAAGCGGTATGAACATCTCTATGATCTTGATGGTGTGACGATTAAGCTGGCAGAGCCAGCCGTGACGGAATCGGATTATCAATTAGTTATAACGGATTTTTCTAATTATGTCTTTGATTTTGCCTATTTGGAGAGAAAGATAATTTATTTCTTTCCGGATTATGATGAGTTTCGGTCGGGAATGAGTGATTACCGCGAGAGTGAACTGCCTTTTGAGGGAGGGATCGGAGATTTTGCTGCCGACACAAAATCTCTTTTGAAAAGGATAAGGTATGCCATACGGCACAAATGTGAGCCAACGGAACAACAAAAAGAAAAAATGAGTAATATGTTTTTTTATAAGGATAATATAGCCAGAGAACGAATTTATCTATCTTTGTCAGGGAAAATACCTGATGAATAAATATTATCTTTCATTGACGAACAGAATCATTATTGTTACAATAAAGACTGGTTTGATTTATAGTTGAAAGAAAATGGGAAAAGAGGAGTCTGGATGAGTAAGATTGCATTTAATGTACCGCCGTTTACAGGAAAAGAATTGACCTATATAAAATCCGCGGTGGAAAATGAAAAAATCTGTGGAGACGGGGTATTTACAAGACGGTGTAATGAGTGGTTTGAGAAAAAGTTTGGGACGAGGAAAGAACTGTTGACCACTTCCTGTACCCATGCTACAGAGTTGGCGGCGCTTTTGCTGGATATCCAGCCGGGGGATGAGGTGATCATGCCCTCCTATATTTTGTGTCCACGGCGGACGCTTTCGTCATGAGGGGCGGCAAGGCGGTTTTTGTAGATATCCGGCCGGATACGATGAATATAGATGAGATGAAGATTGAGGAGGCGGTGACGGAGAGGACCCCGGGCGATTGTCCCTGTGCATTATGCCGGAGTGTCCTGTGAGATGGATACCATCATGGAGATTGCCGGACGTCATGGTCTGGCGGTGGTGGAGGATGCCGCCCAGGGAGTGATGTCCACCTACAAGGGTCGTGCTCTGGGAACCATCGGGGATATGGGCTGTTTCAGTTTCCATGAGACCAGGAATTACTCCATGGGCGAGGGAGGTGCTCTCTTGATCCGGGATGAAAAATATGTGGAAAATGCGGAGATCATCCGGGAGAAGGGGACGAATCGGGCTAAATATCAGGTTGATTATATATCCGAGTGTGTCAGGAGGTTTTTCGTATGAAAGTTGAGGGAGACAGGATTTACCTGCAGGCCATCACGGAGGAACACACGCCGCTTATTGTGCGGTGGCGGAACAACCCTCTGGTGAGGAAGAATTTTATTTTTCAGGAGGCTTTCACCGAGGAGATGCATAATCAATGGCTGCGGGAGAAAGTCAAAACCGGATAGGTCATCCAGTTTGTCATATTTCTGAGAGAGACCGATACGCCCATTGGTTCTGTCTTTCTGAGGGATGTGGATCACAAGAATGAAAAGGCAGAGTTTGGCATCTTTATCGGTGAGGATGACCAGAGAGGCAGAGGATATGGGAGAGAGGCGGCGGAGTTGATCTGCCGGTACGGCTTTGACCGGGTTTCCCTGCACAAGATCATGCTGCGGGTTTACGCATGGAATGAGTTGGCTATCTGTTCTTATAAGAAAGCGGGTTTCCGGCAAGAGGCTTATCTGAAGGATGAAGTAAAAAATGAGGAGGGCTTTCATGATATCATCCTTATGGCAAGGATCAATGATGAGGAGTAAAGGGAAATGAAGATATCAGTTGTGATTCCGTGTTACGGATCGGAAAAGACGATAGAATCGGTGGTGGAGGAGATCATCCGAACCTGTGACCCCAGGGGGGAGCCGTACTGGAGGCGGTGGGCTATGTTTATGTGGCTGTGCTGGGCAGGCTGATTCTGAAGGAACGGCTTGGAAAATACCGGATTTTGGGAAATGTGCTGATTATTTCAGGGATCATTATATTTAGCTTTGGATAAATACAGGAGGGAAAAAATGAGTGAATGTGCGGTTTTGTACATGGTCATTCCATGCTACAATGAGGAGGAAGTGCTGGAGGAGACGACGAGGCAGCTGGTGCCGAAGATCCATCATTTGATGGAACAGGAAAAGATCAGCAGGGCCAGCCGTATCCTGTATGTGAACGATGGTTCCAAAGATCAGACCTGGCCCATCATCTCCAGGCTTCACGGGGAGTACGACTGTGTCAGCGGCGTGAACCTGTCTAGGAACAGAGGGCATCAGAACGCCGTGTTGGCAGGGCTGACCTATGCCAGGGAACACTGTGACATGGCGATTTCCATGGATGCGGATCTGCAGGACGACATCAACGCCATCGACGAGATGGTGGATAAGTTCAACCAGGGGATTGATGTGGTGTATGGTGTGCGAAGCAGTCGGAAAAAGGATACCTTTTTTAAGAAGTTTACAGCGGAAGGGTTCTATAAAATAATGAATTGGATGGGTGTGGAAATCGTGTTCAACCATGCGGATTTCCGATTGATGAGCCGGAGAGTACTGGATCAGATGATGGAGTATAAGGAGGTTAACCTCTTTCTCCGGGGCATGGTGCCGCTGATCGGTTATCCCTCTGACACAGTATACTATGAGAGAAACGAGAGGTTTGCGGGGGAGAGCAAATACCCGTTAAAAAAGATGCTTTCTTTTGCCTTTGACGGTATCACTTCTTTCAGCATCAAACCGATCCGGTTTATCCTGACTCTCGGTATGCTCATTTTTCTTGTGAGTCTGGGAATCCTGATCTACTCCCTGGTGCGCTATTTTCTGGGGGAGACGGTGCTTGGCTGGAGCAGCCTGATGGTGTCTATCTGGGCTTTGGGCGGTCTGCAGCTTCTGGCCATCGGCGTCATCGGGGAATACATCGGGAAGGTGTATCTGGAGACAAAGGGACGGCCCCGGTTTGCTATTCAAGATGTTTTGGATGATGCGAGGATCGGGATCGAAGAGAAATGATAGCAGACATCAGTTGGGGGTCAGTCCCCAACATCGTCATATAATAATGTATCAAGCGGGCGGGAATATACTTACAGCGGAAGTGGGAGACAAAAAACCTGCCAGTTCGTTTTTCTGTGAACTGCTCACATGGAGATGGATGGCGGAAAGTGAGAGTATATTTCATGGAAAAAAGAAAAAGAAACGCCAATATAGATTTAATACGGATTTTTGCATTTTTCTTTATTGTATCAATTCATTGTTATACAAAAAATAATTATTATTCTTTCCCCATGGAGGGACTGACCATGTATGTAATGTCCTGTCTGCGGGCGCTGTTTCGCTGCTGCGTGACACTTTTTATGATGTTGACAGGTTATCTCATGTCTTCTAAGAAGCTTTCTCTGCAATATTTCAAGGGGATATCTAGGACACTCTTTATCTATGTGCTGGCCAGTGTGGCCTGCATGATGTTTGAGTTTTTCTACTACCATGTCCCGGTGTCGGTATCTAAGATGCTGGTGGGAATATTCACTTTCTCCAGTTGCAGCTATGCCTGGTATATCGGGATGTATGTGGGGCTTTTTCTTCTGATTCCTTTTCTGAATGTTTTACTCTGTCATCTGACACGGGTACAGAAGAAGTGGCTGATCGGCATTCTCTTTGTGATCACCATACTGCCGGACACATTAAATCTGGTCAATTTTGATATTTACGGTTACTGGACAGATCTGGAAAATATGACTCAGTATTCCCTGGGGATTTCCCACTTCTGGGTGGGGATCTACCCGATCACCTTCTATGCGGTAGGGGCTTACCTGAAAGAGTACAGGCCGAAAGTCCGGATGGGAGCGCTGTTTTTCCTGATGATCGCGGTGATGATGCTGTCCGGCGGTGTACAGCTCTGGCGGTGTTACGGACAGCCGTTTATATGGGGACCCTGGCAGGAACTGGCGTCTTTGAGCACCTTTTTGCTGTCTGTCCTGTTCTTTGTGATGCTTTTGCAGATACGGGAGGAGGGATATCCGGGACCGGTACGGCAGGTTTTGAAGTTTATCTCTGACCTCTGCCTGGGGGCATATCTCCTGTCGTATATCTACGACACACTGCTCTATCCCCCGTCTTACCCCCTGGGGAACTCCCTGTCGGAGCAGGGCCTGTTCTATATACAGCATGTTCCTCTCGTGGCTGCCTGTTCGCTGGCCAGTGCCGCCGTCGTTTTGGGAATATATAAAATATGGCATGGTCTGTTCCGGTTGTGTGCGGGGCGAAGACGTTCTGCCTGATTATTCCATATAGCGCAGAAACATTTCATAGCAGTCCCGGTATGCCGTTTTCAGGTTGGCCGGCTTTCCCTTCTCATTCAGGTAGCAGTGGCTGCTCTTTCCTGTGCAGCGCAGCTCTCCCGTCTCGGTATCCCTTATCTCGTAGGAGATGACAAGACGGATACCGTTGAATTTCTCGATTTTGGGGAGAATGGATACTCTCTCGCCAAACTTTGTCATTCCCCTGTATTTACATTCTACTGAGATGACGGGGCAGATCAGCCCCTTCTGCTCCAGTTGTTCGTAGGATATCCCCGCCTGTTCCATGAAGTCGATCCTGGCCTCCTCAAACCAGCGGATGTAGTTGGAGTGGTGGACGATGCCCATTTTGTCCGTCTCGTAATATTGTACTTTGTGCTCGTAAGGAACTGTTTTCATTGCTGCCTCCTGTAATTGTTATATCTTTATTTAATCTACTTTTCGGTCCTTTTGAAATACCCATTCTCTCTGAATCTGGAAACTGATCAGGAAGAGGATCGTGTCGATGATACATTTGCGCACGGTGGCATAGGGGATGAAGCCAAGCAGGTAATTCACTCCCAGGGTGGACAGGATGAGCTGGACCACGCAGAGGAGATAGTACCTGACCAATACCGCGGGGGATTTGGAATCGCTTTTGAACACCTGGTGTTTGTTCATAAAAAAGTTGTAAAGGGAACTGACCAGGCGTGAGATGACGGTGCGCAGCGCCGTCAGGAGGGATACGCCCAGTATTACGACATGGCCGGGTACGATGGGCCGGAGAAGATATCCCAGGAGCCAGAACAGGGCAATGTCAATGAGAAAACTGGACAGGGAACTGAGCATAAATTTTATGAACACCTTGTAGATCCGTATGGAGTCCAAAAAGGGGTTGAAATGGGAACTCTCATTTCCCTCCAGGTAGATTGTCTCAATGGGAAATTCCCGGACGGGGATTCCGTTTTCCCTGGCTGCGATCAGCATATTCATCTCGTACTCGAACCGTTCTCCCTTTGTGTTGGCGAAATATCGGGAGATAAGCGGAGTGGGCAGGCCCCGGAGGCCGGTCTGGGTATCGGATACCCGGATCCCGCAGAGAAGGCGGATGACATGCCGGGTAAATTTGTTGCCGAACCGGCTGCGCAGCGGAATGTGTTCATCGTTGAACTGACGGCATCCGAGGATGAGCTTGTCCGGGTTTTCCGCGGTCAGCCTGGCACAGGTGTCGATATCCTTCAGGACATGCTGCCCGTCGCAGTCCACCGTGACGGCTCCCCGGACCTGGGGACAAAACTCGAGAATGTGATTAAATGCAGATTTAAGAGCAATCCCTTTGCCGAAATTTACCACATGACGGATGAGTCGGCACTGAAATTCATCGGTGCATGTTCTGAAATATTTGCGGTTTTCCACAGCGCTGCCGTCGTCCACGAGAATGATGCGGGCAAACCCGGCTTCCCTCAATTCCCGCACGAGAGAAACCATGCGTTCATCCGGGTCCAGTGCCGGGATAATGATCGCGATATCGTCTTTGTAATCTCCCAAAATACTTCCTCCAGGTAAAATCAAGAATTTACCTATAGTATAGACCGTTTGTCAACCCAGTTCAAGTCTTTTTCTTGCACAATAGAAATGGATAGTATATAATATCCGTATTCACGGAGTGAATGCGGGAGGTATGATATGTATGTTTCCATTGCCATAGTAGCGTTGAATGAGGAGTCCAGGCTGCCGGATCTGCTGGCGGACATACTGGCCCAGACCTATCCCCATGAGAAGACGGAGATCCTGCTGGTGGACAGCATGTCGGAGGACACCACGAGGCAGATCATGGAGAGGTTTGCCAGGGAAAACCGGGAGGATTTTCAGAGAATCCAGGTGCTTTCCAATCCGGGGAGGACACAGAGCTGCGGATGGAACGAGGCTCTGGTGCATTTTTCCGGCGAGGTCATCATCCGCCTGGACGCCCACAGTCATGTACCCCCGGAATTTGTGGAGAGAAATGTGGAGAACCTGGAGGGGGAGATGGTCTCCGGGGGTGTGAGGCCGGTCCTGTCGGAGAGTGACAGCGGGTTCAGCCGCACGCTGCTGATGGCGGAGGAATCCATGTTCGGGAGCAGTGTCTCCTCCTTTCGCCGCAGAGGGGAGAAGGCGTATGTGAAATCATTTTTTCACGGGGCCTACCGACGGGAGGTGTTTGAGGCGGTGGGCGGTTTTCGGGAGGATCTGGGACGGACGGAGGACAATGAGCTTCACTACCGCATCCGCGAACACGGTTTCCGGCTCTGTATGTCATCAGACATCATCTCCTATCAGTATATCCGTCCCACCTTTGGCGGAATGTGCCGGCAGAAATACGGCAACGGCTGCTGGGTTGGCCTGACGGCAGGGGTCTGCCCGGGATGTCTGTCCCTGTACCACTTTGTGCCCTGGGCTTTTGTGGTGGGAATTGTCGTGACTACAGCGTCCGCCTGTCTCGGATTTCCCTGGCTGGCCGTATTCGTGTGGGGGCTGTACGGAATCCTGGCAGTGACTATGGCGGTTTTTGCCGTAAAGGGAAAAAAGAAATCAGGATTTAATATACTGCTCCCCCTTATGTTTCTGGCCCTTCATGTGAGTTACGGCGCGGGGACAGTCATCGGTCTCGCCCGGATGCCCTGGTTTCGAAAAAGACATAAAACCTGTGATTCCATAGAGCGGGTAAAGGAGCAGATGAGACATGGAAAGTCAGACTTATAAATACACCCCGGAGGAACTCCGGCGGATGCAGGAAATCAATCTGGAGATGGCAGACCTGTTTTTTAGCTTTTGCAAGGAGAGAGGCCTGACCGCTTATTTTTGCGGCGGCGGCTGTATCGGGGCGGTGCGCCACAAAGGCTTTGTGCCCTGGGATGACGATCTGGATTTCTTTATGCCCCGGGAGGATTATGAGGTGTTTCTGGAACAGTGGAAGGATTACGGCCCCGGCCGGGATCTGGTTCTGACGGTGTCCACGGAGGATTTTGTGGATCACAATCTGTTTGCCACGCTGCGCCACAGACAGACGACATATATCAAGCCGTACCAGAGGAAGCTGGATATGGTTCACGGGGTGCAGCTGGATATCCTGCCTCTGGACGGGTATCCGGACAGCTGGTGGCAGAGGAGGAAACAGGTCATGTGGGCCCTGGTGTACTCCCTGTTCTGCGCCCAGACTGTACCGGAGAACCACGGCGGACTCATGGCAGCGGGCAGCAGGGCGCTGCTGGCGTTGTTCCGCGGCCAAAAGCTCCGCTACCGGATCTGGTCTTTTGCCAAAAAGCAGATGACAAAATATCCCATCAAAGACTGCACGGGCATCACGGAGCTCTGTTCGGGCCCGGGGTATATGAAAAACCGGTATGAGCGGGAATGGTTTGACTCCTACATCGAAGTGCCCTTTGAAGACCGCACCATGCCGATCCCGGTGGGGTATGACGCGTATCTTCGGGCGGTGTTTGGTGATTACATGGAGCTGCCGCCGGAGGAGGAGCGGGTATCCCACCACGACTGTGTGTACCTGGATTTGGATACGCCCTGCGAGATGTACAGGGGGATATATTATGGGAAGATACGGCGGGAGGACAAGCCGGGGCAGACGGGAAATAAGCCGGAAAAGACGGAAAATCAGCCGGAACGGTCGGGAAATAAACCGGATGTGGATCTGAGGGAGCTGCAGAAGAAATGCCTGGAGATCACCCTGGTATTCAAGGATTTCTGCGAGCGGCACGGCCTGCTGTTCTACCTGTGCGGCGGCGGCTGTATCGGGGCGGTGCGCCACGGGGGATTCATCCCCTGGGATGACGATATCGACGTGTTCATGCCCAGGGAGGATTATGAAAAAATGTGCCGGCTGTGGGTGGAGGAAGTAGATCAGGACAGGTACCGCCTCAGCCGCTCCGGGCCGGAGCATTTCGAGCGTTCCCAGCTGACGGCGATCACCGATGAGGACACGACTTTTATCAAAGAGCGGCAGATGGATCTCCGGGTGGCCCACGGCGTCCGGCTGGAGGTTCTGCCGTTAGACGGCTGCCCTTCCGGGCGTTTCCGGAGAAAATGCCAGTTGTTCTGGGGGCTGGTTTATCAGATCTACATCAATCAGGAGGCGCCCTCCAGCAAGGGAAAGCTTTTTCGGTGGATCGGACAGGCCATGCTGGCGGTGAGGCCGGGATGGAAACGCCGATACCGTATGGCCGCCTTTGCGGAGAAGAGGATGAGCCGGTATCCCATCAGGGAATGTGATAAGGTCACGGAACTCTGTGTCCGCTACAATTATATGGTGAATGAGTATCCGAAGGAGATATTTGCCTCCGCGGTGTACAGAGAGTTTGAGGGGGAGATGCTGCCGCTGCCGGTGGGATACGACAGATACCTCACTATGGCTTTTGGCGATTACATGACGCTGCCGCCGGAGGAGGAGCGGGTGCCGGGACACGACGGCATCTGTATCGATCTGGAACACGGTTATAAAACTTATGAGGGAATATATTATCCAAAGGAGAGAACCGGTGAGTGAGATGACGAAAGGCATGGTATCTATTGTGGTGCCCACCTATTTTTCAGAAAAATATCTGGAGGAATGTCTGTCCAGCATTGTGAACCAGACATACTCCAATCTGGAAGTGATCGTGGTGGACGGCGGTTCCACCGACGGCACTGTGGAGATCATTGAAAAGTATGAGCGGGAATATGATTTTCTCCGCTGTGTCAGGAAGGAGAACGAGGGGGTCTCCTGCTCCCGAAACCGCGGCATGGCCATGGCTTCAGGGGAGTATCTGGAGTTTGTGGACAGCGATGATTTTCTGATGCCGGATACCTGTGAGACGCTGGTGTCCGCCATGGAGGAAACCGGCGCCGATGTGGTGGTCGCCGGGTTCGTGGCGCTGAAGACCGGGGAGGAGAAACATCCGCAGAGAGCCTTTTTCTCCCATGCAGATCAACTGGCGGAGAACTGGGGACAGTATTATTTCTATAAAAATAATTGTCTGAATGTGCCCTGGAACAAACTGTACCGGCGGGAAGGACTGGAGGCGGAATTTCCCGCGGGACTCTCCATGGGAGAGGATCTTTTGTTCAATCTCCGGGTTTTTGACCGGGCCCACGGCATCGCTTTCATACCGGATGTGGTTTATCAGTACAACAACCGGAACGACCAGTCTCTGGCCTACCGGTACCGGGAGGATGGCTTTGAGATCGAGACCATGCTGCTCGAAAAGGTTTCCGATTTTCTCCTCCGCCACGGTGTGGAGGACCGGGAGGTGCTGTGGCGCAACTATCTCTTCGGCGTCAAGGCGAAACTCACCGCCCTGATCCATCGCAGCGGCCACACGAGACAGGAGTGCATGGAGAAGATCCGGCGGTGGACTGACATGGAACCCGTGCGGGAACTGTCAGAACAGAGGGCCCTGTTCGGGAGAAAAGACCGGATCCTTCTTTCTCTGCTGAGGGGAAAGAGGAAGCGTATTCTGTACTGGTATTACAAAATTGCTGCATAAGGAGGAATCGGAGATGAGACGTCTGGCGTTTATCAATTTTGACATGTCGGACAAGGGAGGCGCCCAGCAGGTACTGACCAATATCGTTCATGCCCTGTCCGGGTATGAGATCCATGTTATCAGCCTGATCTGCGGAAACGGTCCCTGGAAGTACCGGTTCGGGGAGGAAGTGAGGACGGCGACGATCCTGGAGCGGAAGGCCAGGATTCGGGAGGTGATAAGGGAGGGAAAGAAGAAACTGAGGTCATATCTGAGGAGTGAGGGGATCCAGCTTGTGTTTTATGTGGGGGCATACGCCGGCCTCTGCGGCGGACTTATGGCAAGACCTGTGAAATGTAAAAAGGTATTCTGTGACCACGGCGCCCTGATGAACCAGTGGAATGAATTTCAGGCCCGGACGATGCGCGTGGTGGGATCCCGGTTTTCGGACAGAACCGTGGTGCTTACCAGACAGAGCGAGGAGGCGTATTATGAAAAGTTTCACTACAGGAGAGGTCGTGTACTCACCATATACAACTGGATCGATGATCAGATACTCCGGGATGTGTCGGAATATGACAGCTCCTCCCACAGATTGCTGACGGCCGGGCGCTTCTCCCACGAGAAGGGCTATGACCTGCTTGTGCAGGTGGCGGAATCCCTGGCAGAGAAAGACCTGGAGTGGGAGTGGGATATCTACGGGGAGGGGGATATGTTTGCCGGGATCCGGGAGAGGATAGAGGAACGGGGACTGGCTGACCGGGTTCATCTCCTGGGGCTGGCTGACCGGATGAGCCGGTGCTATGGCGGACATGCCATGTACGTGATGACCTCCTACCGGGAGGGACTGCCGCTGACGCTGATCGAGGCCAAGGCAAACCATCTTCCCATCGTGAGTTTTGACATCGTGTCCGGCCCCCGGGAGATCGTCTCCCACGGGGAGAACGGCGTGCTGATCCCGCCCTACGATACGGAGGAGATGGCGGAGGCCATCGCGGGACTTCTGCGCTCCGGTGAAAGGCGGAAGGCCATGTCCGAAAAAAGCCGGGAGGGCGTGGAGAGATTTGACAAGGAGCGGATACTGGGACAGTGGCAGGAGTTAATCGAGAGCCTGATCTGAGGTCCGGCGGTTTAAGTATCCCAGGCCGGACCAGAAAAGCATGGTCTCCAGGTTCATGGTGAAGAAGATGTCGTGGAAACACAGGCAGAAGATCAGGATGGACACCAGCCAGGTGGCGAACAGAAGATAAGTGCTGCTGAGGTGGGTTTCCTTTTTTCGGCAATACCGGATATTGCGGATGAGGAGCATCAGCAGGAAGAGCATCAGGATGACAAAGCCCACAATGCCGGTCTCCACCAGAAGAGACAGGTAGCCGTTGTGGGTGACATACTGGGTCTGCGCCAGATACCCTTCCGGATCCGTCTCTGTGGCATAGGGCAGGGCGCTGCGGAGGGAGAAACCGAAGATCGGTTTCTCTGTGTACAGTTCCAGGTATGCGCCCCAGATGGTGAAGCGGTTGTTGGAGATATTTTCCATGTCTATATCATCCCGCTGCATCTCCGTCTCGGAGGCCCGCCCCGGTACGATGAGTCTGCCGATCCCCATCATGGGCAGCATTACGGCGAAGTACAGGGCGATGAGGGCCAGGACGATGAGAAGACCCCGCAGGAGCAGGTGCCGGATCATGTGATCCCCGCCCATCCTCTTCCGGTAGGACAGGAGCAGGACGAGAAACAGGGTGGAACCTGCCACGGAGAGATATACGGTGCGGGAATTGGACATAATGATATAGATGACCTGGATGACCATACTCGCCCGGGAAAAAATGCGCACCACCCGCAATTTCGACTCCCGGGTGACGTAGAGCAGTCCAAATATCAAAAGGAGTGAAGTGAAGGCGGCAAAGTTGGGGTCGGTAAACAGGCCGAACAGCCTCCCGTCGGTGATTCCCTGCCGCACGACGCCGCGGTCGTTTGCATATTTACAGACATAGTGGATATTCAGGAGATACTGCCCGATGGAACCCAGGCAGGCGATGTCCCACAGAAAACTGCAGAGCAGGATCATCCGCGTAAAATAGTGTGCGATGACGAGATCCACATCCCTTTCCCGCAGGGTGCGGTTCATATAATAAAACAGTACAAGTTGAAATCCAAAGGTGACAAGGCCGTAGATGTTGTCGCCCAGGCCGTAGTGTCGGTTGGACAGGATGCCGATACAGAGTACGGCCACAAAGAGGGCCAGAAGAACCGTGTCTCTTGTAAGCAGTTTATGCCGGATGAGGATCAGCTGCCAGAGGGCGAGAAGACACCCTGCCAGGAGAAGAAAACGGTATAGGATATTGTTGATATTGCCGTCCATGAACGTGGCGGTCAGTGTGAAACGTGTTGCCAGACTGTACAGGGCAAAAATGATGATGTAAATTCCGGTACAGTGCGTAAGTGCGTCCTTCGTTCTATTCATAGGTTCCTCTTTCCTTTGGGTAATCCGCGATCTGTCCATGCGACAAAGCATCGCATGGACAGATTATACAAGGTTGCGGCTGATGCCGCGCAGGTCCATGCGACAAAGCATCGCATGGACAGATTATACTATACCGGGTTGATTTTTTCAATATGCTATTATAAAATGATGCCAGGGTCAAAAGGTCATAACAGGGAGGTACAGAGTATGTTTATTAAGGAGAAGATCAATTACTATATAAAGAGCGGAAAACTGTCACTGTTGTACAGAGTGCTCCTGGTCATATGGGACATACTTTGCATCAATGCCTGCTCCTACCTGGCGCTGTTTATGCGGTACGACCTGAATATCCAGAGATTTATGAAGAGCGGTATCACTGCGGACTATCCACTGGGCTATGTGGCCACGCTGCAGGAGATGATGCTGTTCAACACCATCACCACACTTGTGGTATTTGCCCTGTTTCGTCTTTACACCAGCCTGTGGCGGTATGCCGGTATGGGGGAGGTGCTGAATATCGTCCTGGCCTGCGGAGTGTCGGGGGTGATCCACTTTCTGTCTATATTTGGAACCTACCGCCGTATGCCCAGATCCTACTTCGTGATCTATGTGCTGCTGCTGTTTGTCACCACTCTGGCGGTGCGGTTCTCCTACCGGGTGGTGCGGATGCTCTACAAGTCCAACTCCCACGGGCGGGGGATGCGCACCACGCTGATCATCGGGGCAGGGGAAGCCTGCAATCTCATTATCCGTGAGCTGAAGATGAGCGACAATCTGGACAGCCATATCTGCGGCATCATCGATGACGACAAGGCCAAGCACGGGACGTACATTCAGGGTGTGAGGGTGCTGGGAGGGCGGGATCTGATCGTGCCCACAGTGGAAAAAGAACAGGTCAACGAGATCATTGTGGCCATGCCCAGCGCGCCCAGAAAAAAGATCAGCGAACTGCTGGAGATCTGCCAGCAGACGGAGAGCGAATTGAAAATCGTGCCGGGGGTATACCAGTTTGTGAACGGGGAGGCGGCTGTGGAAAAAATCCGTCCGGTGGAGATCGAGGATCTTCTGGGGCGGGAGCCGGTGCGCACCAACCTGGATTCCATTATCCAGTACGTCAGGGGGAAGGTGGTTCTCGTCACTGGCGGCGGCGGCTCCATCGGCAGCGAGCTGTGCCGGCAGATCGCCGCCAACAAGCCAAAGACACTGATCATTTTCGATATATATGAAAACAATGCCTACGATATCCAGCAGGAACTGGCGGCGAAATATCCCTACCTGCACCTGGAGGTGCTGATCGGCTCCGTGCGGAATACCAGCCGCATTGACAGTGTGTTTGCCGGGTACCGGCCGGACATTGTCTACCACGCGGCGGCCCACAAGCATGTGCCGCTGATGGAGGACAGCCCGGGGGAGGCCATCAAAAACAATGTGTTTGGCACGCTCAAGACAGCCCTGGCGGCGGATAAATACGGCACGAAGAAATTTGTGCTGATCTCCACGGACAAGGCGGTGAACCCCACCAATATCATGGGGGCCAGCAAGCGGATCTGTGAGATGATCGTGCAGGAGCTGAATAACCGTTCCTCCACGGATTTTGTGGCGGTGAGATTTGGCAATGTCCTGGGGAGTAACGGGAGTGTCATCCCGCTCTTTAAGAAGCAGATCGAGGCCGGCGGGCCGGTGACAGTGACAGACAGGCGGATCATCCGATATTTTATGACGATCCCCGAGGCTGTGTCCCTGGTGATCCAGGCCGGTATACTGGCGAAGGGTGGTGAGATATTTGTGCTGGATATGGGAGATCCGGTGAAGATTGATGATCTTGCGCGCAAACTCATCCGATTATCCGGCTATGTACCGGACCGGGATATCCGGATCGAGTACACCGGGCTCAGGCCGGGGGAAAAGCTGTATGAGGAGATGCTGATGGAGGAGGAGGGACTTTCGGAGACGGAAAACGCGCTGATCCATATCGGAAAGCCGCTGGTGTTTGACGGGGACACTTTTTTGAATAAGCTGAATGATCTCTACACCGCCGCCTATGCGGAGACAGACAATATGAAAGAGCTGGTGGCTGATCTGGTGCCCACTTACAACATCCGGGAGGAGGATAAGGCAAGGGACCGGAAGAAAATAGATGAGAAATACAAGAAAGCCTACGGGGACAGTCTGGAGGAGCTGACCGTAGAAACGGGAACTGTCACTGCTCCGAGAGAGTAAATTTTTCCTCCAGGCGGAGAGGACGGTAGGACATCTTGGCCTGGCGCAGATTTTCCTGCCCCAGATCATCTTCCCGGTTTACCAGGACGGCGTCCGGAAATTCGTGGAGGATGAACTGCTGATTGATATAGTTGTAGAGGCCGGTGTAATTTACATCGGCTTTTTCCACGTGGATGAAAGCGCATTGGATACCCGGGGCATAGGAGCCGATGGTGTAAGCCCTCAGCTCGCCGTCTATGCGGACGCCTCCCATCTTACACTGAATGCTGCGACAGTTTCCGAAAAGGCGGTAAACCCCCTCCTCCTCGTCGTCGATACAGTTGTACTTGTCATAGATACGCCGCTCGTCCAGCCACTTTTGGTGAAACTCTTCGATCTCTTCTATGTTGTCCGGCCCCAGGGTCTGGTACTCAAAATGGCCCTCGTACTCCCGGATGAAGCGGTTCACCAGGTTCTTTTTTTTGTGTAATGCCTTTCCACTCAGAGTCCGGAGCTTTTCCGCCTCATAGATGTAATCCGCGCAGTCCCTGTCCGGTTCGATATGGAAATCATCCAGTTTTCCGTGATCTGCCAGTATCCCGACCATGCGGGAGTCGCAGAGGAACAATTTCGCCTTGTCTCCAAATGCTTCGTGCTGGTAGTCTACGATCCGGTCGAAGACGGCGGGGAGATCCTCCTCCCGGCACAGAGGGGCAAAAGCACCTCTGGTTTTCCCCTTCCGGAAGAAGAGATACAGGGCCAGTTCATCCGTGGCGTACCTCGTGGTATAGTAGTTTTCCCACAGAAACTGATTGAGAAAATGCCCTTCGCTCATGTAGATATCCCGCAGGTTCTCGTATCCGGCAAACTCCTTTTGCACAAAGGGGGAAATGGGTTTCAAGATCATGGAGATTTCGCTTCCTTTCTGATTTTTTACGTTACTATTCACAGCCGATTTGGACAGATATACAGATTCGTCGAGCTTGCTCGTAAGAATCTGTATATCTGTCCAAATCGGACTGCGAATAGTAACAATATAGTAACAATCTTACGCGTTTACTGCGGAATTTTTTCTGGAGCGGTAGCGCTCGGTGGAATCCAGTATCTTTTTGCGTATCCGCAGGTTTTCCGGGGTGACCTCCAGAAGCTCGTCCGTGTCGATGTAGTCCAGTGCCTGCTCCAGGCTCAGCTCCCTCTTGGGTGTCAGGCGCAGGGCCTCGTCGGCGCCGGAAGAGCGGGTGTTGGTGAGATTTTTCTTCTTGCAGACATTGACCTCGATGTCATCGGATTTGGCGTGTTCGCCCACGATCATGCCGGCGTACACCTTCTCCCCCGGGCCCACGAACAGAGAGCCACGCTCCTGTGCGTTGAACAGGCCGTAGGTGATGGTTTCCCCGGATTCGAAAGCGATGAGGGAGCCCTGGCTGCGGTAGGCGATATCCCCCTTGTAGGGGCCGTAGCCGGCGTACTCGCTGTTGATGACACCGTTGCCCTTTGTGTCTGTCAGAAACTCTCCCCGGTATCCGATGAGCCCCCGGGAGGGAATGAGAAACTCCAGTCGGGTGCTGCCGTCGTTCAGCGGCGTCATGGACTGCAGTTCTCCCTTTCGCTGGCTGAGTTTGTCGATGACTGTGCCGGTGAACTCCTCCGGCACATCCACGTAGGCGTGCTCCATGGGCTCCAATGTTTTGCCCTGCTCATCCTTTTTGTAGAGGACTTCCGCCTTGCTGACCGCGAATTCATACCCCTCCCGCCGCATGTTTTCGATCAATACGGAGAGGTGCAGCTCCCCCCGGCCGGAGACTTTGTAGGCGTCCGTGGATTCCGTGTCCTCCACCCGCAGGGAGACGTCGGTGTTCAGCATCCGGTAGAGACGGTCTCTCAGATGTCTGGAAGTGACGTATTTTCCCTCCTGGCCTGCCAGCGGGCTGTCGTTTACCATGAACTGCATGGCGATGGTGGGCTCGGATATTTTCTGAAACGGAATGGCTTTCGGGTTTTCCGGGCTGCACAGGGTGTCCCCGATATGGATATCCGAGATACCGGATATCGCCACGATAGAGCCGATGCCGGCGGACTCCACCTCCACCCGGTTCAGGCCCTCGAACTCGTAGAGCTTGGAAATTTTGACCTTCTCACACTTGTCCGGGTCGTGGTGGTTCACGATCACCGCATCCTGATTTACCCGGATACTGCCGTTGTCCACCTTGCCGATGCCGATCCGTCCCACATAGTCGTTGTAGTCGATGGTGCTGATGAGAACCTGGGTGTCCGCCTCGGGATCCCCCTCCGGGGCGGGGATGTAGTCCAGGATGGCGTCGAAAAGGGGCTGCATATCCTTTCCGGGGTCATCCATGTCCGCCTTGGCGATGCCGTCTTTTGCGGAGGCGAAGAGGAAAGGACAGTCCAGTTGTTCCTCGTCCGCCTCCAGATCGATGAAGAGTTCCAGTATCTCATCCACCACTTCCGCGGGTCTGGCCTCCGGGCGGTCGATCTTGTTGACGCAGACCAGCACGGGGAGAGACAGCTCCAGTGCCTTTTTCAGCACAAATTTTGTCTGGGGCATAGCGCCCTCGAAGGCGTCCACTACCAGTATGACACCGTTTACCATTTTTAATACCCGCTCCACCTCGCCGCCGAAATCGGCATGTCCGGGGGTGTCGATAATATTGATCTTGGTGTCCTTGTATGTGATAGCGGTGTTTTTGGACAAAATGGTGATGCCCCGCTCTCTCTCAATGTCATTGGAATCCATGACACGTTCTTCCACTTCCTGATTTTCCCGGAACACACCGCTCTGCTTCAGAAGCTCATCCACCAGAGTGGTTTTTCCGTGATCCACATGGGCAATGATGGCAATGTTGCGTATATCTTCCCGCTTGATTTTCATGTTTGTCTCCTCCGTTCCTGTAGAATCCAAACGTAGATTATAGCACGATTGGACGGGGGTGACAAGTCTTTATGCCCGAAATCCATATTGTAAAAACAGATCCGATATGTCATAATTCTTTATATATGCGATGTTTTGCCGCATGGATCTGCGCGGCGTCAGCCGCTTCCAATTATTTTAGATTGTGAATGGAGGTTACTATGAAAGTAGGAATTATCGGAGCAGGAAATATTGCGAAATCAATGGCTTACACTGTAAATGGGCTGGGTGAGGGGTACGAAGCATATGCGGTGGCGTCCCGTGATTTGGAGAAGGCGGAGGTATTTGCCAGGGAAAATCAGGTAAGAAAGGCATATGGAAGCTATGAGGAGCTGGTGCAGGACGAAGAAGTAGATCTGGTGTATATCGCCACCCCGCACTCGCACCATTATGAACACATGAAGCTGTGCCTGAAGTATCAGAAGCCCATGCTATGCGAAAAAGCGTTTACAATGAATGCCGGACAGGCGCGCGATGTTTTGACGGAGGCCGAGGAAAGGGGCGTCTTTTTGACAGAGGCTATCTGGACCCGGTATATGCCAAGCCGGGAGATGATCAGCGATTTGATAAGAGAAGGAACCATTGGAACGGTACAGTCTTTGCAGGGCAATCTGGGATATCCGGTGGCACATCTGGATCGCATGAAAAGGTTGGAGCTGGCGGGAGGCGCGCTTCTTGATCTGGGGGTGTATCCGCTGAATTTTGCTTCTATGGTACTGGGAAATGAGATTGAACGGATCGAGGGTGTGTGCCGGAAGCATCCCATGGGAGCAGACAGCCAGGATAGCATGGTACTGATTTACAAGGATGGAAGGATGGCACAGCTCTATGCCACTATGATGTCAGCCACCAACCGTCTCGGTGTGATTTACGGGGACAAGGGTTATATAGAAGTGACCAATATAAATAACTGCGAAAAAATCTCTGTCTTTGACAATGATCACCATTGTGTCCGTGAGATCCCGGTGCCGAGGCAGATCAGCGGATATGAATATGAGGTTATTGCCTGCCGGGAGGCGTTGGAGAAGGAAATGCTGGAGTGCCCGCAGATGCCCCATGCTGAGACGATACTTATGATGGAATGGATGGATGACCTGAGAAAACAGTGGGGAATTGTATTTCCGGCAGAATAATTCAGAGCGACGCGGAAACGGGAGCGGCAAAACAGTCTGCCGGTGGGTTCGCTGCTCCTGTTGATCAATTGCGCTGAGAACCCATGTGTGTATGAATTACTTGTAACTCCCGCCCAATCGTGATATAATATGTCCATGCGATGTTTTTTCGCATGGACCTACGCGCCGTCAGGCGCATCCTTGAACATATGTCCATGCGATGTTTTTTCGCATGGACATATGCGTCATCAGGCGGCATAAAAATGACAAACAGATGTCTTATAATTAAAGAAATTTTGACCGATATAATATAATAGGATGATTTGAAGAAAGGCAGGAATCGACACATGAAGAATCTGAAGGGAAGAAAATGGGGAATACGGTATTTGGGAATATTAGTGTTTGTGTTTGTTCTGGGCGCCTTTGCCCTGATCGGGGACTCTTCCTGGGCGGCAGAGGATCTTTATATTTCCTGCGATGGTGTACAGCTGGATCCGCAGGTGCCCTATGAGATGAAGACGCAATCTCTGCAGCTGATGCTGAACACCAGTGAAGAGATCTCCACCAGTTCCGAATATGCAATTAAATGGACCATTGAGACTGCTGAGGATCAAAAGAGGGCGGAAATCAAGAAGGGATCGAGTAAGAACATTGGATTAGTCACAGCAAAAGCACCGGGGGATGTGACGGTGACAGCTACCATAGATAATAACGCAACCGGAAACACTATAGCCTCTGTTACTTGTGTCATCCGGGTTCTCTTTTCTGTGGATACCACAAAGGACGATTCCAAGTTCAAATATGTAAACCAGGGGGACGAGGATCGCTCTCTGGTGCTCTATGCCGATGATAAAGTTGATCTGGAGCCCTCCATCGGTTCTGCGGAGGATACCCAGTGGATGAGTTCCAACAGTGAGGTGTTTGATGTGGGGCAAAATACAGGAGAGGTAACTGCCAGGGCTGCCGGCCGGGCGACGGTGACAGCCACCTATACGCCTGAGGGCAGTTCCGACACCTACACGGCGGTGTTGGCGGTGTATGTGATTCCCCGCGCCTCAGAGACGCTGCCGTCGGAGGACAAACCGGATCCCTGGCAAAAAGCCATGGACCTGACGCTGGATTCCGGCGATAAGTTCTACATAGACGCAGATTTCAGCAACAACGTGGAGGTGGTCCGGAGCAAGGTGACCTGGGTTGTAAAACAGGATGACGCCGACGGCCACTCCGTGGTGATAGCGGACTCCCTGTCTCTGTCGTCGGATTTGATCTCCCTGACACCGGAATCCAGCCGGAGTAATGCCCTGCGGGTGGACGGCGAGGCGGGGCAGTACGATATCTACCTGTACACCACGGGGAGTTACGGGGGGGAGGACAGTGCCACGGAGGCGTACACACCCACGCATATACGTTTGACGATCCGGGCTGCCATAGAAGACAAAAGTGAGATTCTGCATATTGGAGACAGCTATAACTTTGCGGAAGCCTATAATATGACTACAGAGGATTTTCTGGATTGTTTTACCGTGAGTTTGACAGCAAATGGAGGTTCCTATGAAAACTATGCTTCCTACGATGCCTCTGCTGCCGTTGTGACGGCGAAAGCGGAGACAAACAGTCTGGTGGCCAGGCTGCAGGTAAATTCTGGAAAGAGGGACCATATCAAGCAGCTTCTTGGTACGGAAGATGAGATCCCAAACAGTTATACCATCACCATCCAGGTGGTGGAGGGGTTTTATCTGGACCGCAGCAATATGACAATCTCTGTGGGGCAGTCCATCCAGCTGAATGCGAAGATAACTGGCACGTACGAGGGGACGATCACGTGGGCGAGCTCCAATTCGAATTATGTAAAAGTGGACCAGAGCGGCCTGGTGACCGGCCTTCGTGTGACCACGGATGATGTGAGCGTGACGGCCACACTGTACGCCGGTGACGGTGTGTACAAGACGGCAGAGTGTATCGTGAAGGTGGAGGCCGGTGTAGATACGTTCACCCTGAGCCCCGGGGATGACCAGGAGATGTTGGTGGGGGAGCACCTGACGGTGGTGGCAAATATCAAACAGACTGTATCGGTGGCGCCCATCCGGTGGGTGAGCTCTAACCCGGATATTTTTTCTGTCGAGGCGTCAGCGGACAGGAAAAGTGCTGTGATCACGGCACTGGCTGGAGGAACGGCAGATCTGATTGCGTACAATACGCTGCAGGAGGACTCCGAGGGAGTACGTTTCCGGGTGACGGTGCGCGTGCCGATTGATACCATCAGCTTTGCCCAGGAAGAGTACACGATTGGCAAGTACAAAGAGGGATATAACATGAACGGGCAGGTAACCTTCAGCCCGAAAAATGCCACGGACACGGAGTTGGTGTGGAGCTGCTCGGACACCAGCGTTGCGAAGGTGGATGAGGATGGGTATGTGACCTTTGTAAATCCCGGGACCACCCTGGTGCGGGTGTACCCGGCATACAATCCCTACAATGTCATGGCGATCACCACACTGACGGTACTCAGTTCGCCGGAGTCCATGACTTTCAGCGAACAGGAGTTTGACGTGAATGTGGGGGACACAAAAACCATCGATGTGGATTTCAAACCGGAGAACTCCACCACGGATTTGACCTTTACGCCCACCGAGACCGGATATGTGGATATATCCTACGATGACGTTCGCCAGGTTGTGTCGTTCAAAGGGAAAAAGCCGGGTGACGTAAACATCAATGTGGTGTCTGCCAATGGGTTAATCTCAAATCTGAAGGTGCATGTAAAACAGCCCAGCACGGCGGTAAAACTGAACCCGGAGGAGCTCATCATCCTGACGGGGGAGACGGCGTCGCTGAAAGCGGTCTTGACGCCGTCCAACTCCACGGACACTCTGACGTGGAAGAGTCTTGACACAGAAATAGCCACAGTGGATGAGTCCGGCCTGGTCACCGGTGTGGCTATGGGGACCGCATATGTCCAGGTAACTGCCAGCTCCGGTCCTACCAGCATAGCAAAAGTGACGGTGAGGGACGGGGTGAAGGGCGTTTCCCTGGAAAATGCGGAGGAGACGGTCTATATAGGCAACACGGTCACGCTGGAGCCGGTTTTCACTCCATCGACGGCATATAACAAAAAAATAAGCTGGAGCGTGAGCAACGAGGAGGCGGTTTCCATCGAGCCGGTGGGAGAATCCAACGTGGACGTCACCGGCGTCAGTGAGGGTACGGCATTGGTGACCGGCGTAGCGGAGGATGGCGGATACACGGTGACCTGCCTGATCAAGGTTACGGAAGATCCCGATCTGGTCATCCCCGGTCTTGATGTACAAATACAGCCGGAGGAGCTGACCATTCTCACAGGTGAGAGCTATCAGCTGGAGGCGGTGGTGACGCCGGAAAATTCTACGGACACACTGGAGTGGAAGAGTTTCAGTGAAGAGATAGCCACAGTGGATGAGAACGGAGTGGTCACGGGTGTTGCCATGGGTGAGGCGTTGATCCAGGTCTCCACGAGTTCAGATAAAATCGACACCATCAAGGTGGTCGTGCGGGACGGTCTGCAGGAGTTCACTCTGGACTCTTACGAAAAAGAAGTGATGGTGGAGGAGACGATCACCATAACGCCGATCTTCACTCCGGAGACGGCCTACAACAAAAAAGTGACATGGACGGTTGCCAACAACAGCGTGGCGTCCATCCAGCCCTCCGGTGAGTCCGATGTGACGGTAAAGGGCGTCAGCGTCGGCTCCACTATGGTGACCGGTGTGGCAGAGGATGGCGAGTATACCGTGACGTGTCTGATCATTGTCAAGGCGAAACCTGTTCCGCCCACGCCGGTACCCACGGTCAAACCCACGACGAAGCCCACGACGAAGCCCACGGCGGCACCCACGCCGAAGATTGCCACCAAGGTGGCGGTTTCGCCCACGTCGAAAAAAATAAAAAAAGGCAAGAAATTTACCATCACGGCTACCGTGACAACCAGCAGTTCCAATAAAAAAGTGAAGTGGAGCACCAGCAAAAAGAAAATCTGTACCGTCAGCCAGTCGGGTAAGGTGACGCCGAAGAAGCTGGGGACGGCTTATATCAAGGCCAAAGCCAAAGACGGGAGCGGCGCCTATGCCAAATGTAAGGTGAGGGTGATCCGTCCGGTTTCCAAGCTGACTCTCAACAAGTACACGGAAGAGCTGCTGGTGGGAGATGTGCTGAAACTGAAGGCTACCGTGAAGCCAAAGAATGCGTCGATCAAAAAACTCAAGTGGTCCTCCTCCGATACGTCCATCGCCACGGTCAGTTCCAAGGGCCAGGTATACGGACTGGCGGAGGGCATGGTGAAGATCCATGTCAAGACCACAGACGGCACCAACAAGAAAGCCACCTGTCTTATCCAAGTGAGGGAGCCTGTGGAGGCGACGGGAGTCACAGTGACCAACAGCCAGCTCACCATAGCCAAGGGCAAGGCGATCCAGTCCGGCATTGTGCCGGAACCGGCCAATGCCACCTCGGGGATCAAATATTTCTCCGACAATCCCTCTGTGGCCTCCATTGACAGCCGCGGAAAGATCACTACGCACCGCGTGGGTCACGCCACGGTATACGGAAAGACCACTAACGGAAGAGTAGGTTACTGCGATGTTCTGGTGGTGGATCTGAACCGCAAGTCTATCGTGATGCGCCAATACGATACGGAGCAGCTTTCAGTGAACCAGATTGACACGGGCGTCACCTGGTATGCGAAGGATATCAATATTGCCACGGTGGATGCCAACGGGCTGGTGACAGGACGGCGAAAGGGAACCACCACGATCTATGCCAATGTCAACGGTGTAAAACTTGGCTGCCGCGTGAGGATCAAAAAAATAAAATGAATAAATAGGGGGTAGCGTTGCTAGTAAATTTACATGTGAAGAACTTTGCCATTATCGATGAAGTGGATATTGATTTTGGCAGGCATCTGAATATTCTCACGGGGGAGACCGGTGCCGGCAAATCGATCCTGGTTGGCTCGATCAGCATCGCGCTGGGGGCCAGGATTTCCCCGGAGATGATAGGCCGGAATGGGGAGTATGCCACGGTAGAGGCAGTATTCCGGCTGGAGGGAGAAGAGACCCTGGGACGGATACGGGAACTGGATATCGAGCCGGAGGACGGACAGATTGTCATTTCCCGCAAAATCACGGAAAATCGAAGCATAAATAAGATAAACGGAGAGAGTGTGCCGGTGGGATTGATCCGCAAGCTGGCCGCTCTCTGTCTTGACATCCACGGACAGAACGAGCACCAGTCGCTTTTGAAAAAAGAGGAGCATCTGGCTATTGTGGACGGGTATGATCCGTCCTGTGTCCGGTGGAGGGAGAAGGTGGCGAAGCTCTACCGCGAGTATACGGATCTGAAAAGAGAGACGGAAACCATGTCTGCCGGGGAGAGGGCCAGGCAGCAGAGTTTTCTGGAATACGAGCGAAGCGAGATTGAGAATGCCGCTCTGGAACCCGGCGAGATGGAATCCATCGAGGAGACCTATCGCCGCGCGGCAAACGCCGGTGCCATCGTGGAGGCGGTCGGTGAGGTTCACCGGCTCTGCGCGGAGACCGCCGGTACGGCGGTGGGCCGCGGCATAAGGCGGCTGGGAGAGATTCGGGATCTGGATCCGGCCCTGTCCGGTTTCTCGGAGGAGCTGATGCAGATCGAGGGCCTTCTCAGTGATTTCAACCGGGATGTGTCGGAATATATGACGGATTTTTCTTTTGATGAGAGCGAGCTGACCCGGCTGGAGCGCAGGCTGGATGAAATACATATGCTCCAGAGTAAGTACGGGGAGAGCTATGAGGACATCATGGGGCATCTGAGAGAGACGGAAGAAAAAATCGCGGAGTATGCGGATTACGAAACCTTTGAGAGGGAGAGACGCCGGCGCATGGAGGAGCTGGAGAGACAGCTGAGCAGTGCCAGTGCCAGTCTGACAGAGTGCCGGAAAGAGGCAGCCGGCGTGTTGGAAAAGAAGATATCAGAGGCTTTGCAGGATCTGAATTTTTCCCATGTGGATTTTGCAATACAGGTTTCGCCTAAAGGGGAGTTCAGCTCCGATGGCATTGACGATGTGGAGTTTATGATCGCCACCAATCCCGGGGAGCCGAGACGCAGTCTGCAAAAGATCGTCTCCGGCGGGGAAATGTCCCGTATCATGCTGGCGATCAAGTCGGTCTTTGCGGATTCAGACCAGATCGAGACGCTGATCTTTGACGAGATCGATGCGGGGATCAGCGGGCGCACGGCCCAGAAGGTCTCCGAGAAGATGAGCCTTCTGGGACAGAGACACCAGGTGATCTGTATCACCCATCTGCCGCAGATCGCCGCCATGGCAGACCGGCATTTTGTCATAGAAAAACAGGTGGAGGACGGGAAGTCCACCACCCGGATACGCGCTCTCTCCAGAGAGGAGTCGGAGGAGGAACTGGCAAGGCTCCTCGGCGGCGTGGAGATCACGGATGCGGTCCGGGGAAACGCCAGAGAGATGAAGGCCATGGCGGAGCAGAGGAAGAGGTATTGAGGGTGAAGAAAATTCAGTAGTTGAAATATTCTTTGAAAAAAGCTATAATTACTTTATATCACTTGAGAATAATAAAAAAAGGAGAGTTGTTATGAGACTGATTACTCGTTCGGATTTCGACGGTTTGGCTTGCGGAGCTTTGCTTTTGGAAGCGGGCATTATTGACAGTTTTAAATTTGCTCATCCGAAGGATCTGCAGGATGGTCTGGTGGAGGTCAATGAGAATGACGTCCTTGCCAATGTACCATACGTGGAGGGATGCGGTCTGTGGTTTGACCACCATTCCAGTGAGCATGAGCGGCTGAAGCTGGAGGGAAAATATAAGGGGGAGAGCCGGATCACTCCCAGCTGCGCCCGGATCATTTATGAGTATTACGGAGGGAGAGAGCGTTTTCCGCAGTTTGATGATCTGATGGTGGCGGTGGACAAGGTGGATTCCGGGAACCTCACCATTGATGAGGTACAGAATCCGAAGGGCTGGATCCTGATCGGATACCTGATGGATCCCCGCACCGGCCTGGGGCGCTGGAGGAATTTCACCATATCGAATTATCAGTTGATGGAGAAGCTGCTGGACGCCTGCCGTGTTATGACCACGGAGGAGATCCTGTCGCTCCCCGATGTCCGGGAGCGCATTGAAGTCTACAATGAGCAGACGGAGAATTTCAAGAAGATGGTGGCGGAGCATACCATCGTGGAGGGCAATCTGATCATCTCCGATCTCCGGGGTGTGAATCCCATTTATTCCGGAAACCGTTTCATGATCTACAGCATGTATCCGGAGCAGAATATTTCCGCCTGGATCGTCAGCGGCCGGGGAGGCAAAGGCTGCAGTGCGGCGGTGGGATACAGTATCCTGAACAAAACCTGTACCGTGGATGTGGGAAGCCTGATGCTGAAATACAACGGCGGCGGACACAAAAAAGTGGGGACCTGTCAGTTCAGTGATGAAAATATGGAGACAGAGCTGCCCAAAATGCTGGAGGAGTTGAAAGCGCTGAGCAATCAGTAATGCATGGCTTTACATGATTTCAGAGAAACTGGCTATACTATATAGGAGTCTTGGAGGAAATCCGTGAGACTCCTATTTTGTTTTGTCCCGCAGGGACAAACACCGGAGGGTGATGCCAGTGATAAAAAAAATCAGAAAATTATTTATCTTATTTTTGGCTCTGGACCTGGGTGTGCTGGGTTTTTTGATCTATCGGTATACGCAGGATGCCGTGCCGGACCGTCTCTTTACCTATGTGGGGGAAGTGGAGGAGATCACGCTCCCCTTTGGCTTTGAGACAGAGGAAACCAGGGAGACGCTGAAGGTGAAAAATGCAGACAGCGGTTTTTCCATGATATCCGACCGGACAGGAGAATACAATATCCCGGTAAAATGGCTGGGATTTCTGCCGGTGAAGTCCGTGGATGTCCGCGTGATCCGGAAGATGAAGGTGGCTCCCAGCGGTGAGCCCATCGGAATCTATGTGGAGACCAAGGGGCTTTTGGTGCTGGATACGGCGGAGATCGAGGGACAGGACGGTATGGTCTACGAGCCGGGAGGGAACATTTTGAAATCCGGCGATTATATATTGAAGTGGGACGGAAAAAGCATCTCCACCATCCGGGGGCTGAATGAGGCGATCCAGAAGACCGGCAAGAGGAAGGTGACCGTGTCGATCCGCAGGAACGGCAGCATCCTCCAGGTGGCGATCCGCCCCGTTCTCACCACAGACAGGACATATAAGATCGGCACCTGGGTCAGGGAGGACACCCAGGGGATCGGTACACTGACCTACGTAACCGAGGACGGCAGCTTTGGCACTCTGGGCCACGGCATCACGGACGCGGACACAGGAACTCTTCTCGACCTGTCCGACGGCGAGATGTACCGCACGGAGATACTTGGGATCACCCGGGGCAAAAACGGAGAGCCGGGAGAACTGCAGGGATATATGAATATGATCGACTCCAACGAGATCGGCCAGATAAAGAAAAATACTTCCCTGGGCGTCTTTGGGAAAATGGAGAGGGAGCAGATCCGGGAGTATGCGGGAGATTTTATGCCGGTGGGGATGAAACAGGAGATCAGGCCGGGCAAGGCCTGGATCTACGCTAATCTGGAGGGCACGGCGAAGAAGTATGAGATCGAGATTGAGAGCCTGAATATCAACAGCACGGACAACAAGAGCATGGTGATCTCCGTCACAGACAGGCAGCTCCTCACGCTGACAGGGGGGATCGTGCAGGGAATGAGCGGCAGCCCGATCATCCAGGACGGGAAGGTTATCGGGGCAGTGACCCACGTGCTGGTGGATGACCCCGCGAAGGGATACGGGGTGTTTATTGAGAATATGCTCTCGCAGTGATATTGAAAGAATAGAGAAAAATAATAGTAGCAATTTCTTCCCGTATGTGTTATAATATCTGCAGTGCGAATGTCAGTGTATGCAATGGCAGTGAAGAGTTCTTACTCGACGGGAGGATCGGATGAGTCATTTTTCTTTACAAGAAATTAATGAAATGTACATGGATGTCTTGAAAGAATTGGGAAATATTGGTGCGGGTAATGCCACAACGGCCATTGCGACGATGCTTTCTCTCAAGGTGAACATGAGTGTACCAAAGGTGGAGTTGTTGGAGATTTCAGGTCTTGGCGATGCGATTTGTCCGGGAGAGGAGACTGTGGTAGGCATTTTTCTGGAATTGAAGCATGACATCGAGGGAAGTATGATGTTCCTGATGCGGATGAAGCCGGCTCAGGCAATTGTGAACAAACTGATGATGCGCGATGCGGATTATGAAGGGGAGTTTGATGAGATGGATATGTCTGCCTTGAAAGAGGTGGGCAATATCATTGCCGGTTCCTACCTTTCTGCACTGTCAAAGATGACGAATCTGGTTATTACTTCCTCCATTCCCTATATCTCGATAGATATGGCGGCTTCTCTGCTGAGTGTGCCGGCGATTGAGTTCGGTCAGTTCGGAGACTACGCCCTGTTGATTGAGACTGAGTTTGGCGAGGAGACGTCTCTTGGCGGGTATTTTATCCTCATGCCGGAGGGGGATTCCTACGATAAAATACTGACTGCACTGGGATTTAAGATGTGAGATGAGTGAGAATGGGTAATATTATTAGAGTTGGCATGGCAGACCTGAACGTGTGCAGAGCTCCGGATATTATAACCACCCTGGGGTTGGGTTCATGTATTGGATTAACATTTTTTGATCCGATAGCGAAGGTAGGCGGCATGGTTCATTATATGCTGCCGGACAGCACTGCAATCAGCAATAATAGCAATATTGCTAAATTTGCAGACACGGGAATCAACGAGCTTTTGGTGCGGGTGATGGCAGCTGGGGCAGACCGCAGGCGGCTGGTGGCCAAAATAGCGGGAGGCGCAAAGATGTTTCAGTTAAACAATGCGTCTACGCTGGGAAACATCGGAGAAAAAAATGCTATGGCGGCAAAGCAGATGCTGAGAAAACTGAATATCCAGCTGATTGCAGAGGACACCGGCCTTGATTACGGGCGGACGGTGGAACTGCACTGTGAGACCGGCGAGTTTCACATAAAGGCGATCAAGAAACCGCTCAAAATAATTTAAGAGGCCGATAAAATGCAGAGAAAAAAGAAGGCCGCCGACGGTACTGTAAACTGCGGCGGTCTCTCTTCTCGGGTATCTTCAGCCCTTGACGGAGCCCAGAGCGATGCCGCGGATGATGAATTTCGAGAGGCACAGGTATACGATGATCAGGGGGATGATTGCCATACCGAGCACCATATAGTTCGCCCCCAGGTCAAAGTTTGCGTTGGCCTCTGCGTTCAGCCCTGCTACTACCAGGGGAAGTGTTGCAGTCTTGCTGTTTGTGTCCATCAGCAGCTGGGGCAGGAAGTAGTTATTCCAGGATGCAACAAACTGGAAAATAATCTGTACCGCCAATGCCGGTTTCAAAATCGGCATAACCACAAAATTAAAGATATAAAATTCATGTCCCCCGTCAATCCGCCCTGCCTCAACGATTTCCATCGGGAGTGAGCTCTCCATGTACTGTTTGATGAAGAAAAACACACCTGGCGCTGCGATGGTTGGGAAGATCAGAGGTGCCAGGGAATTGTACATCCCCATGGATTTTATGATATCCACATAGCCCAGGGCAGAAACCTGTGTGGGCACCATCAGAATCAGCATGATGAATACGAATGCTGTCTTTTTTAGTTTAAAATCATAGGCGTACAGTCCGTAGGCCGTGAGCGCCGACACATATACACTGATTATACAGGTGATGGAAGCTACAATCAGGCTGTTTCCCATGGCTTGGAGCACAGGCCTTTGTGTCCTCGTGTTCCAAAGCACGGATTCCAGATTGTTAATAAAATTCTTACCTGGAATCAGGTTGAATGTACTCACCAGGGACGCATGGTCCTTTGTCAGGTTCACTAAGAGTGTAACAAAAGGAAACAGCGCAACCACACAGACCACAATCAATACGGTATATGCGAGGATCCGACGCAGGATCAGAATCCGGTGTCCACGCCTTTCCTGTGCTGTCAGTCCGCCGCCTCTGATCATATCATTCTCTGCCATATCAGTCTCCTCCTTTCATCGCTGCTTTCATTGCCTTTTTTCTTGCTTTTCTGTTTGCCTTTGCCTCTTTATCCTCATCGCTCTGCATCATCCTAAACAGGAAGATACCGATCGCTCCGGCCACGATAAAGAGAATAACTGATTCTGTAGCCGCCATTCCCACATCGCCGGAACCGCTGATTCCTGCGCTGATATCCATGACGACCGTTTTCGCAATCTGGTTTGGTCCGCCGTTCTTCACCAGGAGATTCGGTATGTCGAACATCTGTAAGCCGCCAATCATA
This sequence comes from uncultured Eubacterium sp., assembly GCA_964484225.1. GTDB lineage: Bacteria > Bacillota > Clostridia > Lachnospirales > Lachnospiraceae > Eubacterium_F. The sequence goes on from CAZAEM010000001.1 coordinate 151,025, forward strand.
GATGTGACCAGCACATAAAGCATGATTGGTTTAAGCATCGGCATCGTGATTTTACGGAACTGCTGGCCCGCGCTTGCGCCATCAATCGAGGATGCCTCATACAGTGCCGGGTCAATACCCATAATGCCTGCCATCAAAAGAATTGTAGTGTTTCCCGTCCACATCAGGAAATTGATAAATGCGATGATCAGGCGGATGCTCCACTCATTATTCAGAAAATCAAAATTCATCCCCAGCAGCTGGTTGATTGGTCCTGTTTTGGAAAAGAGCGTGGCAAAAAGCACCGCCACGGAAGAAGCCATTAACATGTTCGGCAGATACAGGATTACCTTCACTGCCCCGGTCCCTCTCAGTTTCAGGCGAAGGTCGGTAAACCAGGAGGCGAACAGCAGGGACACCAGGATTTGAGGGACAAATCCCAACAGCCAGAGCAAAATGGTGTTCCCAAAATACTTAATCAGTTTGCCATCCTGAAACGCAGCGATATAGTTGTCAAATCCGACGAACTTAACTACCTCCTCGAACAGGTCATTGTATTTTGTAAAAAAACTGTTATAAAATGTCAGGAGCAGCGGATAGAGATTAAACACGCCGTAAGCGATAAAAAAGGGGAGAATAAAAATTATACCCCATTTCGCATATTTAAGTTTATGCGGCCGCCGGTATTTCATCGGTTGTGCTCCTGCTTGTTTAGCCACAGCCATAAAAACCCCCTCACTTTTCTCATAATTTACGAATTGGTATATTCCATAGCCCGCACTCGAAAAATGAAAAGGTGGGACAGGATATCCCGTCCCACCTAAACTGATTTTTTATTCGGCACTCAGGGCCGGATACGTTTTGATAACTTCCTCTTTCCAAGTGGTTATGGCATCTTCTTTTTCAGCCTTACCGTTGAAGTAGTCCTTCATGGCAGACATCAGTTTTTCATAGCATCCCTGGTCATACGGGGAGATGTTGCTCATACTGATGCTCTCCGCTGATTCGCTCATCAAAGAGGTTACTTCCTGTCCGCCAAGGAAATCGTTTCCAACCTTGTCAGCTACCAGCTGCTCGTTGGACGCCTTGTTGTTCACAAAGTCCAAAGTGTCCTTGCTTATATTGTACATGATATCCTTGTCGCAGCAGAGTTTCAACATGATGTCCTTCACAAGAGCTGCATTGTCAGTACCGGTGGCACCGCAAATGAAAGAACCACCCCAGTTGAAGGCCTGCGGTCCCTTGCAGTAAGCCCAGTCACCATAGCTTCCGCCGGGCTCATAGGTTCCGTCCTTTTTCTCCTTTGCACCGGAAGCAGCTGCCATGGAGAAGTTAAAGAGCCATGCCGGGCCAAAGTATCCGAACACGTTTCCGTTTTTGCCCATGCCGGCAGTCCAGTCATCATCCCACAGGCTTGTCTTCTGATTGTAACCCTTCTCGGTATATTCCTTCGTGGTGTCAATCCACTCCTCGATTGCCGGATCCAGCTGGATTTCCTTGTTGTCGTTTACGAAGCTCTGGCTCATTCCACTTGCGTATACACGGAGAGCATCGTCAAATCCGGAGAGCATGGTTATTTTTCCATCTGATTTTTCCTTTACAGTGGCCGCAGCCTCCGCAAATTTGTCCCAACTGCTCACCTGCTCCTGGATTTTCTCCGGATCGTCTGTGCCGAATATATCCTTTGCATAGGAGCGCCTGTAGATAAACCCGGCCGGGCATCCCTGCCATGAAACAGCCCGCAGTGTTCCCGATGAGTCTGTGGCAGCCTGCTTCGTGTACTCGTACATATTGGAGAGATCTTCATCGGTTATCCCCAGGGACTTTACATCCACAGACAGGTCGGTGCCTGTGTACTTGTTCAGATAATCGGCTTCGCAGAGGAAAATATCTACCTTGTCATCCGCCGAAGCACTCTCCTGCGCTGTGAGAGCCGCATCCAGTTTATCCTGGTAGTTGTTGCCCTCGTTGGCATTTTGGATAAATTTTACGGTCACATCGCCGATCTTTCCAGTTTCTTTGTCATAGTCTGGGTAGTAATCCTCGAACCTCTGCTGGAACTCCGTGTTCCACACATAGATATTGAGGACGGAGCCGCCGCCGTCTTCAAGAGTCTCTACAGGTGCTGTTGTTGTCTCCTCACTGCTACTGCTGTTGCTGCTGGAGCTGGATGATTCGTCCTCTCCGCCGCATCCGGTCATACAGCCGACAACCATTGTCAGAGAGAGCTAAAGCTAACAATTTCTTTTTCATTAAAAATCAATCCTCCTAAACTTTTTTGCTATTTTTAAAGTTCCCCTGAATCTATAATTACTAAAGCTTTTTCACAGTCCTGCCCTGCACCAGATCACCTCGGACGACCAGCCTCTCGGCAGAGGCTGACTCTGGCTGCTCGATCGCCTCGATCAGTTTTCTCGCCGCCATCCTTCCGAGTTCTTCTGTGTTCTGTCTGTAGGTGGTAAGTTCTGGCTCCATCACATGTGCGATGAGCTGTCCGTCATAGCCGACGACAGAGATGTCATCCGGAACCGAAAACCCCTTCCCTTTGATTGCATTCACTCCTCCGAAACAGGAAAAGTCATCGGGATAAACAATGCAAGTTGGCCTGTTACTCAGCATTAATAATTCTTTTGTGATTCTGGCTGCGGAAATCGGGTCGTGGTAAATCCCCTCCCGAATCAATTCCTCCCGGATCTCTACACCCAGGATTTTCATAGTGTCGCAAAAACTTTTCAGCCGCTTTCTGGTCACATAGGAATCCTTACCATGTATGTAGGCAATCTCCCTGTGCCCCTGGGCCACCAGATACCTGACGATTTCCCGCATCCCGCTTGCATTGTCTGACAAAATGCTGGTTCTGTGTTCAAAGGGATGGTCGATCGTCACAACGGGTATGTCGCCCTCCGCCAGCTCCCGGACTGCCCTGTTTTCAAAATCCACACAGGCAATCACCACACCATCCACTCCCCGGTATCTGCTGTGCTCATAATACGACATGACGCTTTCCCCTGCGCGGCGGCTGATAAAAGTGATATCATATCCTCCCTCCTCTGCCTGCCTTCGAAAGCTGTCCAGCACATGGGAAAAATAGGAGTGCGTCAGACCACAGTTCATCTGATCCACAAAGAGAACCCCAATGTTGTAGGTTCGGTTTGTTTTGAGTGCCCGTGCAGAGGAGTTTGGCAGATATCCAAGTTCCTTGGCCACCCGGCAGACTCTCTCCTTTGTCTTATCGCTGATGTCACTGCTGCATAAAAGATTGGAGGAAACAATATGAAATTCGGCACATTTGACGACGCACGCAGAGAATATGTAATCACAACACCAAAAACCCCGCTGCCCTGGATCAACTATCTGGGAAGCCGCAGTTTTTTTTCTTTGATATCCAACACCTGCGGAGGATACAGTTTTTATAAAGATGCCAAGCTCCTGCGGCTGACCCGCTACCGTTATAACAATGTTCCTGGTGATGAGGGCGGACGGTATTATTACATCAGGGACTGCGGCACAGTCTGGAATCCGGGCTGGCAGCCTGTGCGGGCAGAATTGGATTCCTATGAGTGCCGGCATGGCATGGGCTATACAAGGATCACCTCTCGAAAAAATGATCTTGAGGCCTCACTCCTCGCATTTGTGCCTGTGGAGGATAACTGCGAGATCAATCAGCTCACCCTCACCAACTGCTCCGCGGCCACCAAAACATTTACTCTTTTTTCCTATGTGGAGTTCTGTTTTTGGAATGCGATGGATGACATGACAAATTTTCAGCGGAACTTAAATATCGGCGAGGTGGAGGTCATCGGTTCTGCCATCTACCACAAATCCGAATACCGTGAACGACGCAGCCACTATGCTGTTTACGCTGTCAATGCCCCTGTCGATGGTTTCGACACGAGCCGGGATGAGTTTCTCGGCGCTTACCGTGGCGTGTCCCAGCCCCAGGCGGTAGAAAACGGCAAATCCGGTAACTCCATGGCGAGCGGCTGGTATCCCATCGGCTCTCACCAGATTGATATCACACTGGAGCCAGGGGAAAGCCGCTCCCTGATTTTTGTACTTGGGTATTGTGAGAACCCTCCGGATGAAAAATTTGAGGCGCCGGGCATCATCAATAAGAAACCGGCAAGAGAGCTTCTCGCCAGGTATCAGACCGATGAACAGGTGGACAAGGCCTTTGCGGAGCTTGAGCGCATGTGGGACAGCCTTCTTTCCAATTTTACTGTGTGTTCCGGTGAGACAGAGATGGACCGGATGGTGAATATCTGGAACCAGTATCAGTGCATGGTGACGTTCAATATGTCCCGCTCTGCCTCCTACTACGAATCAGGCATTGGCCGGGGGATGGGCTTCCGCGATTCCTGTCAGGACCTGCTGGGCTTTGTCCATCTGATTCCCGATCGGGCAAGGGAGCGGATCATCGATATTGCTTCTACGCAGTTTCAGGACGGGAGCGCCTATCACCAGTATCAGCCCCTGACGAAAAGGGGAAACAGCGACATCGGCAGCGGATTTAATGACGACCCCCTGTGGCTCATCGCCGGGACATCTGCCTATATACGTGAGACAGGGGATTTTTCTATCCTCGATGAGATGGTTCCCTATGACAACGATATGTCTGTCGCCACCACGCTCTTTGAGCACCTGACCCGCTCCTTTGACTACACGGTCAGCCATAGAGGCCCCCATGGGCTGCCGCTTATCGGACGTGCGGACTGGAACGACTGTCTGAACCTGAACTGTTTTTCCAGGGAGCCGGGGGAATCCTTCCAAACCTTTGGCCCCAGCGAAGGCCCTGTAGCAGAATCCGTGTTTATTGCCGGTATGTTTGTCAAATATGGCGGGGAGTATGCAGATCTGTGTACTGCCCTGGGAAGAGAGGAAGAGGCGGCGAGAGCCCGACGGGAGGTTTTGGAGATGGTGAAGTCCATCGAGGCCGATGGCTGGGATGGTGAGTGGTTTATCCGTGCCTACGATGCCGCTGGAAATAAGGTTGGCTCCGGGGAATGTGAGGAAGGGAAGATATACATTGAGCCGCAGGGGTTTTGCGTGCTGGCCGGGGTTGGTTTGGAGAACGGCCTCGCCAGAAAAGCACTCGATTCCACAAAAAAATATCTCGATACCGAATACGGCATCATGCTCCTGCAGCCACCGTATTCCCAATACTATCTGAACCTCGGGGAGATCTCTTCTTACCCGCCGGGATACAAAGAAAACGCCGGTATATTTTGCCACAACAATCCGTGGATTTCTGCTGCTGAGACCCAGATTGGCCGGGGAGAGCGTGCCTTTGAAGTCTACCGGAAGACATGCCCCGCATATCTCGAGGACATCAGTGAGATCCATTGTACGGAACCCTATGTGTACTCCCAGATGATTGCCGGAAAGGATGCCGCTTTTTTTGGACAGGCAAAAAACAGCTGGCTGACAGGCACTGCCGCCTGGGCGTTTGTGAATGTGTCCCAGTATATTCTCGGCGTGCGGCCGACTTTGGAGGGACTGAGTGTCAACCCGTGCGTTCCCTCTGATTTTGGCAGCTTTACCGTCACCCGGAAATTTCGGGGGGTCACCTACCGGATCAGAGTGGAGAATCCATCCGGTGTTGAAAAGGGGGTGAAGGAACTTGTTGTAAACGGTATTTCCCATAAAAACACTACCGTAATCCCATACGATGCATCTGTGACGGAGACGGATGTGACAGTCATTATGGGTTGAAACCGTGACTCCGGACGGGAGATCCGCAGCAAAGGGAGTTTTGTCAGATTATGTTTGCTGCTGTAGAAGCGGGTCAAATATAAACGAAAAATAAAATTTATATAAAAAATATATAAAAATATTTGAAAAAATGCTTGAAATAAACGATAAAAGAGTCTATACTAATTTTACTGTCAATTTATAGAAATTTTATAATTGTTAAGTAAAGGAGGTACGGACTATGGAAAAACTAAAGGTGTTGATTGCAGACGATAATCAGAGAATTCGAACCATACTGGAATCTATCCTGGAGGAAGACAGTGAGATTGAAGTTGTGGGGAAAGCAGAGGACGGTGTGGAGGCTCTGGGGATGATAGAGGAGACGAAACCGGATGTGATGCTTTTGGATCTGATCATGCCCAAGCTGGACGGCCTGGGAGTGCTGGAGAAACTGCGCAAACAGGGGCGGGAGGATGCCCCGGAGGTGATCGTCGTATCCGCTATCGCCCAGGAGCGCGTCACGGAGTCGGCATTCGAGCTGGGGGCGGCTTACTATGTTCTGAAACCCTTCGACCACGAGACCATCCTGTCCCGGGTGCAGCGCCTGAAACCCGGCGCCAGGCCGGCGTTTATCAGCAATCCGGAGGGAGAGAGGAGTTCGGGGGACAAGCAGAGATACAATCTGGAGTCCGACGTGACAAACATCATCCATGAGATCGGGGTTCCGGCCCACATCAAGGGATATCAGTATCTGAGGGACGCCATTATGATGTCTGTGGACGACAGCGAGATGCTCAACTCCATCACAAAGATCCTGTACCCATCCATCGCGAAACAGCACAACACGACGCCCAGCCGGGTGGAACGCGCCATCCGCCACGCCATCGAGGTGGCATGGAGCAGGGGAAAGGTGGACACCATCGACGAGCTGTTTGGCTACACGGTTCACAACGGGAAGGGAAAGCCTACCAACTCGGAGTTCGTGGCACTGATCGCCGACAAAATCCGCCTGGAGCAGAAAATGCGTGTGTAGATATCGGGGTTCCTATTTGCGGCAGCCGGGGTTACCATTCACAGCCCCTCCACCCACATTCGATGCAATACATCTTTGATGTATTGCTAGTAGTACTTCGTAGAAGTACTACAATTCGCAATCCCGCACGCTGCGCGTGCTTTCTCGCCCCTACGGGGCTAAGATTGCTCATTTCATGTAATGCTTCAAAGAAGCATTACAACGGGTGGAGGTTCCTGCTTCGCAGTCCGATTTGGACAGATATACAGATTCTTACGAGCAAGCTCGACGAAGCTGTATATCTGTCCAAATCAGCTGTGAATAGTAACGCGCCGGGGCAAAAAAATATATTTTTTCCCTTTTATATGCATGGATTATAGTGTATAATGTTACCATATCCATTTTGAATCACACAGAAAGGGAGGAGATATGCTTGAAGAAAGTATTGTTTGTCGCTTCGGAATGCGTTCCGTTCATTAAGACGGGAGGCCTGGCGGATGTGGTCGGCTCTCTGCCGAAATATTTCAACAGGGATGAGTTTGATGTCCGGGTGATGCTGCCGAAGTATACTGCCATTGCGCAGGAATACAAAGATCAGATGGAGTACCTCACCCACTTTTATTTGGAACTGGCATGGAGAAAGCAGTATGTAGGCGTGCTCCAGATGGTATATGAGGGGGTCACCTTTTATTTTCTCGACAATGAGTTTTATTTCAGTGGAGATAAACCCTACGGTGAAATTTATCAGGATATAGAGAAGTTTGCCTTTTTTGATAAAGCGGCGCTGTCCACATTGCCCTTGATCGATTTCCGGCCGGATATCATTCACTGCCATGACTGGCAGACAGGTCTGATCCCTGTTTATCTGCATGACTCTTTTCAGCAGTCGGAGTTCTATCGGGGGATCAAGAGTATTATGACGATCCACAATCTGAAGTTCCAGGGAGTGTGGGATTCCAAGACGGTGATGGATACCGCGGGACTGGATAAATATTATTTTGCCCCGGACAAACTGGAGGCCTACGGTGATGCCAACTACCTGAAGGGCGGGCTGGTGTTTGCCGATCAGATCACCACGGTCAGTGAGACCTATGCCCAGGAGATCAAGATGCCTTTCTATGGGGAGAAACTGGACGGTCTCATCAACGCCCGGGCCAACTGCCTGACCGGTATCATCAACGGGCTGGATTACAAGGAGTATGATCCCAGTACGGATTCGCTGATCGTTGCCAATTACGATGCCCGCACTTTCCGCAAGGAGAAGATAAAGAACAAGCGGGCTCTTCAGAGAGAGCTGGGACTGGCCCAGGACGACAGAAAGTTTATGATCGGCATCGTGTCCCGTCTGACAGACCAGAAGGGATTCGATCTGATCGACTATGTGATCGAGCAGATCTGTGCGGAGGACACACAGCTGGTGGTTCTCGGCACGGGGGAGGAGAAGTACGAGCATCTTTTCCGCCACTATGCGTGGAAGTATCCGGACAGGGTTTCGGCCAATATCTTTTACTCCAACGAGAGATCCCACAAGATTTATGCGTCGGCGGATGCATTCCTCATGCCGTCTCTGTTCGAGCCCTGTGGTCTCAGCCAGCTTATGAGCCTTCGCTACGGAACTGTGCCCATTGTCCGTGAGACGGGAGGGCTGAAGGATACGGTGGAACCCTACAACGAGTACGAGGATAAGGGGACCGGATTCTCTTTCGCCAACTACAATGCCCATGAGATGCTGGGTACGATAAATTATGCCAAGGATGTGTATTATAATAGAAGGCGGGAGTGGAACAAGATCATCGACCGGGGGATGGCAAAGGATTTCTCGTGGAACAACTCGGCGAGAAAATACGAGGAACTCTATAACCGGATGTGATCGCGGAAGGTTCCTGCTTCGCAGTCCGATTTGGACAGATACACAGTTTCTTACGAACAAGTTCGACGAAACTGTGTATCTGTCCAAATCGGCTGTGAATAGTAACCTAAAACTGGAAAAAAATGCAATTCCCTCTTGAATTTTGCCGGGGAATTGGGTAGAATAGACTTTAGAAGTTTGTTCATTTTTTAACAAACAAATATCTAACTATATTTTATTAGGAGGAATTAACATGTCAGTAAAAGTAGCGATCAATGGTTTTGGACGTATCGGACGTCTTGCATTCAGACAGATGTTTGGTGCAGAAGGTTACGAAGTAGTAGCGATCAATGACTTGACAAGCCCGAAGATGCTTGCTCATCTGCTGAAGTATGATTCTTCACAGGGACCGTACGATAAGAGAGACACTGTTTCTGCCAGCGAGGATTCCATCACGGTGGACGGAAAAGAAATCAAGATCTATGCATTCCCGGATGCCAACAACTGCCCCTGGGGAGATCTGGGTGTGGACGTGGTTCTGGAGTGCTCCGGCTTCTACACATCCAAGGAGAAGGCTCAGGCCCATATCAACGCAGGCGCGAGGAAGGTTGTCATCTCTGCTCCGGCGGGCAATGATCTTCCCACTATCGTGTACAACACGAACCATAAGACGTTGAAACCGGAAGACACCATTATCTCTGCCGCTTCCTGTACGACAAACTGTCTTGCTCCCATGGCGGACGCCCTGAACAAATACGCGGCAGTTCAGTCCGGTATTATGGTTACGATCCATGCCTACACCGGTGACCAGATGACTCTGGACGGCCCGCAGAGGAAGGGTGATCTGAGAAGATCCCGCGCGGCAGCAGTGAACATCGTACCGAACAGCACCGGCGCTGCCAAGGCTATCGGCCTGGTTATTCCGGAACTGAACGGCAAGCTGATTGGCTCCGCACAGCGTGTGCCGACTCCCACGGGTTCTACTACTATCCTGACTGCCGTTGTCAAGGGAAGTGATGTGACGGTTGAGGGAATCAACGCTGCGATGAAGGCTGCAGCCAACGAGTCCTTCGGTTACAATGAGGATGAGATCGTGTCCTCTGACATCGTCGGCATGAGATACGGCTCCCTGTTCGACGCCACACAGACTATGGTATCCAAGGTGGCAGATGATCTGTATGAGGTTCAGGTGGTTTCCTGGTATGACAACGAGAACTCTTACACAAGCCAGATGGTGCGCACCATCAAGTACTTCAGTGAGCTGGCATAATATAGGACAGGTTGTGATATGATCTTTAAGGGGTCTGGTCGTAGGACCGGCCCCTTTTTTCCCGGAAAATATAAAATTACAGATAGGAGTTTTGCTATGTTAAATAAAAAATCAGTGGATGATATCAATGTCAAAGGAAAAAAAGTTTTGGTGCGCTGTGATTTCAATGTGCCGCTGCAGGACGGAAAGATCACAGACGAGAATCGTCTTGTGGCTGCCCTCCCCACCATCAAAAAACTGATCGGGGACGGCGGAAAAGTGATTCTCTGCTCTCATCTGGGCAAGCCAAAGGGAGAGCCGAAACCGGATCTGTCCCTGGCGCCGGTTGCCCTCCGGCTCTCGGAGCTTCTGGGACAGGAGGTGAAGTTTGCCAAAGACGACAACGTAGTGGGTGACAATGCCAAAGCGGCAGTGGCCGGGATGAAGGATGGCGATGTGGTTCTCCTGGAGAATACCCGCTACCGCGCCGAGGAGACAAAGAACGAGGATGCGTTCTCCAAAGACCTGGCGTCCTTGGCGGACGTGTTCGTGAACGACGCTTTCGGTACGGCTCACAGGGCACACTGCTCCAATGTGGGCGTCACAAAATATGTTGACACGGCGGTAGTCGGCTATCTGATGCAGAAGGAGATCAATTTCCTGGGAAATGCGGTCAATAATCCCCAGAGACCCTTTGTGGCCATCCTGGGCGGCGCGAAGGTTTCTTCCAAGATTTCGGTGATCAACAATCTTCTGGACAAGGTAGACACACTGATCATCGGCGGCGGTATGGCCTATACCTTTATGGCGGCCCACGGTGAGGAAGTGGGAAAATCACTTCTGGAGGAGGATTACAAGCAGTACGCTCTGGATATGGAGAAAAAGGCGGAGGAGAAGGGCGTGAAGCTTTTGATCCCCGTTGATACGGTGGTGGCGGATGACTTCTCCAACGACGCCAACACAAAGATCGTGGGACGGGGTGAGATCCCGGCAGACATGGAGGGCCTGGATATCGGGCCGGAGACGGAGAAACTGTTTGTGGATGCGCTGAAGGGTGCCAGGACGGTAGTGTGGAACGGCCCCATGGGATGTTTTGAGATGCCGAACTTTGCCAAGGGCACCATCGCGGTGGCCGCGGCTTTGGCGGAGCTGACCGATGCCACCACCATCATCGGCGGCGGTGACAGTGCGGCGGCGGTGAATCAGCTGGGCTACGGTGACAAGATGACACACATTTCCACCGGAGGCGGGGCCTCGCTGGAATTCCTGGAAGGGAAGGAATTGCCGGGTGTGGCGGCTGCCAACGATTGTTAAAAGCGGATTATATTTTAGGAGGATACAGAGATGGCTAGAAGAAGAATCATTGCCGGCAACTGGAAGATGAACAAGACAGCCAGTGAGGCGGTTGCATTGATCAATGAGTTGAAACCCCTGGTAAAAAATGAGGATGTGGACGTGGTATTCTGTGTGCCGGCGATCGACATCCTGCCGGCCGTGGAGGCGGTGAAGGGCAGCAATGTAAGCATTGGCGCGGAGAATCTCCACTTTGAAGAGAGCGGCGCCTACACGGGAGAGATCTCTGCCGGGATGCTCACCGACGCCGGAGTGAAATACGTGATCATCGGACACTCCGAGAGGAGAGAGTATTTTGCCGAGACCGACGAGACGGTGAATAAAAAAGTCCGGAAGGCCTTTGAGCACGGGATTACCCCGATCATCTGCTGCGGTGAGACCCTCACCCAGAGAAAGCAGGGGATCTATGTGGACTGGATCCGTATGCAGATCAAAATTGCCTTTCAGGATGTGACGGCGGACCAGGCGAAGAATGCGGTGATCGCCTACGAGCCCATCTGGGCCATCGGCACCGGCGAGACGGCCACGGCAGATCAGGCGGAGGAGGTGTGCGCCAGCATCCGCCAGGTGATCGGAGAGATTTATGACGGAGATACGGCGGAGGCCATCCGCATTCAGTACGGCGGTTCCATGAATGCGGGCAACGCGGCGGAGCTTTTGTCAAAACCGGATATCGATGGCGGTCTCATCGGGGGAGCTTCCCTGAAACCCGACTTCGGGAAGATCGTTTTTGCCTGAAAATATTTGACAATACAGACGTTCTATGCTATGATTTTTTGTGTCTGGTACAGCTTGAACTGTATCAGACGCAGAATGCGCGAGTGGCTCAGTTGGTAGAGCACGACCTTGCCAAGGTCGGGGCCGCGGGTTCGAGTCCCGTCTCGCGCTCTTTCTTTGATGTAATTTCTTTTATTGTCTAACCATGGTTTCTAACCTTTTTTTGTCGTGCCTGAAAAGCCGGGAAAATACGTTTCATTGAATATTTTTCTCCGAAAAAGTAAATGAATTTAATATTAAAAGGAGATGATATCATGCCTGTTTACAGGGACAAGAGCAATGGAACATGGTACTGTAAATTCTACTATGAAGATTGGTGCGGAGAGAGAAGACAGAAGTGGAAACGGGGGTTTGAGTCCAAGCATGATGCCGCGGAGTACGAGAGAGATTTTCTCCAGAACCGGGAGATGGGACCGGATATTTTGCTGGAGACCCTGTACAAAGAATACCTGGAGGAGATATCTACGCGGCTGAAACCATCCACCGTGTCAAACAAGAGAAATATCTACGAGACAAAGATCATGCCGGTGTTCGGCAAGAGAGCCATCAATGAGATCACGGCGGCGGATATCCGGAAATGGCAGAATATGCTGATGGAGTCGGATGAGAACTATTCCGGGACATATCTCAAATCAATGAACAATCAGATGTCGGCGATATTCAATTACGCCAGGAGGTACTACAATCTCAAAGTGAATCCCTGTGAACAGGCGGGAAGTATAGGTGCCAGCCGGGCGGAGGAGATGCAGTACTGGACGCTGGATGAGTTTCTGCGTTTTCGGGAAGGGTTGAGGGGCAGGGCGGAGGCCTACGCCTGTTTTGAGGTGCTGTACTGGACAGGGATGCGGGAGGGGGAGCTGCTTGCCCTGTCCAGGGATGACGTAAATCTGATTGATAGGGAGATCAATATCACAAAGACATATCTGAGGCTGAACGGGGAGGACGTGATCACGGAGCCCAAGACGAGGAGAAGTAAAAGGCGTGTGCTGATCCCCAAATTTCTGTGTGATGAACTGCGGCAGTACATGGAGTGGGGAGGGAGGAGGCTGAGAGAGCGTCTGTTCCCCTATTCCCGTAACTTCCTGGACGTGGAGATGCGGCGGTGCTGCGTGAAGACCGGTGTGAAGAAGATCCGGATACACGATGTGCGCCACAGCCACGTCTCCCTGCTGATCAACCAGGGGTTTGACGCTTTGGTCATTGCGGAGAGGGTAGGGCATGAGAATGTTTCCACCACATTGAATACTTACTCTCATCTTTTTCCCAACCGACAGCAGAAACTGGTCAATGCGCTGGAGGAACTGCTGCTCACCTGACAGATCTCTCCTTTTTTGCCGCTTCAGCTGCTTGCATTTTTTTGAGAGATAGTGTATACTGCCTTTAGTTAGTGATTGCTAACTAAAAAATAGAGGGAATGAATTTTTCCCGGCGCAGGAGTGAGGAAATGTTTTTGGAGATCAAAGATCTGAAAAAAAGTTATGGCAGCGAATCCAATCGCACCGAGGTGCTGCGGGGAATCTCTTTTGATGTGGAGAGGGGAGAAATGTGTGTCCTTCTCGGGGCCTCCGGTTCCGGAAAGTCCACTTTGCTGAATATCATCGGGGGAATCGATTCTGCGGATTCCGGTTATGTCTCCATACAGGGGGAGAGAACCGGGGACATGTCGGAGAAGGCGCTGACCCGGTATCGACGGAATCATCTGGGATATGTGTTTCAGATGTACAATCTGATTCCCAATCTGAATGTGAAGGAAAATATAGAGGTGGGGGCCTATCTCAGCAGCGATCCCATGGATATCCGGGATCTGTTGGGAACGCTGGGACTGTATGAGCACCGCCATAAGCTGCCGAACCAGCTGTCCGGCGGCCAGCAGCAGAGGACGGCCATCGGCCGGGCGATCGTGAAGAATCCCGACATCCTGCTCTGCGATGAGCCCACGGGGGCGCTGGATTACAATACATCCAAGGAGATACTGAACCTGATCGAGGAAGTGAATCAGAAATACGGCAACACCGTCATCATGGTGACACACAATGAGGCGATCCGGCACATGGCGGACCGGGTGATCCAGTTGAAGGATGGAAGAATACGGAAGGATTACCGGAATGAAAAAAAGATTTCGGCGATCGACCTGGACTGGTAGGGGGTGGCGCAAAGTGAAAAATCCGCTGCGAAAGAGACTGCTCCGGGAGTTGACCGGCGAGACCGGCAAATATATGGTCATCTTTCTGTTTATGACTGTCACCATCGGGTTTGTGTCCGGTTTCCTGGTGGCCGGAAGCAGTATGCTGAAGACGTACAACGAGAGTTTTCAGAAATATAATATAGAAGACGGACATTTTGTCCTGGATGAGGAGGCGGAGAAGCCTCTGCTGGATAAGATCGAGGAAAAAGGCGTGTCGCTGTATGAAAATTTCTACAGTGACCTGGATGCGGTTTATACCGGAGAAGATGTGAAACACAGTACGCTGAGGGTGTATGCCGAAAGGGATGAGGTGGATCTGGTCTGCCTTATGGAGGGGGAATTTCCCGACTCGGACAGGGAAATCGGTATAGACCGGATGTATGCGGACAACAACGGGATCGCCGTGGGGGACACCATACAGGTGGCATCTTCTGAATACCGGGTGTCGGGCCTTTTGTCGCTGTCGGATTACAGCGCACTGTTTTCTGACAACAGTGACATGATGTTTGACTCCATTCAGTTCGGCGTTGCCATCGTCACGGAAGCGGCATTTGAAAAGATACCGGATGCCGGAAGGGTTTCCTGCTACAGCTGGAAGTATGACAGGGAGCCTTCGGGGGAGCAGGAAGAGAGTGATATGGCGGAGGAGTTTATGGAGGATCTGGCCGGAGAGGTGGTGCCCGCCGGATTTGAGATAGAGGATTTCCTGCCCCGGTATCTGAATCAGGCCATCCGGTTCACCGGCGATGACATGGGAAGCGACAGGGCGTTGATGATGCTCCTCCTCTACATACTCACCGCGATCATTGCCTTTGTCTTTTCCGTGACGATCCGGCATACCATCGTCAGAGAATCCGCAGTGATCGGCACGCTCCGGGCCTCCGGCTACACCAGAGGAGAGATGCTGCGCCACTATCTGGCGCCGCCCATGACGGTGACCATCGCCGCGGCTATTGCGGGAAATATTCTGGGGTATACTGTGTTCAAGAACGTGGTGGCGGCCTTGTACTACAACAGCTACAGTCTGGTAAAATATGAGACGGCGTGGAACGGGGAGGCGTTCTGGCTGACTACGGTGGTTCCCCTGGCGATCATGTTTGTCCTGACCGTCCTGTCCCTGTACAGAAATCTGAAGCTGTCTCCTCTCCGGTTCATCCGCCGGGATCTGAGCCGGGCGAAGCATAAAAGGGCGCCGCGTCTGCCGGACATAAAATTTATGTCCCGGTTCCGCCTGCGCATCATATGGCAGAACGCCTCCGGTTTTGTCACGCTCTTTGTGGGGATCCTCTTCTCCAACGTACTTCTCCTGTTCGGCATGATGATGGGGCCTCTCCTCACCCATTATCAGGATCAGGTGGTGGAGAATATGTTTGCGGATTATCAGTACGTACTCAGTACCCAGGTGTACACGGAGTGTGAGTCCGCGGAGAAATTCAGCCTCTGCAGTCTGAAATACAGAGAGCAGGGGGCGGATGAGGATTTCAGCGTATATGGTATCCGGGAGAACAGCCGGTATGTGAGCTGGCCGATGCCAGAGGACGGCGTGTGCATATCCACGGGGATTGCCGAAAAATACCGGATACGGACGGGGGATGATCTGATCCTGACAGAACCCTACGGCAGCAGGGTCTATCATTTCCCGGTGAGACAGATCGTGGATTACCCGGCGGCTATGGCGGTGTTTATGAGCAATGAAAGCTATGTGGAGACCTTTGACGCGGAGATCGACACCTACGATGTGCTGTTTACGGATCCCGGCCTGGTGTTCAGCCGACTCTCCTCCGGGGAAGGGGACGAGTATTTTAACGGGTATTTTTCCGACCGGGAGCTGACGGATATCGACGGGCAGTACATCGCTGCCTGTGTCACAGAGGAGGATATGACCAAGGTGTCCAGGCAGCTGGATGTATCCATGGGGAGTATGTTCTATATGATAAATGTATTTGCCGTGGTCATGGCGGCCCTCATCCTCTATCTCCTGACCAAGCTGATTCTGGAGCGGAATGCCGCCTCCATCTCCATAGTGAAGATCCTGGGCTATGAGAACGGGGAGATTGCCAGGCTTTATCTGTTTGCAGTCTTCTGGGTGGTGGTGTTCTCCCAGCTGCTCGGTATGGCGGCGGCCACATGGATCATCCGGATGATCTGGCGGCCTTTTATGATGAAGATGAGCAGCTGGCTGCCGGTCTACTTCCCGCCGCGGATCTATCCGATGATATTTGCCTTTGTCCTGCTGGCCTACGGTCTGGTAGCGCTGCTGCAGTTCCGGCATATCCAGAAGGGGGGGAAGGAAGTGTTCAGGGCAATCGTTTAATACAATGTCAGCTCGGACATCACCGATACTAAGCGATTGCCGGATTTGTTCAACAGTACTTGAAAAAAACATCCCGATTTGGTAAACTAAATTGGGATGTTTTTTATCAGGGTGTATTTCATGCACAGAAATGAGGAAAGAGAGAATTATGGAATTGACAAGTATTAGAAGTCTGTTTCGGGAGAAAGAGAAATATCTGGGACAGAGTATCACCGTGGGGGGCTGGATCCGGAGCGTCAGGGATTCCAAAACCTTCGGGTTTCTGGTGGTGAATGACGGGACGTTTTTTGAGCCGCTGCAGGTGGTATATGCGGACAGGCTGGAGAATTTTTCCCGCATCTCCCGGCTGAACGTGGGAGCGGCGGTGATCGTCACGGGACAGCTGGTGGAGACGCCGGACGCCAAGCAGCCCTTTGAGATCCAGGCAGAGAAGGTGGAGATCGAGGGGGAGTCGGCGTCGGACTATCCCCTGCAGAAAAAAAGGCACTCCTTTGAGTATCTGCGCTCCATCTCCCATCTCCGCCCTAGGACCAACACCTTTCAGGCGGTGTTCCGGGTGCGGTCCATGATCGCCTACGCCATTCACAAGTTCTTTCAGGAGAGGGAGTTTGTCTATGTGCACACGCCGCTGATCACCGGCAGCGACTGTGAGGGGGCGGGCGAGATGTTCCGTGTCACCACATTGGATATGGAGAATGTGCCGAAGGGGCCCGACGGCAGTGTGGACTACGGCAGGGATTTCTTTGGCAGGGAGACCAACCTGACGGTCAGCGGCCAGCTGAATGTGGAAACCTACGCCATGGCGTTCAGGAATGTATATACCTTCGGCCCCACCTTCCGGGCGGAAAATTCCAATACCACAAGACATGCGGCGGAGTTCTGGATGATCGAGCCGGAGATCGCTTTTGCGGACCTGGAGGACGATATGATTCTGGCAGAAAATATGTTGAAATACATTATCTCCTACGTGCTGGAGAATGCGCCGGAGGAGATGGAATTTTTCAATAAATTTGTGGACAAGGGTCTGATCGCACGGCTGAAACATGTGGTGGAATCCGAGTTTGCCCACGTGACCTACACGGAGGCCATCGAACTCCTGGAGAAACACAACGACAGATTTGAGTACAGGGTATCCTGGGGGGAGGATCTCCAGACGGAGCACGAGAGGTATCTCACCGAGGAGATTTACAAGCGGCCTGTGTTTGTCACCGACTATCCAAAGGAGATCAAGGCATTTTACATGAAGCTGAACGGGGATGGAAAGACAGTGGCGGCCATGGACTGCCTGGTTCCCGGCATCGGGGAGATCATCGGGGGGAGCCAGAGGGAGGACGATTACGACACTCTGGTCCGCAGGATGGAGGAGTGCAATCTGAAAAAAGAGGATTACGATTTCTATCTGGATCTGAGAAAGTACGGGACCGCCAGACATGCCGGATTTGGGCTGGGCTTTGAGCGCTGTGTCATGTACCTGACAGGGATGCAGAATATCCGGGATGTGATCCCCTTCCCCCGCACGGTAAACAATTGTGATCTTTAAAAAATTTATATAGGAGGATAATAGTATGAGTTTGATCATTCCAGAAAACTACAAGTCTTCACTGGATATACGGAAGACGGAACTGGCTATCAAGAACGTGAAGGATTTCTTTGAGCGGGCCCTGGCGGCCAATCTGAACCTGAGCCGTGTGTCGGCACCCCTTTTCGTGGCTCCGGAATCCGGGCTGAACGACAATCTGAACGGTGTGGAGAGACCGGTGGATTTCGGCGTGAGGGAGCAGGGGGACAGGACGGTGGAGATCGTCCATTCCCTGGCCAAGTGGAAACGCCATGCCCTGAAGCGCTACGGCTTTCACCGGGGAGAGGGGCTCTACACGGATATGAACGCCATCCGGCGGGATGAGGATACAGACAATATCCACTCCATCTTTGTGGATCAGTGGGATTGGGAGCGCATTATCGACAAGGAGGAGAGGAACGAGACCACGCTGAAAAATCATGTGGAGACCGTGTACAAATCCATCCTTGAGACGGAGGATTACATGACGGTGCTGTACCCGTATATCCCGAAGGTTCTGCCGGACCGCATTACCTTTGTGACCACCCAGGAGCTGGAGGACAAATACCCGGAGAAAACGCCTCAGGAGAGGGAGTACGAGGCAGTGAAGGAATACGGTGCCATCTTCCTCATGCAGATCGGAGACAAGCTGGCCTCCGGCAAGCCGCACGACGGGCGGGCCCCGGACTATGACGACTGGTCGCTGAACGGGGATATCATCGTCTATTATCAGCTGCTGGATATCGCGATGGAACTCTCCTCCATGGGAATCCGTGTGGACGAGAAGGCCATGAAGGAGCAGCTCGAGAAGGCGGGCTGTACGGAGAGGGAGAAACTGCCCTTCCAGAAGGAGATACTGAACGGGGAGCTGCCCTACACCATCGGCGGCGGGATCGGTCAGTCCCGTATCTGTATGTTCTTCCTGAAGAAGTCTCATATCGGTGAGGTTCAGTCTTCCCTGTGGAAACCGGAAGACGTGGAGGCAGCGGAGGGAGCAGGGATATATCTGCTGTAGAGCTCCGGGTATCCGGGAGCAGACGAGGAGGAAATCAGATGGAAAATTTTACATTTTACTCCCCCACCTATTTCGATTTCGGCAGGGGCAGTGAGGAGCATGTGTCTCAGCTGATTCGGCGGTTCGGCGGCAGCAGGGTGCTGCTCCACTACGGCGGCGGCTCCATCAAAAGGAGCGGTCTCTACGACAGAGTGAGAGATAACCTGCAAACGGCCGGGATCGAGTTTCTGGAGCTGGGCGGCGTGAAGCCCAATCCCCGGAGCGGTCTGGTGCATGAGGGGATATCCCTCTGCCGGGAGCAGGGAGTGGATTTTGTTCTGGCCGTGGGCGGCGGCAGCGTCATCGACTCGGCGAAAGCCATTGCGGCGGGGACGGTCTATGAGGGAGACTTTCTGGATTTCTACCGGGGAAAAGCCGGGATTGAGAAGGCCCTTCCGGTGGGAACTATCCTCACCATCGCGGCGGCGGGCAGTGAGGGCTCCGGGAACTCCGTCATCACGGACGAGGAGGCACAGATCAAAAAGGGAGCGGCCTCGGATCATCTGCGCCCCCGTTTTTCTATTCTGAACCCGGAACTCACCTGCACCCTGCCCCCTTATCAGACGGCGGCGGGAGCGGTGGATATCATGGTGCACGTCTGTGAACGATATTTCTCCAACACGGAGGAGGTGGAGATCACAGACCGGCTCTGTGAGGCTATTTTAAAAACCATGATCCGGGAGACGCCCCGGGTGATGGAGGATCCGGAAAATTATGAGGCCCGGGCGAATATCATGTGGGCGGGGATGCTGGCTCACAACAATGTCTGCGGTGTGGGGCGGGTGCAGGACTGGGCCAGCCACCATATCGAGCATGAGCTGTCAGCCCTCTACGATGTGACCCACGGGGCGGGCCTGGCGGTGATCACACCGCAGTGGATGCGCTATGTGCTGGAGATCAACCCCCACAAACTGGTGTCCTTTGCCACGGAGGTATGGGGGATCCTGCTGAATGAGAGAGCGCCGGAGAGGACAGCGCTGGGCGGGATTGAGGCATTTGAGGATTTTTTGAAAGGGATCGGTATGCCGTCAACCCTGGAGGAACTGGGGATACAGAACCCGGATGTGGAGCAGATGACAGATAAACTGTTCCGAAACAGGGATACCGAGGGCAACTATGTGAAACTGAGTCGGGAGGACATAGTCCGCATTTATGAGAACGCAGAAAAATAAAGGATGTGAACAGGTATGGATCAACGGGAGTTCCTGCGTCAGATGGGGGAACTGGTAGAATTTGGCCGCGCGAAAGACAATACCCTGACCCGGGAGGAGATTGCCGACTATTGCAGTGATCTGGGGCTGACGGAAGAACAGCTGGAGCTGGTCTATGCCTATCTGGATGAACACCATGTGTATGTGC
This sequence comes from uncultured Eubacterium sp., assembly GCA_964484225.1. Taxonomy (GTDB): domain Bacteria; phylum Bacillota; class Clostridia; order Lachnospirales; family Lachnospiraceae; genus Eubacterium_F. The sequence goes on from CAZAEM010000001.1 coordinate 171,405, forward strand.
CGGGGTTTTCAAAGCACCGGGAGGAGGGCCCGGAGGAGGAGAAATCCCCGTCGGCGGATTCCCGGTATCTCCGGTTCTACCGCAGGGAACTCCGTGAACTGCCGGAGTACGGCAGGGAGGATATGGAAGAGATCTACCGTCTGCTCTGGCAGGGCGAGGAGGAGGTGGTGGAGACTGCCATCAAGGCGCATCTGCGGAGGGTTCTGACTCTGGCCGGGAAGTACCGGGGCCGGGGTGTGCCCCTGGAGGATCTGATCCAGGAGGGAAATCTGGAGCTGGTGCACTGCATCGGTACGCTCTGCGGGAACCGGGAGGTGGTGGATCACAAAAAGACCATCGACCACGCGGTGCGGAGCCGGCTGATCGAACTGGTGGATGAAGAACTGGAGAACAGCGACAGGGAGAGCGCCATGCTGGCCAGGACCAATCTTCTCCTGGAGGCCACCCATACGCTGGCGGAGGAATACGGGAGGATCGCCACGTTGGAGGAACTGTCGGAGTTTACCCGCATGGATCTGGAGGAGATCCGGATGTATGTGGAACTGTCAAAGGATGAGATCGAGATCGGAAGAGGAGAGGGACCGGGGCCGGAAAACGGCCGGAACGGAGAGTGAAATGTCTGAAGAAGTGTATGATCTGGGGGCTTTGGTAAAGCCCCTTTGTCTGTGGTATGAAAAAAATAAGAGGAGTCTGCCCTGGCGGGACGCCGATCCCTATCACGTGTGGCTGTCGGAGATCATGCTGCAGCAGACCAGGATTGAGGCGGTGAAGGGATACTATGAGCGTTTTCTGGAGAGACTGCCGGATGTGGAGGCGCTGGCCGGAGTGCCGGAGGATGAGCTGATGAAGCTGTGGGAGGGGCTGGGTTACTACAACCGTGCTAGGAATCTGCGGAAGGCGGCCCGGGTGCTGGTGGAGCGGTACCGGGGAAAACTGCCGGCGGACTATGATCTGCTGATGGAACTCCCCGGTATCGGCAGCTACACGGCGGGTGCCATCGCCTCCATCGCCTACGGTGTGCCGGCGCCAGCGGTGGACGGCAATGTACTGCGGGTCTGTATGCGCTATCTGGACTGCGGGGATGACGTCTCCAGGGGGGCGGTGAGGAAGAAACTGGAGAGATCTGTCCTGGCGGTGATCCCGAAGGACAAGCCGGGGACATTCAACCAGGCCCTGATGGAGCTGGGGGAGGTGGTCTGTGTCCCCAACGGCCAGCCTCTGTGTGAGGACTGTCCCGTAGCGTTATCCTGCCGGGGAAGAGAGAGGGGCAGGCAGCAGGAGCTGCCGGTGAAGCCTGCAAAGAAAGAGAGACGGCAGGAGAGAAGGACGGTCCTCTTTTTTGAGTGCAGTGAGGGGATAGGCATACGGAAGAGGCCGGATACCGGTCTCTTGGCGGGACTTTGGGAGTTTCCGTCCCTGGCGGGCTACCGTACCGGAGCGCAGCTGTCAGAGTGGCTGTGTGAACGGGGTATCCCGTTCACCGAACTGGAGTCCATGGGACATGCAAAACACGTTTTTTCCCATGTGGAATGGCATATGCGGGGATACCGCATCCGGGTGCCGGATATGCCGGCGGGGGACATTGAAGCAGATATGCGGTGGAGCCTGCGTTCTGAGCTGCGCGAGGTGTATTCCATCCCTGCGGCATTTCAGAAATTTTTACCTTTTTGACAAAATAAGACAGATTTTTGCCAGATTTTTGACGGAACATTGAACGAATGATAGCTTAAAATAACGTCATATTCTCATAAAGGGGTATGACGGAATGGAAGGGCAGAATCAAAACAGATCGGATGAAAACTGGCCGAGGCGTCTCTTGATCGTGGACGACGAGCCGGACACATATGAGGCATTGACGAAATGCGCTGTGCAGGAAGGATTTGAGGTATCGGTGGTCTCGGACGGCCTGGGGGCGGTGGAGGCATTTCGGTCGTTCCGGCCGGATATCATCCTTCTTGACGTGGTGATGCCGGGGATGGACGGATTCCGGGTGTGCCGGAAGATCCGGAAAGAATCGGAGGTGCCGATCATCTTTATCTCCGTGAAGAAGGGGGAGGAACACCGGGTCAGAGGCCTGGATATGGGGGCCGACGACTATATCACTAAACCCTTCAGCAGCCGGGAGGTGATGGCCAGAGTCCGGGCTGTCCTGCGCCGGCTGGAGCGGGGGGAGCGCCGCAGCCGGCAAAAGATATTCTGTGTCAGCAACCTGACTATCAATATTGAGGATTACACAGTGTATGTGGGGGAGAAACTACTGGATATGACCAAGAAGGAAGTGGAGACCATGTGGCTTCTGGCGGGAAATCCCGGGAGGGCATTTTCCAGAGAGGAGCTGCTGGACTACCTGTGGGGAGAGGATTATATCGGGGACGGAAGATCCCTGGACTCCCACATCAAGAGGATGAGATCAAAGTTCAGAGAGGTGGAGCATTCCGAGTGGGACATCAAGACCATCTGGGGGCTGGGATACAAATTTGAATTGAATATCAGGTGAAATTTGACACAATTTTGCCAGATTTTTCTCATCATAATGTCATTTTTGATCCATATACTGTGAAATAGGGAGTGACAATAGTGGAAAGGAAAAGGTATAGATGCTGATAAAAAAAATATTTAACAAACTTGCGAGATGGCAGTTATCCCCCGAAAACAAAGTGAAGATCAAGAGAGCGATGAAGAAGAACACCCCCCTGCTCTACAGCGGGAACTATTTTTTCAGAAGGGGACGTGGACGGGATATTCTGGACTCTACAAACAAGGTGGACGCGCTGTATGAGAAGCTGGCCCACTCCGGCCTGTTTACTCTGGACATGCCGTTGATCGTCATCAACCCTTACCGCTGGGCACCCCTGACCGCCATGGTGATCTTCTCCACGGAGGAGTCCTATGCGGTGGAGGCCATCACGGCAGGGGAGGGCGGCGCCGCGGACTTCAGGAGCCATACGGATCCTGCCCGGTTCCACCGGATACCGGTTATGGGACTGTATCCGGAAAAGGAGAATAAGGTGTCTCTGTTTCTGAAAAAGGCAGACGGGGAAGCGGCGGAAGCGAAAAACTACCGGATCCCCATAGGGGAGATGCCGGAGGAGATGCGCCATGTGGCGGAAGTGAAAAAAGCGGAGAGTGACAGTGCTTTTCCTTTCAAACTGGTGGTGGGAGGCGACACACCCTGTCCCTACGCTATGGATGAGACGGGGGCTGTGCGCTATTACCTGAGGAAGAAATCCCGCTCCTACGGGCTGGTACCGCTGAGCGGCGGAAGGATGTGGTTCCTGGAGAAGAGCGCGAGGATGATCTGTATGCCCTCTTTTTCCAATCCGGTGGGGACCAAGATCTATGAGCTGGACTGGTGGGGCCGGGTGTTGAATGTTTTTCAGTTGCGGTACGGCGTGCATCACGATGTGTGTGAGAAGAAACCCGGGGGAAATATCATTGCGGCCAGTGCCTCCCTGGAAAAGTACACGGAGGACGCCGTCATTGAGATTGACCGGCATACAGGGAAATTAGTGAAGATGGTGAAGTTTGAGGATCTGCTCTCGGGACTTTCCTACAGTGACGGCATCGACTGGGTACACATCAATTCCGTGCAGTATATACCCGAGGAGGATGCGGTGCTGGTCTGTGCCCGGAATCTGCACTCCGCCTTTCTGATCGACTGGAAGCGGGACAAGCTGAAGTGGATCCTGGGGCCGGAGACATTCTGGCGTGGGACGGGATTTGAGAAATATCTGATACCCGTCTCCGGTGAGGCGGCTTTCTATCAGCCCCACGCAGCGGAGTTTATCGGGAGAGACCGTCTGATGATATATGACAACCATACCAACAAACGGCATCCGGTGGAGGATTTTGACGGGGATGACAAGTCCTACGTAAAGGTGTTCCGGATCGACGGAAAAGGGAGAAAAGCGGAGCTTTTGCAGGCATTTTCCAGTGAGAAGTCCACCATACGCTCCAACGGCGTGTTCCGCGAAGAAGAGAACAGGATGTTTGTGATGAGTGGTTATCTGCTCCGGAAGATAGAGGAAAATCAGGGCGCGATCTATGAATACGACGGCGGGGGAGAGCTGTTGAACCGTGTGGAGACAGTGTACTCCTTCTACCGGGCCTACGGGTTCGAGCCGGATACGGTGATGATGGGAAAGGCCATGGAGCGGCAGGGCCAGTGGCTCTGTGATTTTAATAAAGTAGAGCGTGTAGACAGGGGAGAGATCTACTCCGCCCGGAAACTGCCGGGAAATCTCAGAAAGAGACGAAGGGATAAAGATGAGGAAGAGCCGAAGCAGAAGACAAGGATGAGAAAGTCAGAGCGGGCCAAGGCGTGGGAGGAGAAGGATCAGGAGGAACTTCTGCGCTCTATCCGCATCCGCCGGGAGAGGGATTGTCTGGTGGTGAGCGGATATGACCACAGTGTGCAGGCCATCTACCTGGCGGGGGAGGACGGTGTGTTCAAGGCGGATTACTCCTGGACAGAGCAGCACATGCCCCAGCATTTTGCCAGATTTTATTACGGTGTGACCTTTGATCTGCAGCAGCTGGTGAAGGGCACATACCAGGTGTATCTCCGCTGCGGCAAAAAAGTATACAGCACCGGATTTAAGGTGTCAGTGTAGGAATGACTGTATGACAGAGGTTATCTGCGGAGGGATGAGAAGATGAAGAAAATGATTTTGAGCCTTGCGGTGTTTTTGTGTATCGGTGTTCTGGCGGCTCTGGGCGAGGGGAGCACAGCCTCAGCGGCGAAAAAATATACGGTAAAACCCGATACGCTGCCCTGTAAAAAGAAATATCAGAAAGACGCGACTTACAACGATAAGACCAGACAGTATTATATGCTGCGTTCTTATATAGAAAAGATCGGCAAAGGAGGAGGCGGCACTCTGGTCCTGAAAAAGGGGACATACAAAATCCCCTGCACCCTGTATCTGCCCTCAAACATCACTCTCAAAATGAAAAACGGGGTAAAGATATGGAAGACCGGCAAGACCGGCACAAAAAAGCTGAAGAGTTCCCCCTATCTCTTCCAGACGGTGTCTGCCGCCAAGGCCTCGAAAAAGAGAAAGACCGCTGCGTACAAGGCCTCGAAAAATGTCACGATCCAGGGGAGCGGTACCGTTATTATCAATATGAAGAAACAGAAAGAGGCAAGCGCCATCTATGCGGGTCATGCCAATACGGTGACTGTCAGCAATATCCGGTTCAAAAATAAATACGGCGGAAACTATATCTGGATCGAGGGCTCAAAAAATGTGACGGTAAAGAAGTGCAATTTCTACAAGGGGACAGCCCTCTCCGGCCTGGCGAACCAGATGGCGGTCCGCCTGGAGACCATCAACTCTTCTATCAATACTTTCCGGGAAAAATGGAGCAAGCTGGACAACACGGCCAACAAGACGGTGAAGATAACCAGCTGCAATTTCTATAATCAGGAGATCGGCGTGGGTACCACCAAGCACGTGAGGACCGGAAATACGGTGATCTATCAGACAGGGGTTACTTTGACGGGGAATGTATTTAAGAATCCGGTCAGCAATGCCATCTATGCCGGGTGCTGGGACAAGCCGTCCATCACAAAAAATACGATGAAGCGGGACAGCGCCAGCGGGAAGATCAACGTATACATAGCGGGATACGGTGTGACGAACCCGGCCATCACCGGCAACTCCTTCCAGAACTGCAATTACACCATGAGTTTCGGGAACTCAGTGAATGTGGGACAGGGGAGTGCCTATGCGGCAGTGGCCAGCGCCGTTGACGCCGCCACAAGAGAGAAGTGGAACGACAATACACTGTCCTCTGTTCTGCACTACTATGTGACGGTACAGGGTGTGAGGGTTTTCTATTTCCGAAATAAGACAGACAAGAATTTTGTCCTGACTGTAAACTCCACCCCCTACCGTGAAATGTATACAGACAACGCTTCTTACAGCACAAAGAAACTTTACTTCACGCTGAAGTCCTACATGGAACAGCTGGAGTATGCGGGGGGAGGCACGCTGACGGTGGAGGCGGGTACCTATCTGATGACAAATATCTGCTGTATCCCGTCCAACGTCACGATCAAGCTGAAGAACGGCGTGCTGTTCAAAAAGTCCGGCTCTTTCTATGCGGACATCGACCTCGGGAAATCCATGTTTGTCATCGTGCCGCCTTCCAAGAGTAACCTGAATGCTGTGATCAGCGGTTACAACGGCTCCCAGAATGTGACGATACAGGGGGAGGGGAACGCCACCATCGACTGCTGCGATGTGACCAATGAGATCGCTCTGGTGATGGGACACGCGAAAAACGTCGTAGTCTCCGGCATCACGTTCCTCAACGAGTACGGTTCCCACTTTATCGAACTGAACTCATCCAACAACGTGACCGTGAAAAACTGTACCTTCAAGGGTTTCAAACCCTATGAGTCAAAAAGTCATAAAGAATGTATCAACGTGGACGGCACGGATCCCATCGCCAACGGGTTCAGCTACAACTGGTCCACCCACGACAGGACCACATGCAAAACCGTGAACATCCAGAACAATGTGTTCACCGATGTGGGGACGGCAGTGGGAAGCCATACCTACTCTGTCAACGGGAGCACCCAGCTCTACCATGAGAATGTGACCATTACCGGCAATACGGTGGACGGGACCTACAATGCACCGATCCGGGCGCTGAACTGGAAGAACTGTGTGATCAAAAATAATGTGTTCAAAAATACACAGTCTATGGATGACGGCAAGGATACAAGATATGTCACCGTGCTTCTCCGGGGCGTGATCAATCCCACAGTGACGGGGAACACTTTTGACACGCTGAAATACTACCCCATCCGGGTCCTGCAGGTCACGGAGGCCACCACGGACACCACCGAGGCTGCCGGCTATCCGGACACGGTGAGCTCGGTATCTGCGGCAAACCGCGCGGACATGAAGAAGAATACCCTGAAAAATGTGCCGGAGGAGTATCAGTATATTGTGTTCCGACAGGATTCCTCCGAGACGGACAAGAAGGCTGAGAAGGAGGCGATAACCGGTTAGAACAACCGTATTACAGGGTTCTACAAATATAGTAAAAACACACTATCTTGTGGCGGAAAAAGGAAAAACGCAAAAAAAACTCAATATATAGTAGACAACGGCAGGGGCTGGTGCTATAATGGTTTTTATAGCGTAAGACTGGTCTGGAAGTGAGTTTGTATTGTATTATACATGGTGAGAAAGGAGTGCCACAGACAGTGAGAGTGATCAAGAGAGACGGTCGTACCGTAGAATATGACAGGAACAAGATACTGATAGCCATCCGGAAAGCGAATGCGGAGGTGGAGCAGTTTGACAAGGTGTCGGATGATATGATCGACGGCATCATTGCCGGCATTGAAAATATGAAGAGGGAGACCATGCAGGTCGAGGATATCCAGGATATCATCGAGCAGAAACTGATGGCGGCCGGCAAATTCACACTGGCGAAAAAGTATATCATCTACCGCTACACCAGGGAGCTGGTGCGCAAGGCGAACACCACGGACGACTCGATCATGAGCCTCATACAGAACAGCAACAAGGATGTCATGGAGGAAAATTCCAACAAGAACGCCTATGTGGCCAGCACCCAGCGTGATCTGATCGCCGGGGAGGTGTCCAAGGATCTCACGAAACGGGTTCTCCTTCCGGAAAAGATCACCAAAGCCCATGAGGAGGGAGTCCTGCACTTTCACGACATGGACTATTTTATCCAGCCCATCTTTAACTGCTGTCTCATAAACATCGGCGATATGCTGGACAACGGCACGGTGATGAACGGGAAGCTCATTGAGAGCCCCAAGAGTTTCCAGGTGGCATGTACGGTGATGACACAGATCATCTCTGCGGTGGCCAGCAGCCAGTACGGCGGCCAGTCGGTGGACACGAGACACCTGGGCAAATATCTGCGAAGGAGTGCGGAGAAGTACCGCAAACGCTATCTGAAAAAATTCGGAGACAAGGTGGACGCGGAGATGGTGGAGGCCTTTGTACAGGAGCGCGTGCAGGACGAGCTGCGTTCCGGTGTGCAGACCATACAGTATCAGATCAATACGCTGATGACCACCAACGGACAGTCTCCCTTTGTCACTCTGTTTTTGAATCTGGATCCGAAGGACGAGTATATAGAAGAAAATGCTATTATTATAGAAGAAATCCTGAGACAGCGCCTGGAGGGGATCAAGAATGAGAAGGGCGTCTATGTGACGCCGGCCTTCCCCAAACTGGTGTATGTCCTGGATGAACACAACTGCCTGAAGGGCGGGAAATACGACTATATCACCAGACTGGCCGTACAGTGTTCCGCCAAGAGAATGTACCCGGATTACATCTCGGCCAAGAAGATGCGCGAGCACTATGAGGGCAATGTCTACAGCTGTATGGGATGCCGGAGCTTTCTCACTCCCTGGAAGGACGAGGAGGGGAACTATCAGTTTGAGGGACGGTTCAACCAGGGCGTGGTCAGCCTGAATCTGCCCCAGATCGGCATTCTGGCCAAGGGAAATATGGAATATTTCTGGCAGCTTCTGGAGGAGAGGCTCTCTCTCTGCTTTGAGGCGCTGATGTGCAGACACAGGGCCCTGGAGGGTGTCACCAGCGATGTCAGCCCGATACACTGGCAGTACGGAGCCATCGCTCGGCTGGACAAGGGGGAGAAGATAGACAAACTGCTGCACAACGGCTACTCCACGATCTCTCTGGGTTATATCGGTCTCTATGAGGTCACCAAGCTGATGACGGGGGAGAGCCAGACCACGGAGAAGGGCAGCCGGTTTGCCAAGGCGCTGATGAACCGTCTTCGCCAGGCGGCGGACACCTGGAAGCAGGAGACGAACATCGCCTTCAGTCTCTACGGCACCCCGGCGGAATCTCTCTGCTACCGCTTTGCAGAGATTGACAGGAAAAAATTCGGTTCTATTCCCGATGTGACGGACAAGGGATATTACACCAATTCCTACCATGTGGACGTCCGGGAGAAAATCGATGCCTTCAATAAGTTTACCTTTGAGAGCCAGTTCCAGACCATAAGCTCCGGCGGCGCCATCTCCTACGTGGAGGTGCCCAATCTGCAGCACAACCTTCCGGCGCTGGAGGAGCTGGTGAAGTATATCTATGACAATATCCAGTATGCGGAGTTCAACACCAAGTCGGACTACTGCCACGAATGCGGGTTTGACGGGGAGATCATCGTCAACGAGGATCTGGAGTGGGAGTGCCCGAACTGCGGGAACAAGGATCACAACAAATTAAACGTGACCAGGAGGACCTGCGGATATCTCGGTGAGAATTTCTGGAACGTAGGCAAGACCAAGGAGATCGCCTCCCGGGTACTCCACTTATAGACTCGACGGGAAGGACGGGAGGAACCATGAACTACGCGGATATCAAACAGTACGACGTGGCCAACGGTCTGGGGGTGAGGGTGTCTCTCTTTGTCAGTGGATGCACCCATCACTGCAGGGAATGTTTCAACAGAGAGACCTGGGATTTCGACTACGGCAGTCCCTTTACGGAGCGGGAGATCGATCGGATCATGGAGTATCTGAAGCCGGACTATGTGGCGGGGCTGTCCCTCCTCGGGGGTGAGCCCATGGAACCCTCCAACCAGGAGGCCTTGCTGCCCCTGGTGAGGAGAGTGAAACAGGAGTACCCGCAGAAGGATATCTGGTGTTACTCCGGCTATCTCTTTGACCGGGATATCCGGGACCGGATGTGCCGGGAGTCGGAAGTGACCAGGGAGCTTTTATCCTGTATCGACGTCCTGGTGGACGGGGAATTTGTGCTGGAACAAAAAAATCTAAAGGTAAATTTTCGCGGATCGGACAACCAGAGGATCATTGATGTAAAAAAATCACTGGAGACCGGAGACGTCGTCCACTGGGAGGGGGAGATCGTCTGACCGGGCCGCAGGAAGGAAAACGAAAATGACGGAAAAGAAAAAACTGCGTTTCAAAAAACTGGATCCCAAAGCCCAGACGCCGTCCTACGGCACGGAGTATGCGGCGGGGGCGGATCTCTATGCCTGCATGGAGGAATCCCTGACGATCTCCGCCGGAGAGACGGCCTTTGTCCACACCGGTATCGCCATGGAGATCCCGGTGGGCTTAGTCGGTCTGGTGTACGCCAGAAGCGGCCTGGCCTGCAAAAAAGGTCTGGCTCCGGCCAACAAGGTGGGGGTGATCGACTCGGATTACCGGGGTGAGATCATGGTGGCGCTGTACAATCACTCAGGACAGGACATCACCATTGCTCCCGGCGAGAGAGTGGCCCAGATGGTCATCGCACCCTATATCTTCGCGGAGTATGAGGAAGTTCCGGAGCTTGGGGAGTCGGGACGGGGAGAGGGCGGTTTTGGGTCCACAGGAAGACGCTGACAATAAAAATTCAGATCATGCCCCGCAGCTTGCTGCGGGGCATGTTTGTGATAAGCATTAGACATATCCCGATTTTTCTGTTATGATAATATCCAGATAGAATTTTGATACAGGAGGAACCAACTATGGGTATGACAATGACACAGAAAATTCTGGCGGCTCATGCGGGACTGGATTCGGTGGCGGCCGGGCAGTTGATCGAGGCGGATCTGGATATGGTTCTGGCCAACGACATCACAGGTCCGGTGGCTATCCATGAGGTGGAGAAACTGAACAAAAAGACCGTGTTTGACAAGGATAAGATTGCCCTGGTGCCGGATCATTTTGCGCCGAACAAGGACATCAAATCTGCGGAACACTGCAAATGTGTGCGGGAATATGCCAGGGAGCAGGGGATCACCAACTACTTTGAGGTAGGTGAGATGGGGATCGAACATGCCCTTCTCCCGGAAAAGGGACTGATCGTGGCGGGGGAGACCTGCATCGGGGCGGATTCCCACACCTGTACCTATGGTGCCCTGGGGGCGTTTTCCACCGGTGTGGGGAGCACGGACATGGGGGCCGGCATGATCACCGGCAAGGCCTGGTTTAAGGTGCCCTCAGCCATTCGGGTTGTTCTGACGGGAAAGTTGAATAAATGGGTCAGCGGCAAGGACGTCATCCTGCATCTGATCGGATCCATCGGTGTGGACGGGGCCCTGTACCGTTCGCTGGAATTTGCCGGGGAGGGAGTGGCAAGCCTCTCCATGGACGACCGCTTCACCATCGCCAACATGGCCATCGAGGCGGGGGCGAAGAACGGGATCTTCCCGGTGGATGATAAAACGATCTCTTATATGGAAGAACATTCCAATAAAAAATATACGGTTTACGAGGCGGACGAGGATGCGGAGTACGACGAGACGATCACCATTGATCTGGGGAGCCTGGAACCCACCGTGGCATTTCCCCATCTGCCGGAGAATACAAAGACGGTGAAAGAGGCGGGGGAGGTGCCCATCGACCAGGTGGTCATCGGCTCCTGTACCAACGGAAGGATAGAAGACATGAGAGTGGCGGCGGCTGTTCTGGAGGGACGGAAGGTGAAGAAGGGGCTCCGCTGTATCGTGATCCCGGCCACCCAGGCGATCTATCTGCAGGCCATCGAGGAGGGACTCACCCAGACCTTCATCCGGGCGGGAGCGATCGTCAGCACGCCCACCTGCGGGCCCTGTCTGGGCGGACATATGGGGATCCTGGCAGCCCACGAGCGCGCCGTCTCCACCACCAACCGGAACTTTGTAGGGCGTATGGGGCATGTGGACTCGGAGATTTATCTGGCAAGTCCCGCAGTGGCGGCTGCCAGCGCGGTGACAGGTAAGATATCAGAGCCGGCAGAACTGGGAATGTGACGCCACCCTGGAACAAGGAGGTAGAAAAAAATGAAAGCATCAGGAAAAGTATTTAAATATGGAGACAATGTGGATACGGACGTGATCATTCCCGCCCGCTATCTGAATTCTTCCGATCCGGCAGAGCTGGCTGCCCACTGTATGGAGGATATTGATAAGGATTTTGTGGATCAGGTGGAGCAGGGGGATATCATTGTGGCGGAGAAGAACTTCGGCTGTGGTTCCTCCAGGGAACATGCACCCATCGCCATCAAGGCCTCCGGCGTCAGCTGTGTGATCGCCGAGACCTTTGCCCGGATATTCTACCGCAACGCCATCAATATCGGCCTGCCTATCATCGAGTGCAGGGAGGCGTCGGAGCGGATCGCCGCGGGAGATCAGGTGGAAATCGATTTTGACAGCGGGGTGATATCAAACAAGACCAGGGGGGAGACATACCAGGGACAGGCATTTCCGGAATTTATGCAGAGGATCATCCGGGCAGAGGGCTTGATGAACTATATCAACAGGAAAGACAGTTGAAAGGCTGGCGGGTCAGAAAATGAGCAGGAGCGAGGAAAAATCGAGAAAATGGCTTTTGGTTCCGGTGCTGGCCGCTGTCCTGGCGGCGGGCATCGCCATCGGCGTGGCGGGAACCAGGCTGGCAGACAGGCCGGAAGGGGACTGGGAGGATGCCACGGGGGCCGCGGGGGCTGCGGCGGAGTCCGTGCCGGAGATCCCGGACGGGCAGCTGTTTGACTATGCGGAAGACGGGACGGTGGCCCTGGGGAATTACAAGACCATGGTGGTGGCGGTGACGCCGGACAGGGAGACGGTGGACGCCCAGCTGCAGTATGTGGCGGAGGATGCGGGGAAAAAGTATAAAGTCAAAAAGGGAGATTACGCATTTGTGGACTATGTGGGGACGCTGGAGGGAGAGGCCGCCCAGGAACTGACGGCGACGGATGTCGCTCTCAAAGTAGGCGACTACGTGTACGAGAAGGAGTTTGAGGACGGGCTGCTCGGGCGGAAACCGGGCAGTATTTTCAACATCCGTGTCCACTACGGATCGGAGTACCCGGACGATGTGGTGGCCGGCAGGGATGTGGACTATTCCGTGTCTCTGAGGGCTGTCTTTAATGACGCTGTGGCGAAGGCGGAATCCAAGGGGAAATATCCCACGGTAGAGTCGTATCGGGAGTATGCCGGTGAGAAATTGAAAAAGGAAAACGAGGAAAATATCCGGGAACTGGCCTGGGTGGATTTCATGGGGATCTGCCAGGTGAACGGGATGTCGGAAAAACAGGTACAGGAGGAATGGGAGACTCTCAAAGAGAACTATGCCCGCGTCGCGGAGGAGGACAAGGTGACTTACCAGGAGCTGCTGGCCCAGCTGGAGCTGGATGAGGACGATCTGCGGGAGCAGGCGGAAGACAACGTGGGGGAGCGCATGGTGGCAAAGACGGTGGCCGAGAGGGAAGGCCTCACGCTGGACGATGAGGCATACCGCGGGTATCTCATGCGGATCCTGGGGTACACAGAGAAAGATGACATGTCACTGACCAGCCTGGTGGACGAGTACAGGGAGGTTTACGGGAACCGTCCCCGGGATGACGTCATTGTGGCGATGGTGAAGCGGTATATCGCCGAGAACGTGCGTCGGGTTTAGGCTGTCACAGGGAGAGACAGAGTATGAGTGAAAAATATTCGATCAACAATTTTACATTTGAGAGCCGGGAGGTCTATGACCGGGCAAAACAGGAGATGGAAGTGATCCAAAAGATGCAGGAGCGTGCGGATTTCCGTGACGCCAGGAACGCTCTGCGGATTTACAATAAAGCCGTGGCGGAGAAGTCCTTTTCCACCATCGTGGGGTACTGCTTCCTCCAGGAACTCAGAGAGATCATCGTGGAGGCCGGCATAGCCGAGGAGGATATGCTGGCGGACATCCCGGTGAAGGAGTTCGTAAAGTATGAGGTGGACACCATAGTGCCCCGGGGCACCCAGGAGGGACGGTATCGCAGATTGTACGAGGGGCAGAAACTGCTGAACAGGAAATTTAAGGTGGCGCTGGCGGCGCTGGTGATCCTGCTGGCCGGTTTTGTGGCCATAAATTTTCGTTTTGAGTACTCGATTTTCACATATTTTACAAATTATAAGGCTAATATGGAAGAAGAGCTGATCAACAAGTATGAGAAATGGCAGAACGAATTAGAGAGCCGCGAGAACGCCCTGGAGCAGAAGGGGGAAGCGGCGGGAAAGGAGCCTGAGTGATGGTTGGCAGTACGATCTTAGTGGTGGACGATGAACAGAGAATGCGCAAGCTGGTGAAGGATTTTCTGACGAAACAGGATTTTGTGGTGCTGGAGGCGGCGGACGGCGAGGAGGCCGTGGATATCTTTCTGGAGAATAAGGATATCGCCCTGGTGATCCTGGACGTTATGATGCCGAAGATGGACGGATGGCAGACCTGCAGGGAGATACGCCAGTACTCCAAGGTTCCCATTATCATGTTGACCGCCAGGGGTGAGGAGCGCGACGAGCTGCGGGGGTTTGAGCTGGGAGTGGACGAGTACATCTCCAAACCCTTCAGTCCCAAAATCCTGGTGGCGAGAGTGCAGGCCCTGCTGCGCAGGACAAACGCGTCGGCGGAGGAAGTCCTCGAGTCCGGAGGGATCCTTTTGAACCGGTCGGCCCATGAGGTGCTGATCGACGGAGAGAAAGTGGAATTGAGTTTCAAGGAATTTGAACTCCTGAGCTATTTTATGGAAAATAAGGATATCGCCCTGTCCAGGGAGCGCATACTGAACCACGTGTGGGATTACGATTACTTCGGCGATGCCAGGACCATCGACACCCACGTGAAGAAACTTCGCAGCAAGATGGGTAAATACGGGGGATATATAAAGACCATCTGGGGGATGGGATACAAGTTCGATATTTCCGGCAGGGACTGACGTGTGGAGGGATTCCATGAGACAATCCATGAGAACGAGGCTGGTTCTGATCTTCGCGGGTATGCTGATCCTGACGATTTTCTGTGTCTGTGTCACGAACATCGTGATGCTGCCCACATTTTACCAGAACAGCAAGGTGTCACAGATGAAGAGTGTTTACGCCCAGGCGGTACGGCTCTGTGAGTCGGCTGACTGGGAGGGAATGAATGAGACAGAGCGGAACGACTTGTACGATCAGCTGGATATACTGGGCAGCAATTCCAATGTATCCATCTATATCATGCAGGTTCTGGCATACTCCGGCTCCGGCGATATCGCCACACTGAACTACGTTTATCCGGCCAATACAGACAGGCTTCAGGAGGTGACCAAGGAGCAGCTGGGGAAATATGTAAAAGCCGCCTATTTCGGAGAGCCCCTGGGGGACAACTGCGAGACGCTGAGCAAATCCACCAACTGTGAGGTGTACAAGGTATACGACCAGAGGATCGGATCCAGTTTCATCGAGCTGACGGGACAGATGCCGGACGATTTCTGGGTGTATCTCAGGACCAGCTACCAGAGTATCCAGGAGAGCGCCAGCATCTCCAACCAGTTTATCATCTATGTGGGGATCGTCACGGTGGTGCTGGGCATATTTATTATGATATTCATCAGCAACCAGTACACCAAGCCGATCCTGAAGCTGGCAAGACATGCACAGAATATGCAGAAGCTGAATTTTTCCTCCCGGTACAGGGAGACGAACCGGTGTGACGAGATCGGCGTACTGGGGGAGAGCATGAACGCCCTGTCGGACAAGCTGGAGCATACCATATCCGAGCTGAAGACGGCCAACAATGAGCTGCAGCTGGATCTGCAGAGGAGGACGGAGCAGGAGACCATGCGGCAGGAATTTCTGGCCAATGTCTCCCACGAGCTGAAGACCCCTCTCGCTCTGATCCAGGGGTATGCCGAGGGGCTGCAGGAGAATATCAACGAGGATGAGGAGAGCCGGAATTTCTACTGTGAGGTCATAGTGGACGAGGCGGGAAAGATGAACAAGATGGTGAAAAAACTCCTGAGCCTGAACCAGCTGGAGTTTGGGAACGAGCCGGTGCATATGGAACATTTTGATCTCCGCTCGGTGCTGGATTCCGTGGTGAACTCCACAGACATACTGTTCCGCCAGAATCAGGTGACGCTGTCCTACCGGCGGGAGGAGCAGCCCTGTATGGTCTGGGCGGACGAGTACATGATCGAGGAAGTGGTGATGAACTATGTCAGCAATGCGCTGAACCACGTGAAATATGAAAAGAAGGTGGAGATTAAGGTCAGACAGCAGGAGGGGTCAGTGCGGGTCAGCGTGTTCAACACCGGAGATCCGATCCCGGAGGAGGATATCGGGAAAATATGGACAAAATTTTACAAGGTGGACAAGGCCCGGACGAGGGAGTACGGGGGCAACGGAATCGGTCTGTCCATCGTGAAGGCGGTCATGGAGGCCCACAATCAGGATTACGGTGTGAAGAACTATGACAACGGCGTGGAATTTTGGTTTGAACTGGATGTTAAAACTGTTGATTGATGAATGAGAAAATATATGTTATAATGAAATATATTATAGTGTTATTTGTTAGGAGGGAAGGACTTGAAACATGACAGAATATGGCTGGCGCTGCTGTTGTCCGCAGTTGTCGCCACCCTGTGCGGCTGTTCCGGGATAGGCGGTTTATCGGAAGAAAACAGCGATCTGGTGGCAGAGTACTCGGCGGGAGTCCTGCTTAGATTTTCCGATCAGTACCAGTACCGGCTGATAACCAAGGATCAATTGGCAGCAGAACAGCAGAAAAAATCAGGCGAAGGGGAGACGGCGGAGACTCCGCAGCCGGCGACGGCCCCGCCGGATGTGTCGTCAGACAGCTCCGCAGGGGGAGTGGAGGGAACTTCAGAGCAGCAGCCGGTGTCGCTGAACGATGTGTATCAGCAGAGCGGACTGGATTTCTCTTTTAAATCCGGCCGGTTTTGTAACAGATACAGGGAAAAAGGAGGAGCACCGATTGTGGCGCAGGCGGGGGAAGTGTTGTATGTCGTATCCTTCCGGGTAAAAAATACGTCTGGCAAGGCGAAGAGCGTGGATTTGAGGAAAAGCGGAATCAGCTATCTGCTGACCCTGGATGACAGTGAGTTTCAGCCGGGCATCAATATTCTCAGCAATGGCGGGCTGAATTATCTGAAAACAAAGATCGGGAAAAACGAGACGGAAGAGGCGGTACTGATTTTCAATGTGGCAAAAAGTAGAAAGAATGCTTCGTCGATACAACTGGCAGTAGAGAATGGTGAAAAAACAGCGTTGATAAAAATAAAATAAGTCAGACAATAATGTAGAGGTTAAGCGAGGAGGATATTAAAATGGCAAACGAAGGAAATAAGATTGTAAAGGAAACAGGTATTTTGCTGGAGAGCGGGACAAACGAGCTGGAGTTGCTTGAATTTGTCGTGGGTTCCCAGCATTACGGTATCAATGTGGCGAAGATCAGTGAGCTGTGTCCCTATCAGGAGCCCACGCTGGTGCCCAATGCGCATGAATACATAGAGGGAATCTTCATGCCCAGGGAGCGCATTATCACGGTGATCGACCTGGCTAAGGCTCTGGGGATCCAGCCCAGCGATGACCGGGAAAAGGATATGTACATCATCACCAATTTCAACCGTCTCTATACGGCGTTCCACGTTCAGCAGGTGCTGGGCATCCATCGTGTATCCTGGGAGGATATCGCGAAACCGGATTCCACTATCAGCGGAAACGGCAAGGGAATCGCCACCGGTATCACCAAGATCGACGGGAAGATCATTATCGTTCTGGATTTCGAGAAGATTGTTACGGAGGTGAACCCGGAGACGGGTCTGAAGATCTCCGATATCGACAGTATGGGAGACCGGGCCCGCCATGAGTGTCCGATCCTTTTGGCGGAGGATTCCCATCTGCTGCTTGAGATGCTGAAGAAATGCCTGACCAAAGCCGGTTATACCAATCTGATCCCGACGAACAACGGCCTGGAGGCATGGCAGAAGCTGGACAGCATTATGAACAACGGTGGCATGGTGGGGAAGGATATCTCACTTGTCATCACCGATATTGAGATGCCGCAGATGGACGGGCATCACCTGACGAAAAAGATTAAGACCGATCCGAGAATGGCAGGCCTTCCTGTTGTCATCTTCTCCTCCCTGGTGAATGACGACATGAAGAAGAAGGGTGAGCAGCTGGGAGTGGATGCCCAGTTATCCAAACCGGAGATAGGACGTCTGGTACATCAGTTGGATTTACTGCTCGGATAAAGGAGGTGTGACAGATGACAATCTGTCGAAAATGCGGAAAGGAAATTCCGGATGGTCAGGAGCTGTGCAGTGACTGCCAGAAAAAAAGTGCCAGTTCCGGTGAGTCCTACCTGGATGGGTTGATGCAGAATGTAGATGCGGAAAAGGATTCCGGTTCGGGAGCATCCGATGAATTAAATTCCGACGCCATCAGTGAGCTTTTGAATATGTTGTCCAAGGATAACAGTGACGCGGAGGAGGAGACGGAAAACGAGACGCCGGAGCCCGAAGAAGAGGACGAGGAGACCGCATTGAGCAGCCCTGTCCGCACCATGGAGCCCTCCCTGTTTCTCGACAATGAAGAGGGGGGATTGTTCGCGGACGGTTCCGGGGCAGAGGAGCTGGCGGATCTGGAATTGCCGCCGGAGGAAGAGCCTGTACCGGAGGAAGTACCGATGCCGAAGGAAGAGCCGGTGCTGGAAGAGGTGTCGATGCCGGAGGAAGAGCCGGTGTTGGA
>CAZAEM010000001.1:190029-195063 GCA_964484225.1 uncultured Eubacterium sp.
AGGAAGAGCCGGTGCTGGAAGAGGTGTCGATGCCGGAGGAAGAGCCGGTGTTGGAGGAAGAGCCTGTGCCGGAGGAGGCTGTGAGAGAAGAGGAGCCGGAACCGGCCCCGGAAGAGCCGTTGATGGAGGCTGTACCGGGGGAGGAACCGATAATAGAGGCTGTGCCTGAGGAGGAATCAACGATGGAGGCAATGCCTGAGGGGGAATCGATAATGGAAGATTTGCCGGAGGAGCCCTTATTGGATGAGATGCCGGAGGATATCATGGTGGAGGAGGATCTCGTGTCGATGATGGATTCGGCTCTGGGAGATCCGGCATCGGACGGAGAGCAGTCCGAGGAAACGGTTGACAATCTGTCGGATCTGCTGTCGGAACTGGATACCATGGAGGGATCCGTAGAGGACGTGACAGAAGATCTGTCCGGGGGCGAGGTGGTCATGGAGGATCTGTCCATGGATGCTCTTGCTCTGGAGGAACCGGCGCCGGAGGAGACGTCCGGCGAATCGTCGTCGGTAGATGAAGTCTTTCAGGAGGCCCTGTCGGCGGTGGATTACAGTGAGAAGGAGAGTCCGGAGGAGTCAGCGGATGATATGGCGCTGGATCCCCTGGGGCTGGACGATGTGGCGGCACTGACACTGGGTGAGGTGGAATCCATCCCTGCGGCAGAGCCGGCGAGTGAGATAAAGAGTCCGAAAAAGAAGAAACAGAAAAAAGAGGGCGGTTTTTTCAAGCGGATCTTCGGCAATGTGGTGACCGATGAGATCGCGGCGGAGGAAGCGGCCGAGCGTGAGGCGGAACATGCCCAGGCGGAGGCCCAGGCCGCCGAGAAGGAAGAGAAAAAGCAGCAGGCGCTGCAGGCCAAGGAAGAGAAAGCGGAGCTGGCCCAGGCGGAAAAGGAACGGAAAGCGGCAGAAAAGGCGGAGAAAGCTGCGGCGAAGGCGGCCGAGAAGGAAGAAAAGAAACGCCTGAAGGCGGAGGCGGCAGCCGACGAGGTGGTGGGGAAGATCAATCCGGTGGGAGCCACCATCGTCATGGTGTTCTTTGGACTGATCTGTGTACTTGCCATACTGGGGAGCCAGATGCTGTCCTACTCCAGTTCAGTCAGCCGTGCGGAGTCGGATTTTGACACAGGAGATTACGGGAGCGCCTACGAGGCCGTGGCCGGGGTCAATGTGTCGGAGGCCTCCCAGGAGACGGTGGAGAAGGTGCGGCTTTGCATGAAATTGCAGCAGGAGCTGGACTCCTACACCAATTATTATAAAATGAAAATGTATCTGGAATCTTTGGATGCACTGATGAGGGGGATGAGAAAGTACGACGCTGACAAGGGGAAGGCGGACGAGTACGGGATCATCACCCAGTACAACGAGTTGAAGAATCAGATCGTGGCAACTCTCAGCGATGAATTTGATGTGAGCGAGGATCAGGCCCGGGCGATCCTGGGTACGGAGAACCAGGTGGACTACACAGCCAAACTGGAGCAGATCATCGCCAACTGGGAGAAAAAAATGCAGGAAGACGAGAAGTGATCTGACGGTAAGGAGGATTCCGTGATTGCGATTGTGGATTACGACGCAGGGAACATAAAAAGTGTGGAGAAAGCGCTGAAGTTCATAGGTGAGAAACCACTGGTCACCCGGGATGTCCGGCGGATCAGGTCAGCGGACAAAGTGATCCTGCCGGGAGTGGGGGCCTTTGAGGACGCCATGGGGAAATTAAACCGCTATGGTCTGGCGGAGGCTCTGCGGTCTGTGGCGGAGGCAGGCACTCCGGTTCTGGGGATATGTCTGGGACTGCAGTTGTTTTTTGAGCGGAGCGATGAGTCGGAGAACGATGTGGAGGGCCTGGGGCTTTTGCCGGGTGAGATACACCGTTTTCCGGAGACAAAGCAGTACAAAATCCCCCATATGGGCTGGAACTCCATCCACATTGATCCGAAATCCCGGCTGCTGCGGGGGATTCCCGAGGGATCCTATGTCTATTTTGTTCATTCTTACTATCTGGAGGCCCGCCATGAGGAGGACGTGGCCGCCACGGCGGACTACATAGTCAAGGTCCATGCGGCGGCGGAACATGACAACATTTTTGCCACTCAGTTCCACCCGGAAAAGAGCGGGGAGGTGGGACTGCAGATATTGAGGAATTTCGTCTCGATCCAGTGAGAATGGAGGTTGTTGAGATGTTTACAAAGAGAGTGATCCCCTGTCTGGACGTCAATAACGGGCGTGTGGTCAAGGGAATAAATTTTGTGGATCTGGTGGACGCAGGGGATCCGGTGGAGGCCGGCACCGCCTACGACAGGGCCGGCGCTGACGAGCTGGTCTTTCTGGATATCACCGCATCCAGTGACGCCAGAGATATTACGGTCAATATGGTCCGAAAGGTGGCGGAGACCGTCTTTATCCCCTTCACCGTGGGGGGAGGGATCCGGACGACAGAGGATTTCAGGCGTATTTTGCGGGAGGGTGCAGACAAGGTGGCAGTGAACTCCGCCGCGATTCTGAACCCTTCTCTTGTGTCGGATGCCGCAGACAAATTCGGCAGCCAGTGCGTGGTGGTGGCCATTGACGCCAAGCGCCGGGAGAGCGGGGACGGCTGGACCATCTACAAAAACGGCGGACGGGTGGATATGGAGAGGGACGCCGTGGAGTGGGCCATGGAGGCTGAGCGCCTGGGAGCCGGGGAGATCCTGCTGACCAGTATGGACTGTGACGGGACGAAGGACGGCTATGACCTGGAACTGACCCGGACTGTATCGGAAAATGTGAATATTCCGGTGATCGCGTCGGGAGGTGCAGGGACCAGGGAGCATTTTTATGATGTGCTGACAGAGGGGAAAGCGGATGCCGTGCTGGCGGCTTCCCTCTTTCACTTTAAGGAACTGGAGATTATGGATTTAAAGCGATATCTCAGACAGAGGGGTATCAGTGTCAGAATATAGGAGAGAGCGATGCCGGGTTTGACAGGAGAGTGGCAGAAAGCGTTGAGCGGGGAGTTTTCAAAAGAATATTACAGGAAACTGTATCTCTTTATCCGGGAACAGTACAGCAAGGTGACCGTCTATCCCAAATCCGAGGATATTTTTACGGCGTTCCACCTGACGCCCCTGGAGAAGGTGAAGGTGGTCATCATCGGCCAGGATCCCTATCACAACCCGGGCCAGGCTCACGGGCTTTGTTTTTCTGTGAAACCCCAGGTGGAGATCCCCCCCTCGCTGGTCAATATCTATCAGGAGTTGAAGGATGACATTGGATGCCGTATCCCGAATCACGGCTATCTGGTGGACTGGGCCAGGCAGGGAGTCCTGCTGCTCAACACGGTGCTGACGGTGCAGGCCCACAAACCCATGTCCCATCGGAATGTGGGATGGGAGGAGTTCACCGACGCTGCGATCCGGAAGGTGAGGGATCAGGACCGGCCCATCGTGTTTATCCTCTGGGGGAAACCGGCCCAAGAGAAGGCAAAGATGCTGGACAACCCCAGACATCTGATCCTGAAGGCGCCCCACCCCAGCCCATTGTCGGCGTATCGCGGTTTTTTTGGCAGCAAACCCTTTAGCCAGGCCAACGCATTTCTCGAGAGAAACGGCGTGGAGCCGATAAACTGGCAGATAGAGGATATCTGAACAGGCTGCCGGACATAAAAGAAACAGGGAGGAGTTGTCTGCAACTTCTCCCTGTTCATCATTAAATCGCAAAGTCAACATGCTGTACGGTTCCGGCTTCCCCGGTGGATTCATGGAGGAAAATGCCGGTGCTGTGTATTCTGGCGTCGGCGTCCTCAGAACCGGAGTCCGTCAGATCAAAACCGGTGTGCACGTTTCCCAGGAAGATGGCTCCCACGTCCGCCTCCTTCAGGGAGAGGAGCCGGTCATTTCCGTTCTCATCCCTGGTCCACACTTTCAACTTTGAGTAGACGGAATCATTCTCATCGATCCATCCGTTTCCGTCGCCGTCGTAGGCGGCCAGATCGGCAAAGCCGTCCCCGCTCTCTGTCCCGAACAGTTCACCGCCGTCGTTTATGACGCCGTCATCATTTTTGTCCAGAGCCAGAAACCCGCTGCCCTTTTCCAGGGACGCCATCTGTTCCGCACTGCCGTCCCTGTCGATGTCAAAGAAGAAGTGCTGGTCTGTGACGCTGGCCGTGGGCACGTCCAGGTTGATGACCAGAGGATCTTTCATTGTGATGACGGACTGCGTCATCTGTACGTCCAGACTGGTCTGTTCCATAAAGGAACGGGACATGGACAGACTGAGTGAAAACGGGATCTCCCGGCCATCCGAAGTTTTGACCATACCTTTGGTGTCGAAAGCGGTAAATTCGGATTCGTAATGGGTGGTCTCCGTGCTGACGCGCTGATACCATACCATTTGGGATTCCCCGGCAGAACGGTCTGTCAGATACTCGTCGGGGGAGTAGGCCCTCACAAAAGAGTTATCGGGATTCCGGATCATTTTGTGCATCAGTTCAATGACGTGTTTCAGCAGACTTCTTCGAAAGTCCCGGGTGGCCTGCTCCATCTCCTCCTGTGAATACCGGACGGGAATGAGATAAAGCCCGATGTACTGATTTTTTGTCTCCCCGTAGGGGGCATTAGATTTGCGGGAAAGAGTTTCCCCGGCTTTTTTTGACGCTGCAGCGTCTGAGAGAATAGAAGTATACTGCACACTCGTTGTACTGACCTGGCTGTTCAGGTGTACAGAGTGCATTTCGACGCTGCTGTTTTCGATTTTCGTTGCTATCGCATCCTTTCTTTTCCGCATGTTCCAGGCACAGACACCATCTATATGCCACTACATGCTTGATCCGACGGCATCTGCTTTCGGCAGATAACGTCATAGCGCATCCGTGCAAATAGACAATGACCCACCTTGGTACATTGTGGTGAAAGAAATATTACCATTTTGTATATCGGCGTTCTTTGCACCTGGAACACAGGATATTGTGATAGTATAGTGTTATATTGCGATAAATCATTTAGACAAGACGTAGAAAGTGATATAATCTATCCATGCGATGCTTTTTCGCATGGAT
>CAZAEM010000001.1:195163-198285 GCA_964484225.1 uncultured Eubacterium sp.
ATAATCTATCCATGCGATGCTTTTTCGCATGGATAGATTGCAGTAAAATAATGTATGCACTGGCGGATGCCAGTCGGGGAAGGAAGGTATAATGCAAAAAATGAAAAAGATATTGGCTCCTGCACTGGCAGCTGTGCTGTCGGTTGTGTCTGTTGCCGGGCCGGGTATGGAGGCACAGGCGGCCAAAAAAGCGAAATTGTCTGCAAAAAGCGTCTCCGTCACAGAGGGGAAGACCAAAAAAGTATCTGTGAAAAACGCAAAAAAAGCGAAAGTCACATGGAGCATTAAAAATAAAAAGATTGCTTCGGTAAAAAAGAACGGCAAATACGCCGTGAAGGTAAAGGCGAAGAAAAAGGGGAAAACCACCCTGACCTGTAAGGTGAAAAAAAGCGGAAAGACAACGAAACTGACCTGTAAGATTTCCGTGAAGGCGAAGAAATCGACGAAGACCGCGGCGCCGTCATCCACTGTCGCATCGACGCCGGCACCCACGGCAAATCCCGGCACATCAAAACCTGCCGGCACACCCGCGCCCACTGCCTCGTCGGCGCCTGTCATCACGCCCACACCGGTGTGGACGGCCAGACCTACCATAGATCCCAGCCGCACGGCGGGACCGGAAACCCTGCTTCAGGCGGGAGAGAAAATCTTCGGAAATATCGGCAACTGCCTCACCTACAACGGCTGGGGAAATAAAGAGAGCCAGCTGCAGGATCCGGCGACCATGGAGTATGTGAAGAGCGAGTACAACAGCTTCACTATGGAGAACGAGATGAAGCCGGATTCGATCCTCGGCAGTCAGCCCAACCTGATCTCGGTGGAGGAAGCCAGAAATCTGGGTTACTTTGTACCGGATGATTACAAGGACGAGCAAGTGCCTCAGCTGAATTTTGCCACAGCGGACGCCGCTATGGCCGTGGCGAAGGAGTACGGACTCCGCATGCGTGCACATACCCTGCTCTGGCATCAGCAGACCCCCAGCTGGTTTTTTGAGGAAGAGTTCAGCGGATGGGGAGGAGATCCGGCGTCCAAGGATGCCATGGATGCCCGTCTGGAGTTCTATGTGCGGACGGTTATGGAGCATTTTATGGACAAAGAGAAAGAGTTGAACGGCGCGGACGGCGTGGGAAGTATAATATATGCCTGGGATGTGGTGAACGAGTACCTCCACAGAACGAATGCACCCACAAGTCTCAGCTGGGTGAGCGTGTACGGCGATATGGGGCTTGAGCCGTCCTACGTGAAGGATGCCTTCACATATGCCTACGAAGAACTGGAGAAGTACGGCGCGGAGGATAAAGTCACCCTGTTCAGCAACGATTACGACACCTACTTCGTAGTGGAAGATACGCTGAAATTGATCGAGTTTATCAACAGGGACAAGAAGGTCTGCGGTGGTATCGGGATGCAGTCCCACCTGGATGTGGACCGCCCCACCCTGGAGGAATACAGCAAGGCACTGGATGCCTTTATGGGAACCGGTCTGGAAGTGCAGGTCACGGAGCTGGATATCACCATCAATTTTGACCATGAAGAAAACTTCAATTACCGCGACGAGGGCCAGACGGATGTGGATCAGGCGAATTTCTTTGGAAATTACATGGATCTCCTTGTGTTCAAACAGAAAAACAGGGATACACGCGTAAGCCCGAAGGGGATCACCGGCGTCACCATCTGGGGACTGTACGATACGATTTCCTGGCGGAATCAGATGGACCCGCTGCTGTTCGGCAACGGGACGGATGATCCGAAACTGTCCTACGTGGCCGTGATGGATGTGCTTCTGGAAAACCAATAAAATGATGTAGTTTTTTCTGACAGGCTGACAGGCATTCTATAGCGCAAGTGTTATGGAATGTCTGTTTGCTATAAGAATAAAGTAATAATTTGGGGGAATTGATTTCTTTACAAAATTCGGAAATAGTGTTAAAATGAAATCAGAACTAGAAGTATGTATTTTTATTTTAGGAAAGAAAGGGAGATGAGATGGTGAGAAGGATAAAGAGGGGGACGATTCCTAAGATCGGTGCGTGTCTGATCGCGGTTGCTCTTGTGTTTGCTATCGTTACCAGTATTACCTATGCTGCGGACGAAAAATACGAGAAAGAGTATGAGATCAAGAATGTGCTGAGCGATTACCAATATGTGATCAGCGGGGACGCGAATATTGGGAACCATAGCGTAGGCGGTATGGTGATCGGAGGAGAGGCAAAGGTATCTTCTTTTGGAGACGGTGCCGTGGCGCCTTCCTATTTTCGCAATCTGATCAGTTATGGTAATTACAGTGGATCACAGTATCTGGAGAGGACGGGGAATTACAAAGGTTACAATGGTATTCCCGCATTCTATAAGAGTGCAAATTACTCCGGCAGTGACTTGACAAAATATGAGGGAGACGGAGATTTCTTCGATTTTGAGCAGGCCTTCACCATGATCCAGAAGGAATCGGAAGAGCGCGCAGACAGTGGCATGGAACTGAAAATGGATGACCTGAAGAAGGTTGAGATGGATAATGGTCTCAAGGGAAATCTGCTGGTTATTCCCTTCGATATTGAGAAAAACATCACGGTTCCGAAAAGAGTCTGGGAGGCGGCTGACTTTGTCCTGTTAGACGGTGTGCAGGGGTATTCCGATTTCGTGGACAAGGAATACACGATCAATATCCTGGCCGACGAGGTGAAGCTGGGCGGTGATTATGGGTACAGCCAGACCGGAGACAACAAGAAATGGACATTGATAGGAGCCCGCCCGGGTACCAACAATGCAAGGAAATTTGTGGATGAAGACGGCGAGACTATATACGGACTGAATACGGAGCAGGGGAATGGCCTGCAGACAGCCAATCTGCCGGGGGCCATCGAAGGCGCGCAGATGAACCTGAAGGGTATGAAGCTGCTCTGGAACATGCCGAAGGCAACGGAAGTGACAACTTGCTATCTTCCGGGGCATGTAGTGGCAGCCAAGGCGGATGTGGATATCGAAGGGGGAAATTTTGAGGGCAGCTATGTGGCACAAACTCTCAAGACAAACGGCGAGGGCCATTTCTATCCCTATGAGGAAGTGCCAAAAGAGAAGGAGACACCCGAACCGGAGAAGACACCGAAAGTGACGGAGAAACCGAC
>CAZAEM010000002.1:0-179350 GCA_964484225.1 uncultured Eubacterium sp.
CAAATCCGGAAGAATCGGTGGCACCCTCAACGGAGCCGGAAGAGTCGGCAGCACCCTCAACAAATCCGGAAGAATCGGTGGCACCCTCAACAAATCCGGAAGAATCGGTGGCACCCTCAACGGAGCCGGAAGAGTCGGCAGCACCTTCAACGAAGCCGGAAGAGTCGATAGCACCCTCGACGAAACCGGAAGAGTCGGCAGCGCCCTCAACGAAGCCGGAGGAATCAGCTAACCCGGCATCCGGCTCCGCCGCAGTAGTCATCACGGGTTCGGCAGTTTCCGGTTCTTCTGTCAAAATGGAAGCAGGAGATACGGCTAAGGTATCAGCAGATGTCACGGTGAGCGGCTGTGCCGTGTCCGGTTCCTATGTATGGGCATCTTCGGATACAAAGGTGGCAACGGTCAGCGGAAGCGGGGCCGATGCAGTGATTACAGCGGTAGCAAAGGGTACGGCGAAGGTGACCGTTACCATCGCTACAACGACCGGGCTGAAAGCCACGGGCAGCGTAACCGTGCTTGTGGGCGATGTGCAGGATCCGGACGTGCCGGATGTGCCGGTTGAAGAGAAAGACAAGAGTATAACACTCAGCTTTGCAGGGAATAATACAGCGAAAGTGGGTAAAACACAGTATCAGAGTGCCGGTGTGATCGATATTACCGATATGCTTCCGGAGGGCTTTGATCTGACAAAATATGACAAGATCACGATCAAGGGTTCTGTTGTCTCCGGATCAGCAGTGTACGGCTACGGAAATGCCCAGGTATGGCTCGGCAGTAATCCGGACGACTGGGGAAATTCAAGTGCGGAGGTATCTGCCAAGGACGGCAATTTCAATAAATCCGAGGCTGCGGCCGAAATGGGCTCCACATTGGATATCACAGCGCAGACAAACCCGGAGAAGCTGGCAGTAATCTGTCAAAATCAGTCAAATAGCTTTGATAATGGGTTTACGTTTACCCTTACTTCGATCACTTTCCGTGTGGCGGATGTGACGGTGGATATACCGGAAAACACATCAGCGCAGGTGGGTAAAACACAGTATCAGAGTGCCGGTGTGATTGATGTTACGAAGATGCTGCCGGAAGGCTTTGATCTGACAGAGTATGAGAGTGCCACGGTGAAAGGATCCGTTGTAGCCGGCGATGAAGAAAAGGTTGGCTGGGGTAATGCTCAGGTATGGCTGGGCAGCAACCCGGATGACTGGGGAGATGAGAGTGCACAGATGTCTGCACAGGTTAATAACTTTAATTCCACGGATGAAGCGGCAAAGGCGGGTATCATAACGAATATCACCGCAAAGACAAATCCGGAAAAATTAGCGGTAATATGTCAAAATATGTCTAGCAGCTTTACCGATGGATTTACATTTACTTTGACAGGCCTCAGTTTCAGTATCAAGCCGGAGGTAATAGAGGTAGGGAGATAATGATGCCAATAAGATTATTTTGATATTCCATACACTACTGGGAGACGGGCATTTGCCCGTCTCCTAATTTGTGTATCATGGGAAAATTTTCTGTTTCCAGCAATAAGGCTCACGAACCGACAATCGTTCCGCCGTTGGGGTGGAGTACCTGCCCCGTCATATACGAAGAGTCTTCGGATGCGAGGAATACATAACATGGAGACACTTCACAGGGCTGCCCCGCTCTCATCATGGGCACGCGTGACGTTTTTCTTCCAAAGGTGGTCACTGCCTCTGCCGAATAGGAGGCCGGTATCAGTGGCGTCCAGATCGGTCCCGGAGCCACTGCATTTACCCGTATTCCCTGTTCAGCAAGGGATAAGGCGAGGGATCTTGTGAGGGCGACGATTGCCCCTTTGGTGGCACTGTAATCAATCAGTTCTTTGTTTCCCTCATACGCTGTCACGGAGGTTGTATTGATGATCGCGCTCCCTTTTTTCATATAGGGAAGTGCTTCTTGGATCAGATAAAAAAAGGAAATGACGTTATTTTGAAACACAAGCCGGAGCTGTTCGTGAGAAATATCCATGATACTCTGTTGAATAAACTGAACGGCATGATTGTTTACCAGAATATCCAGTCTGCCGAAACAGTCGGCGGTTTTTTTGATACACTCTTTTGCAAAACAGGGGTCTTTCAGATCCCCTTGCAGTAAAAGACATGTTCCGTCCATTTGATGGATTTTCTCCTCTGTTTCCTTTGCATCCTCCTCCTCATCGTAATACACAAGTGCGACGGCTGCCCCCTCCCGGACAAAATCATAGGCCACCGCTCTGCCTATACCGCTGTCTCCCCCGGTGATGAGCGCAACCTTGTTTTCCAGTCTGCGGCGACAGCGGCCGCGCTCCGAGATCGGTCTCGGTCTCATGATATATTCAAGCCCCGGCTGCCCGTCCTGGTGCTGCGGCGGAAAGGATAATTGTATTTCCTCGCACTCTTTTATGACTCCGTATTGGTTGTTATCCTTCACGATGAAAAAACACCTCCTCGATATATTTCTATCCTATGATATCCGGGGTGAAAGGTGTTTCGCATTATATAAAAAAAATCAGCATTGCCCGTGCTTGCACGAAAACAATGCTGACCTTTTTATGCAGACATGTCGAAGTTGGCTCCGGCAGCCATCTTGTAATTGAGATCCGCCTGAAGTTTGTTGTAGGGATTCCGGTTTTTTTCTTCGTCCCCGGAGGTAGTCCGAATGGTGGTGTTGGTGACACCGCCGGACACGTAGACTCTGCCACACTCCGGGCAGACGGATGTGTGCAGGGTGATGGAGGCGGAGACCAGCTCCTTGTTTTCCTCGTTACCCTCGGCGATGGCGTTGGAGAGATGTTCTCTCTCATGTCCCATGACCACTGAGGCAGAGGAACTGGGGTCGATGTGGGCGGGCGACTTAAAGGAAACATTCCCCTCGTTGGAGCCGTCCACATATTTGCGTCTCTTACATGTCTGACATTCGCCCTTTTCTACTCTTCCCGTCATTTTTTCTTTTTCCGCATCTTTGGCCCCGTCTACTGCAGCCTGGGCGGTTCCGTCTGTGCCGCGGGCCACATAATCTGTGCCGGGGACACGCTCCACAGGTGTGGTGTTGTACATCGGATAGATGCCGGCCACGCCTGAAATACCTGAAATACCCATATATAAAACCCCCTTTCGGATGAATGCTCATAACTATATGCTAGCATATTTTTATGCTTTTTTCAAGCAGATTGATGCATATCCGTGTGATCCATGAAAATTTTTAGTAGCAAAATAGTAGCAGAGATAAAATGGCAGGCACCCCGCCACAGGGACGGAAAATGGTGCTTTTTTGCTATATTTTCAAAATTCAGTTGAAGAAAAAAGAAAAAAACAGTAGCAGAGTAGTAGCAAAAAACTTTCGTAATGCCCCTCAAACCCCCGAAAATCGGCAGATTCTCCAAAAATCTTCATTGTTCTAACACAATAATAAAGAGAATGCAACTATTTTTTTACAAAATTTTTCGCAAAAACTGCGTTTTTTCGCAAAAGAACGGGCCTTTGGCGAATTTTTATTTTTTTTGTCCCGACCCCAAACTGGTGTTTGCTGCTACTAAAGAATAACGATTTTACGTGGGTTTCGGGGCATTCGCATTTTATTATTGTGCTAGAATAATTAACGTGATGCCAAGGGTCAAAAGATCAGCATTGCTCGTGCTTGCACGAAAGCAATGATTGATCTTATTGACCCGCCAAACATGAGTAAGGAGCAATTTACGTAGTAAATTCGCGGATTACGAATGTTTGGTGTATTGCGAAGCAATGTAGCAATACGCAAGCATCACGGAAGTGATGCCAAGGGTCAAAAGATCAGCGTCACAAAAGTCAGTGTATTGGCAATATCAAAGATGCGCATTATGGCGCGAGAAAAAAGGAGGAAGAGATTCACGATGAGGATTGAGAAGAAATCATCCCGGGCATTGAAGAGAGTTATGGCAGTTGTCATGTCCTTGGCTCTGGCGATGTCCACCGTTGCTGTGGCACCCACAGCAGACGCAGCAGCGAAAAAGAAACCCAAATTGAGCGTTAAGAAGAAGACGCTTTACTACAATGGGAAAAAGACTTTCACTCTGAAGGTGAAAAAGGGCAAGAAGGTAAAGAAAATCAAGAAGACCACCTGGAAGACCAGCAACAAAAAGGTAGTCAAGATCAGCAAGAAGAAAAAGACTTCCGTAAAGCTGACCGCTAAGAAGAAGGGCTCAGCAAAGATCACCGCAGTGGTGAAGTACACGGTGAAGGGGAGCAAGAAGGTAAAGAAAGTAAAACTGACCTGCAAGGTGACATCGAAGAAGAAAACGAAGAGCACCAGTACATCAACGAACGCACCGGCATCGCAGGCACCCGCCACGACTGCCCCGGCAGGCGGCGGACAGAGCGGCACACAGTCAGGTGCTCCGGCGGCCAGCACAGTACCCTCCGCAGAGGTAAGCGCCCCGGCAGCCAGCACAGAGCCGTCAGCAGAGGCCAGTGAGCCTGCAGCCAGCACAGAGCCGTCAGCAGAGGCAAGTGAGCCGGCAGCCAGTGTAGAGCCGTCAGAAGCAGCTCCCACGGAGGCAGCCACGACCAAACCGACAGAGGCCGCCACGACCAAACCGACAGAGACAGTTGCAGCTACACAGACAACGGCAGTCAGTGCAACACCGTCAGCGGCAGCCAGTGCAGCACCGACCGACGAGGCAACGCCGACACCCACGGTTAACCCGGCCTCCGGCTCTGCCACAGTAGCCATCACTGGTTCAGCAGTCAGCGGTGCAGCCGTTAAATTGGAAGTAGGGGAGACGGCTGAGGTATCAGCAGATGTCACCGTAAGCGGTTGTGCCGTGTCCGGTTCCTGTGTATGGGCATCTTCTGATACAAAAGTGGCAACAGTCAGTGGAAGCGGAGTGGATGCAGAGATCAAGGCAGTAGCGGAGGGTACGGCTACAGTGACAGTCACCATCACTACGGACACAGGACTGACTGCGGTGGGCAGTGTGACAGTTCTCGTCGGGGATGTGGCAAAGCCCACACCTACGCCGACCGCCACACCGACCGCCACACCGACCGCGACGCCATGGGATGGTGTTCTGACTCCGGCGACAGAAGATAAATGGACGTCCGGTACAAAAACATACAAGTTTGAGGATATGGAAGGCTATGATGCCGATAGCTTTGACATCAATAATTATTCTTCCGTGACGGTTGTTCTGACGTTGTATTCCGATGAGGAATGCACTACACCACTGACGGATCTTTCTTCCGAGGATGGCAGCACAAAGATCTGCCTGAATGATACGACAGGGGATAAATACAACGGTGGATACGGCGACGGGTTCGAAACAAAATATGTGAATAAGGATAACACGCATGGGATTGATGAGAACGGGCAGATAACCCTGTCCTATGATCTGACTTCTGTGGATAGCGAGTGCACACCGGACTGCATTTCCGGCCAGATAACCAGTGCGACTGCAATTAAAGGCATTGTACTGAACTCCATGACGTTTAAGGAAAAGGTGACGCCCCTTACCCTGACGGAGGCAACTTCGAAAAAATGGACGACAGGTGCAACTACCTACAAATTTGAAGATCTGGAAGGTTACGACGCCAAGACTTTTGATATCAGTAAATACAGTACGGTCAAAGTCTCCATGACACTGTATACCGATGAGGAGTGTACTTTGGCATTGACTGATATTTCGACGGAAACAGGTAATACCAAGATCTGTCTGAATGATACGACGGCAGGAGACAAATACAACGGTGGATACGGCGATGGGGTCAGCACTAAGTATGTAAACGCGGATAATGTGACAGTGGACGGTTCCGGAAAACTGAACCTTACGTTCACGATCGCGCCCTCTGATCTGGAGACTTATACTCCGGACTGCATCACCGGACAGATCCAGAACGCCACTGCTATCAAGGGGATTATGCTGGATTCCATTACTTTGTCGTAATCCTTTATAACGATTTCTGAATATGTGGATGATCAATTAAGTCAATAAGATTATTTTTGTATTCCATACACTATCAGGAGACGGGTATTTTCGGATACCCGTCTCCTGTATTTTGGGGTGACGGGGGCAGTTTGCGGTCCATTATCGCCATGGAAATAATGCCATACAGACGGAAAAAATACTATATTTTTTGTTTTGCATATGTTATCATATTATCTGTAAATCACTTGGTTTGGAGGAAACGATGGGTAAACTGCGAAATTTACTGTTCTCGATGATCAAGGTGGGGGTGATCGGATTTGGCGGGGGCAATGCGCTGATCCCGGTGATCGAAGAAGAGGTCGTTGAGGAAAAAGAGATGATCACGAAAGAGGAGTATGACAAGGATATCATTGCGGCGACTCTGACGCCAGGGGCCCTGCCGGTGGAGCTGGCGTCCGGCGTCGGTTATCAGACCTGCGGGCTGCGGGGAATGGTTATCGGTGGTGTGGCGATGGCCCTGCCGGGAGCGGTACTTACGGTACTTTTTCTGTCGGCGCTGCGCCAGATCGACCGGTCGCTGCTGGATCAGATTGAATATGCCTCCATCGGGATTACGGCATTTATTATGTGTCTTTTGACAGAATACATAACCGGGACATGGAAAACCTATCATAAATCCCGCTGGAGGTTTATGGTACTTGCGGTGATCGCGGGGGTATTTATCCTGACTGCGGGGGGAAATCTTTTTGATATTTTTCAGATTGATGCAAATCCCGTGTTCAGTGTATCCACTGTGGATGCACTTCTGGTTGCCTTTTTTGCGATTCTGTTCACAGAGTGCAAATTTCGCTGGCAAAATGTGATTCCCACCGTGATCATTGGCGTTGTTTACATGCTGTGTGTGGGCGAGGCGGGGATCATAGACAATATGTTTGTAACGTGGACGGTAAGGTTTGTCATGGTGGTTTTGTCCGTGTACGGAATCAGCCGGGGCGGCAACAGAAAGAGGAAATCAAAGCGGATCGCCCTGTGGCCGATGTTCAAAAAGATTTTGATCTGGGTTTTGTTTTTGACTGTTTTGTCTGTGCCGGCAATGTTTCTTGTGTCGTGGCAGGATACGGCGTTGTTCGATCTCCACGGGCTTTTATCTTCTTTTATGTCCTTTGGCGGCGGTGATGCCTATCTGACGATCGCGGACGGGATATTTGTGCCGGGTTATATCGGAGAAGAGGAATTTTACAGCCACCTGGTATTGCTCGTCAATGTACTGCCGGGGTCTATTTTGTGTAAGTCGTTATCAGGGATCGGTTATGTCTTTGGGATGGATCTGACCGGAGATATGACGGGGGGCTTTGCCATGGCTGCGGCCGGCTTCGCCTGCAGCGTGGCGGCTTCCTGCGGTGTGTTTCATGTGATTTTTCATATATATGGCTGGCTGGAGCGCATAGAGATTTTTGTGAAAATTAAAAAATCAATACGGGTGATCGTCTCCGGACTTCTGCTCACGGTCATTACGGGACTCGTGAAGGCGGGGATGGCGGTCAACAGCAATCCGGACTACCCATGGTACACCGTTTTGCTTATGATATTTGGCATATACACCCTGAATTACTGGCTGTATCACAAGGCAAAGTGTAAGAATCTGGTGTTGATTTGTGTGTCGTTAGTGCTGTCCCTGGGGCTGTGTAATGTGATGGGAATCTAGGACATCTATAGCCTGGAGGGATTTGTTCGTTCAACAAGATATTGACACCGCCTTTTTCCCGTGTTATAGTTTTACTGTCGTTATTAACTATGGTTAAGGCCGTTTTGTTCTGCGCAGGGCGAACATATAAAAAGAAAGAGGTGATTACTATGACAATAGCATACAAAATTCCTTTCGATGTCACGGTAATCTCCTTATCTAAGGCGGCAGTATGAGGCTGCTCCGGGGAAGTCTGTTTTTTTTCCAGTAGTTATTCCAGGGATATGGTTTCCGGCTTTGTTTGCACATCGGTGAGGATGTGCTTTTTTTATGGCCCGGGAAGCGGAAAAGAATGGCGTGAATGGAGGAAATGATGAACAGATTCAAAAATATAGTATTGTCACTGCACGGTGAGAACAAAGAGAAACTGGGAAGGCTTTATCAGGATAAACAAGTTTATATAAGCAGTGTGAGCAGCAGTGAACAGCCAATTGAGGAGGAGAGGGTATTTACCTGGCGGAGACTTTCGTTCTGGCTGGAGGGAACCGGATTGCGCAATAAGGAGCGTATGATCCTGTCAGTTTCCATTCCGGCGGATATGGTTTTGCAGGAGATGCCGGGGTCGGAAAGCTGGAGCGAGTATCTGCCCTATGAGGATTTTCTTCTGCGAACATTGTCTGTGCCGGTTGCCCGTTTTTCATCCGGAATGGAGAACAACCGGAAGGACACGAGAGAGAAGGCGAGGTTTTGCGTGCAGCAGGCAAACGAATGTATCCTGCGAAGGAGTGGTCTTGTTTATGACGGAAGAAAGAAAAACTTTGTCTACCGGATTCTGTTTTATATGCCACTGATCAACGGTTCTGGAATTAATGCCAAAAGCGGATTCCGGGCTGTCCGGCAGCTGCTGGACATTGTATGGAATGAAGTTTCCGGTCTCGACAGGAATGCATTGGAACATCATGTTGCTGTGTACCGGCGACAATCAGAGATTGTGGACTGGCTGGAGGCACATGGAAGGATTGCCTTTGTGGCAAACGGGAGCATCCTGCCGAGAAAACATGAGGTGACTTCTCATTGGAAGGATCCCTGGCAGGGCGGCCGTTCCCTGCCGCTTACAGAGTCGGTTCCCTTTCAGTCGCCGGAGGATCTCCTGCAGACCATTTCCTTCTCCGATGGGGGACAGATTACCGGGATGGCGGTTCCGGCCGGGATCACGGTGATCACCGGAGGCGGCTACTCGGGTAAAAGTACGCTTCTGGATGCACTGGAGGCAGGGGTTTATCGTCATGTGCCCGGCGATGGAAGGGAGTTTGTCCTGACCCTGCCGGACGGCATAAAAATCTATGCGGAGGATGGAAGGCCGGTGCAGGACATGGATTTGTCGCTGTTTTTTCACGATTTGCCCGCCGGCATTTCCGCGCATCATTTTCGAACCGGACACGCCAGCGGAAGCGTCTCGCAGGCAGCAAATATCATGGAAGCGGCGTATGCCGGGAGCAGGTTGTTCCTGATTGATGAAGATATGAGCGCGACCAATTTTATGATCCGGGATTCCCTGATGCGGAACCTGATTGAAAAGGAGCCGATCATTCCCTTTACGGACCGGGTGCGCGATCTCTATGAAAAGGCCGGTATCTCAACCATTCTGGTCATCGGGGGTTCGGGGGAATATATCCGCCATGCCGACCGGATTCTCCTGATGGAAGAATACCAGCTGTCGGATGTGACGGAAAAGGCAAAAAAACTTTCCGAAGACATGCGGGACGGGGACAGAGACGGAGATTCTGTTTCCTGCAGAGCCGGGCTGGCTGTCATGAAACCCCGTTTTTTAAAACCACCTGCCAATTCCATGCCGTTCTATATCAGCCAGTATATCAAAGCGGATGCCACACGCCTGATCCGGATTGATGATTTTACCTCCGATGTGACACGGTTGACGGCGCTGTGCTCGGAGAGCCAGATGCAAACGCTGGCGTATTTTCTGGAGCGCATGATTGGCAGCCGGGAA
This sequence comes from uncultured Eubacterium sp., assembly GCA_964484225.1. GTDB lineage: Bacteria > Bacillota > Clostridia > Lachnospirales > Lachnospiraceae > Eubacterium_F. The sequence continues at coordinate 9,598 of CAZAEM010000002.1, forward strand.
TGCGGTTTGACGGATTGCCGCGAGTGTGCAAAAGAGATGCTGGACCGGTTTTACAGGCAGGAAATCATTGACGGGATGCAAGGCGGTCTTTTTGGAGAGGAGATACGGATCCTGGAACTACTTGGGGCGCTTTTCCGTATGCGGGGCATCGAATTATCCGACTGCCCTGAGTAGTTGGTTGTTTGAATAAATTTCGCTGTTGATTTGGCGTATACGTTCTGTAATATAACCTTTTGTAACATAGAGAAGCAGCAACTATTTATAGTTGCATGTTTCTGGTGCAAGGGGTATATTATCTATACAGGAGAACCGCTTATGGGTAGTCTGTTATCCTATCGAAATTATAATGGAACGGTAGAGTATTTCAAAGAAGACCGCTGCCTTTTGAGGAAGCTATCGGAAATATGGTTAGAGCATGAGGAGGAAAATTACGCATACATTTACATAGAAGAGGAGTGGAGTCAGGGATGGACGGGATTCAGATAGATCGAATGAAGAGAGAGGATCTGCCGCAGATCCTGGAGTTATACCGGAATTTGGTTCCGGGGGGATGTGATCCGGAGAGGATGCAGACGAATTTTGATGAGGCTGCTACGAGGGAGGAATATTGTCTTTTGACTGCAAGACAGGGTGAGCGTGTCCTGGGAAGCGCCACCGGGATCCGCTGTGATGTATTGGATGCCTCTTTTTTGGTCGTGGAAAATGTTATCGTGAGAGAGGATTGCCGAGGGCAGGGAGTCGGGCGGCGGATGTTTCAGGCATTGGATGAGTTTGCAAGAGAGAACCGGTGTGAATACGCGATTCTGGTCTCATCCGGATTTCGGCAAACGGCCCACAGATTTTACGAGGCTATGGGGTATGTGGACGATGTGAGGGGATTTCGCAAAATTTATTAGAGCGAGGGCGATCACGCTGATTTAGCAGTCAAGGCTGCAAAAACAGCTTGACAATCCCGCCAAAAAAATGTATGATAATCGAGTGAGTGTTATCACGTATAGGGGCATAGTTCATCGGTAGAATAAGAGTCTCCAAAACTCCAGAGCTGGGTTCGATTCCTAGTGCCCCTGTTCCCTGTCCTAAGGAGGGAGGTGTAACGCTTCTACGAAGCGTTACCAGTAACAGATCGAAGATCTGTTACATTGGATTCCTTAGGACCTACGCGCCATCAGGCGCTACCTTTCAAAATTGTCTGGAAAGACAGCTCAATGTCGTTTCCGGGCATTTTTCATGTCAACAATCTGTTTTTCATATTTATGCTGCCCATGACACTCTGATGACAAAATATCTGTGTATGGTAAAAAAAGGATATCCCGAGAAAGACAGAAAAAGAATACAGAATAAAGGATGGAGGAACCAATGCGAAGGAAACACAATTTTTTAGCTGTAATTTTAGTTTTGAGTATACTGCTGGCTGAGTGGACAGTGCCCGTCACGGCTCACGGAGCGGGGAAAACTGTTGCGGATCGCGGGGAGACCGCAGTGGCGGAGGCAGCCACCGGAAGTGCGGTGACCCCCGCTGTCACAGGCTCTGCGGTGACGCCTGCAGCCACCGGATCTGCCGTATCTTCCGGTCCGGCGACGGAACAGACCTCAGACCCGGCCGAGACATCGGCACCGTCTGGGACATCGGGGCCGGAAGAGACCCTGGCGCCGGGGCAGACATTGTCGCCGGCATTGACGCCGACGCCGACGGCGGTGTCATCATTGATACCGGCACAGACATCGTCCCCAGTGATGACGCCGACGATGGCACCGACATCGACACCGGTGCCGACAACCCTTCCCTCAATCCGGTTTATCTCCCGGATCGAGGTGACGGAGACGATGATGGAAGTTCCCTACAGCAGTTCCTTTGGAAAGGATCAGGTCACGATCAATGTGTATTACAGTGACGGGACGGTAGAGAAGACCAGACCGGATTCTGTGACGGGAGTGGATACGTCCCGTCTGGGACCGCAGACGCTGACGGTCACTTACCAGGGAGTCACCGCTGTCTATGATATCACAGTGGTTCCGAGGCAGGTCACGGGAGTTAAGATGAAATCCGGAACCAGTACAACCATGACTGTGGTATGGCAGTCCCTGCCGGAGGCAGAGCACTACGACATCTATACATCGAAGATCGAGAACGGCTCTTATGTCAAATTGGACAGCACGAAAAATACGGAGTATACCTTCAAGAATCTGCAGCCGGGGCAGATCATATATATCAAGATCCAGGCGGTGTCCGGGGATGCCGTGGGCGAATTTTCTGCGGCGACACCTATCGCTCCCCGTCCGGGGAAGGTAACCGGCCTGAAAGCAACATATATCGTCCGGAAAAAGGTGACACTGACGTGGAATCCGTCGTCAGGCGCCACCGGATATGCCATTTACTACCGCCTGACGACGGACAAGGAATACACTTACGCAGGGAAAGTGGAGGTAGATGCGTCCGCAGACACACAGGAACTGACCTACACGGTGACGGGACTGACAGCCGGGAAGGATTATTATTTTGTGGTGTACGCTTATGCTGTGGATCTCTCGAACCTGGGGGACGCCTCGGAGGCTGTGTTGTACGGGACAGCCCCCAAACTTCCGGAGATCACTTTGATCAAAGGGGGGGATAAGAGGGTGAAGCTGTATTGGAGCAAATCCAGAGGGGCGCAGTACTATCAGATTTATGTCTCCACAAAGAAAAATTCTGGTTACTCACTTTCTGCCACAGCGCAGATTGACGAGTACCGGGTCCGGGGGATAGATGGGCTGAAACAGAAGAAAACGTACTACGTGAAAGTGACGGCCGTGCGGAAAATGTCCGGTTTTGTTCTGTCAACCGACTCCGAGGCAAAATCCACAACGACCAAGAAGGCGAAAGCCACCAGCACAAAACCGAAATTATATAAGACAAAGAAAAAGTTTAAGAAATCCGCCGCCTGCAAAAAATATAAGGCGTTTCGGAAAAAAGTCACATACAACAAGAGTTTTGTCTGCCCGGGGTTAAAGAATACCAATGTGGCAGGATTTGGCTGTACCAGCATGGTGCCTCAGGGTGTGGCGTTTGCAAAGAAATATATGCTGATCACGGCTTTTGACTATCAGAAAGAGCAGGAATCGGTGATGTATGTCATGGATAAGAATACGAAAAAGTATGTGACTACGCTGGTGATGCCGCACATGGGGCATCTGGGCGGGATTGCCTTTGACGGGACGAATCTCTGGATCGCCTACGGTAAAAATCTCCAATGCCTGAAATATTCGGAGATAAAGAAGGCGGCTGCCAGCGGAAAAGCCTTCTGGGAGATCACGAAATTTACCACGCAGTGTGCGATCCCGGAGACGGCCTCCTATGTGGGATTTTACAAGAACCGTGTGTGGGTGGGTTCCTACAACGAGTACTCGAAAAAGTATATGTATGGCTTTAAGATTTCCAATAAAAACGGTACGCCCACGTTGAAAAAGACCAATCAGGTCCTGATGCCGAACCGGACCCAGGGTGTGGCGTTCACCTCCGGCGGGAAACTCATTATATCCCGCTCCTGCCAGACGAGAAAGGAGCTGCTGGGATTTATGTCCCAGCTGGAGACCTACAAGCCGACTTGGAATCTGAACAAGAGCACGATAAAATTAAAAAAGTGCAGGAAAGTGACCAAACTTCCTCCCATGAATGAGGGCATCGCCATAAACGGTTCCTATACGTACGTGCTGTATGAGTCCAGCTATTTCTGGGACTGCAAATACAAGATGGACCGGGTGACGGCTTTTCGAACCGGGAAGGTGAGCTGAGGAAAAAAATAATTTTAGGACTACCCCAATGAGGGATTTTATATTATAATGATGTCAGGGATTGCGAAGCAATGGAACTATCCTTGACATCATTTAATTTTGCCACAGGCAATAGATAGGAGGAATTATGCGAGGACCAGCAGCACCAAAAGATCCGGTAGAGAAGCGGCCCTGTCTCTACGTGGTTTTGGATAAGATGATTTCCGGCAGCAGGGAAAAAGATGGAGTATGCCGTGATTATGTATTTCTGGAGGGGCGCCTTTTGGATCAGGTGAGGTTTACATCCGGCGATATTGACGAGGATATATTGAATATGCTCCCCCGGATGGAAACTTTCCGCAAACTGGTTCACAGTGTGGGCGTCAGCATAAAGGCTGAGGCTTTGGAGGACAGAGAGAAGGAAGTGGAATTTCAGTTTCAGTGTTACGGAAAGACAGATAAATACGGTACGGGAACGGTCATGGAGATGACCTGCCCCTGTACGGGGGAGGAGTATGTGATCCCGGTGGACGCATACCCGGTAAATGAGGAGGACGGAGAATTTGGGTCCTTCAATTTTATTTTTCCGGAGGAAAACAGAAATATGATCCTCACCGTCAAGTTCTATCTCAACGACGGCTATGAGGTGCCGGAGATTCAGGTGGATCCCCCGGTGCAGTTTGACTCGGACGCATACCGGGAAATGATTTCCCGCTCCCTGGTGTCCACGGGAAACAATTACCGGCTGAAACAGGTGATCGAGCGGACCAAAAAGGGAGAGAAGGTGACGATCGCCTACATCGGCGGGTCTATCACTCAGGGGGCCGGAGGGAAACCCATTGACACAGAGTGTTATGCCTATCGCTCCTACAGGGCTTTCTGCGATATGTTTTCTCCCTGTGGAGGGGAGAACGTGGCTTATGTGAAGGCGGGCGTGGGCGGCACGTCCTCCGAGTTCGGCATGGTGCGGTATGACCGGGATGTCTGTATGGAGAGAGAGATCCGGCCGGATCTGGTTGTCATTGAGTTCGCGGTAAACGACGAGGGGGATGAAACCGAGGGAGTCAGCTTCGAGAGTCTGGTGCGAAAAGTACTCCAGGCGGAAAATAAACCGGCGGTACTCCTGAATTTTGCCGTGTTTATGAGCGACTGGAATCTGCAGAACCGTCATCAGCCCGTGGGGGAGAGATATGAACTTCCCATGGTGAGTGTGAAGGATGCCGTGACGCCCCAGTTTGAAGAGAACGATGTGATCACAAAGCGCCAGTTTTTCTATGATATATACCATCCTACCAACGATGGACACCGCATCATGGCAGACTGTATCGCCAACCTGTTTGCCGCAGTGGACAGGGAGGAGATGGCGGCGGAGGATATCTCTCTGGACAAAGAGCCGGTGTACGGCATCCAGTTCAAGGATATCTGCTGTTTTGACCGGAAAAATGCAGAAGAATATGCAGAGATAGAAAATCATGGATTTGAGGCAAAGGATACGGAACTCCAGTATGTGGAGCGGAACATGGATCTGACGGGGACTCCGGAATTCCCGGACAACTGGATGAAGGACGGCGGGGAGGAGGCCTCCTTTACACTGAGGCTCACCTGCAAAAATCTTGTGGCTGTCATCAAGGATTCCGGTTCCCCGGAATACGGTGCGGTGGATGTCTTTTTGGACGGCGGCAGGGTAAAGACCATCAACCCTCTGGACAACGGATGGAATCACTGCAATGCACAGCTTGTCATAGACGAGAAGGAGAGCGGGAGCCACGAGGTTGTATTCCGGATGCATCCGGGGGACGAGGCGAAAAAGTTCACCATTCTCGGGTTTGGTGTGACCGGATAGAGAGGGCGGCGTATGTATAAACTGATTGCCAGAGACGGGCGGGCCAAGAGGGGGCAGCTTGCTACTTGCCACGGCGTCATTGAAACCCCGGTGTTTATGAACGTGGGGACGGCGGCGGCCATCAAGGGGGCAGTATCCTCCATGGATCTGAAAGAGATCGGGACGCAGGTGGAGCTGTCCAACACTTATCATCTCCATGTGCGGCCCGGAGATGAGGTGGTCCGCAGACTGGGCGGCCTGCACCGTTTTATGAACTGGGATCGTCCCATACTGACAGATTCCGGTGGGTTTCAGGTGTTTTCCCTGGCAGGGCTGCGGCGGATCAAGGAAGAGGGAGTTTATTTCAACTCCCACATCGACGGTCGGAAGATTTTCATGGGGCCGGAGGAGAGCATAAGGATCCAGTCCAATCTCGCCTCCACCATCGCCATGGCCTTTGACGAGTGTCCGCCTCATCCGGCCACCAGGGAGTATATGCAGGCGTCCGTGGACCGCACCACCCGCTGGCTTCTGCGGTGCAGGGATGAGATGGAGCGCCTGAACGCACTGCCGGATACGTTGAACCCGCAGCAGATGCTCTTCGGCATCAACCAGGGCGGTACATTCCGGGATATCCGTGTGGAACATGCGAAACAGATCCGGGAACTGGATCTGGACGGCTATGCCCTGGGAGGGCTGGCGGTGGGGGAGAGCCATCGGGAGATGTATGAGATCCTGGATGTGACGGTGCCTTATCTGCCGGTGGACAAGCCGGTGTATCTCATGGGAGTGGGGACTCCGGCCAATATTCTGGAGAGCGTGGAGCGGGGAGTGGATTTCTTCGACTGTGTCTATCCGGCCAGGAATGGACGCCACGGACACGCCTACACGAATTTCGGAAAAATGAATCTCGCCAACGCGAGATACGAACTGGACGACCGCCCCATCGAGGAGGGCTGTGGATGCCCGGCCTGCCGCCATTACAGCAGGGCGTATATACGGCATCTCCTGAAAGCAAAAGAAATGCTGGGACTTCGCTTATTGGTCTTGCATAATCTGTATTTTTATAATACAATGATGAAAGAAATTCGGGAAGCTATCGAGAAGGGTATCTTTTCTGAATATAAAAAAGATAAGCTGGAACGAATGGAGTCCGGCGAAAATGAATGAATCTAGGAGGTAGTATCCATGGGAGGAACAGTCGGAATTGTACTGATATATGTCGTTTTGATCGGCGGTATGTATATGATATTGATTCGACCCAACAAAAAGAGAGAAAAGGAACACCAGGCGCTGCTGGCCGATGTGGCAGTGGGGGACAGTATCCTCACCACCAGCGGCTTTTACGGCGTGGTGATCGATATGACGGATGAGGTGGTGATCGTGGAGTTTGGCAGCAACAAGAACTGTCGTATCCCGATGAAAAAGGATGCGATCGTGGAAGTGGAAAAGGCCAGTAGTTGATCAAGTCAGGAGGGATGGATCATGCCGTTTATTGATTCCAAGGTTACGGTGAAGATTTCACAGGAGAAGGAAGAGAACATCAAGAAGAAACTGGGACAGGCCTGCACCCGCACACTGGGGAAGGGCGAGAACTGGGTGATGATCGGATTTGAGGATGAGTACACCCTGTATTTCCAGGGGAACAAATGTGACAGGGCGGCCTTTGTGGATGTGAGACTCTACGGCGGGGCGAGCAGTCAGGCCTATGCACAGATGTCGGCGGAAATCTGTAAAATATATGAAGAAGAACTGGGAATCCCGGCTGCCAGTGTGTATGTGACCTACCAGGGCTACGGCGACTGGGGATGGAACGGTGGTAATCTGTAATGCAGTCATTGAGACAGGAATTGACAGAAAAATTTGCCAAAGTGTTCGGTGACAGTCAGGGCGTGTCGGTCTACTTCGCGCCGGGACGTGTGAATCTGATCGGGGAACATATCGACTACAGCGGTGGACATGTTTTTCCCTGCGCCCTGACACTGGGAACCTACGGCGCAGCCAGGAGAAGAGAGGACGATAGGCTGCGCTTTTTTTCTATGAATTTTGAAGATCAGGGTGTGATCGAGGATTCTCTGGACAACCTGATCCCGGAGAGGGACAAGACCTGGGTGGGATACCCGAAGTCTGTCATATGGGCCTTTGAGAAAAAGGGCATATCCGTTCCCCGGGGCATGGATCTCCTGCTCTACGGAACGCTGCCGAACGGTGCGGGGCTCTCCTCCTCCGCCTCGGTGGAAGTGCTGACGGGATTTATCCTCCGGGATCTCTTCGGGCTGGATGTGGACAACCGGGAACTGGCCATCCTGGGCCAGCGCGGGGAAAATGAGTACAGTGGTATGAACTGCGGCATTATGGATCAGTTTGCCGTGGCCATGGGAAAGAGGGACAGCGCGATCTTTCTGGATACATCCGATCTGTCGTATGAGTATCTGCCTCTGAAGTTGGAGGGGGCGGGAATCGTTATAGCCAACAGCAACAAAAAACACAGTCTGACCGATTCCAAGTACAATGAGCGGCGCCGGGAATGTGAGAGAGCGCTGGAGGAACTGCAGGCTGTGATAGGGATTGATCACCTGTGTGATCTGGATGAGGAAACCTTTGAACTCTATCAGTCAGCTATAAAAGATGAGGTGCGGCGGAGACGTGCCAGACATGCGGTCAGCGAAAACCAGCGGACGATCCGGGCCACGGAAGCCCTGAAAGGCGGAGACATTGCGGCCTTTGGCCGGCTGATGAATGAATCTCACCGCTCCCTGTCGGAGGACTACGAGGTCACGGGGGAGGAGATGGACACACTGGTGTCGGCGGCCTGGCAGCAGAAGGGCGTCCTGGGAGCCCGGATGACCGGCGGCGGTTTCGGCGGCTCTACGGTAAATATTGTGAAAACGGAATACATAGACGATTTTATTGCCAATGTGGGGAAAATGTATGAAGAGAAAGCGGGCTACAGGGCGGACTTTTATGTGGTGGAGACGGGGGATGGCCCCTGCCGTCTGTGAGGGACTATTCCTATTCACGGTAGCGTCTGTAAATATAAAAACACACTTGACCGTGCCCTTAGGGAATAGTTTATAGTGAAGAGGAAGATAAAAAACAGAGGCAATTTCGTCGAAAAAGACAGAAAGGAAGATGCAAAGATGAGAATATTGGTGACGGGCGGAACCGGATATATCGGTTCCCATACCTGTGTGGAGCTTTTGCAGAAGGGATACGAGGTGGTTGTGTTCGACAATCTGTTCAACTCCAAGATTACCGTGGTAGATAAGATCAGACAGATCACGGGAAAGGAAGTCAGATTTTACAAGGCGGATATGCTGGACAAGGAGAGCATGCGTCCGGTGTTCGAGGAAAATCAGATTGATGCGGTGATCCATTTTGCCGGGCTGAAGGCGGTGGCGGAGTCGGTGGAGAAACCGCTCTGGTACTACCAGAACAATATCTCCGGCACATTGAACCTCTGCGAGCTGATGAATGAGTACAACTGCAAGAAGATCATTTTCAGCTCCTCGGCTACGGTGTACGGCTCGCCGAAGACGGTGCCGATCACGGAGGATTTCCCCCTGAGCACCACCAATCCCTACGGCAGCACGAAACTGATGCTGGAAGGGATCTTGTCGGATTTCTGTGTGCCGGATCCGGAATGGAGCGTCGTGCTGCTCCGCTATTTCAATCCCATCGGAGCCCATGAGAGCGGCCTCCTGGGGGAGAGTCCCAACGGGATACCCAACAATCTCATGCCCTATATCATGCAGGTGGCTGTGGGAAAACTGCCGGAGCTGGGAGTGTTCGGAAATGATTATGACACGCCGGACGGCACCGGTGTGCGGGATTATATCCACGTGGTGGATCTGGCGAAGGGGCATTGCAATGCGGTGGAGCGCGTGACAGGCACCACCGGGGTCAGTATCTATAACCTGGGGACAGGAAACGGGTACAGTGTGCTGGATATCGTGAAAGCCTTTGAGGAGGCCAACGGTGTGAAGATCCCCTACTCCATCAAGCCCAGACGGGCGGGGGACATCGCCGTGTGCTACGCGGATCCGAAGAAGGCCAGGGAGGAGCTGGGCTGGGAGGCTCAGTATGATCTGACCAGGATGTGCAGGGATTCATGGCGTTTTGCCAAAATGAATGCCGGGGATGTGGATTAAAACGAATGAGCGTGGGATTCGGAATTAAGTCTTGACTTTTACGGCTGAGTGGAGTATTATAATACTTGCGTTGTGCGTGTAGCTCAGCTGGATAGAGCACTTGGCTACGGACCAAGGTGTCGGGGGTTCGAATCCTCTCACGCACGTGAAAAAGAATCAGGGCGAGGGCCCTGATTCTTTTGATGTCAGGATATAAAAATCTCAGTTTTCACTCTTGGCGTCAAAATGTTTCTTTATCGCGTCAAAACTCTCCTTGCTGATCACGTGCTCGATCTTGCAGGCGTCCTTTTCTGCGATGTCGGCGGGAACGCCCAGGGAGGTGAACATGCTGGTCAGAGTGTTGTGGCGTTCATAGATCATCTCTGCGATGGCCTTCCCCTCATCCGTGAGATAAATGAAACCGGCATCGGTCACTGTGATGTGCTTTTTTTCCCGGAGATGCTTCATGGCGACGCTGACACTGGATTTTTTGTATCCCAGTTCGTTGGCAATGTCCACAGACCGCACCACCGGCAGGCTGTGGCTCAGTATGAGGATGGTCTCCAGATAATTTTCTGCTGATTCGTTGTATTTCATTTCTACAAAACCCCTTTTGTTCGAAAAATCAATATATTAGGTGAATTGTAACATAAAAGATGTAAAAACGCAAATTTAGTCTAAACGAAAAATAATTCTTGACAACTAATGCACGTTAGGGTATACTAACCATAGAGATAAACCAGACTAAATAAGAAAGGATGATGCGTATGCCACTGACAATGGCGAAACCCGGCGAACAGAATGTGATAAAAAAAGTTGGCGGGAAAGGCAGTACACGGAAGTTTTTGGAGAATCTCGGTTTTGTGACAGGGGGTATGGTCACTGTCGTTTCGGAGATGAGTGGCAACATGATCATCAATGTGAAGGAGTCGCGTGTTGCCATAGGAAAAGATATGGCAAACAAGATCATGGTCTAGGTTTACATATCTTTATTATTATGGAAGAAAGGAAGAAAGCGAATATGAAAACTCTGCGGGAGGTGGCTTGTGGCGATACTGTCAGGGTGGCGAAATTGACAGGCACAGGTCCGGTGAAGAGACGTATCATGGATATGGGGATCACAAAGGGAGTGGAGATTTACGTGCGCAAGGTGGCGCCGCTGGGAGATCCGGTGGAGGTGACAGTGCGCGGATATGAGTTGTCGCTGCGCAAAGCAGACGCGGAAATGATAGAGGTGGAGTAATTTTTTTACCCGGCAGTTAGCGGAAACTAATTCCGGAAAGCTGGGACGAATCGTAGGATGGCAGTATTTATCACAGGTAAGAAGGAGTAAAAAAATGTCGATTAAAATTGCACTCGCAGGAAACCCTAACTGCGGAAAAACAACACTATTTAATGCTCTGACCGGCAATAACCAGTTCGTGGGGAACTGGCCCGGTGTGACGGTGGAGAAGAAGGAGGGAAAGCTGAAGAAAAGCTTTTCCAATGAGGAGGTGATCGTCACGGATCTGCCCGGTATTTACTCTCTCTCCCCCTATACGCTGGAGGAGGTAGTGGCAAGAAACTATCTCATCAATGAGAAACCGGATGTGATCCTGAATATTATTGACGGCACAAACCTGGAGCGGAATCTGTATCTCACCACACAGCTGACGGAACTGGGGATTCCGGTTGTGATGGCGGTCAACATGATGGATGTGGTCGAGAAAAACGGCGACAAGGTTCATGTGAAGCAGATGAGTGAGAAGCTGGGATGCAAGGCGGTGGAGATTTCCGCCCTGAAGGGGACGGGGATCGACAAGGCTGTGCGGGAATCTATCGCGGCGGCGAAAGCAGGCCGGGGACAGGAGATCGTCTACGAGTTTGGGGCGGAAGTGGAACAGGCCATCCGGGAGGTGGAGAGCAGACTGGGAGGCGATGTGAGAAGTGAGCAGAGAAGATTTTTTGCCATCAAGCTTCTGGAGGGGGACGACAAGATCGCGGAACAGATGACAAATCTGCCGGATGTAAATGCGGAGATTGAATCTCTGGAGAATGCGATGGACGACGATGTGGAGTCTGTCATCACCAACGAGCGGTATACATACATCACGTCAATTATTGACGCGTGCTGTTCAAAACGGGGAAAAGGTGACTTGACTTTGTCGGATAAAGTGGATAAAATTGTGACAAACCGGATCCTGGCTCTGCCCATCTTTGTCGTGATCATGCTTCTTGTGTACTACGTATCGGTGGTCAGCGTCGGCACCCTGGTGACGGACTGGGCCAACGATGGATTGTTCGGCGACGGCTGGTATCTGGCCGGTGTGGGCCGGGACGATCTGGATGCCGCCACGGATGAGTGGGCCGGAGACGCCGTGTTTACCACAGAACTGGAGAATCAGGTAAAGGCGGCAGAGGATGCGGGAGTCATCGGTGCGGATGAATTGTGTGATGCGGTGTCGGAAAAAGATTTTGGGGCCTTTGAGGAGGCCTACGGATCCTATGCGGACTCCATGGAGGAGGGCGTGAACGGAGAGAGCTATTCTCTGGAGGATATTCTGACGGAGAGCGATGCCCTGGATGAAGAGGGAGAGTTTGCGGCTCCGGATCCGGCGGGCTTCGGTATCTGGATACCGGGCATACCGGTGCTTGTGGAGAACGGCCTGACGGCCATTGGCTGCAATGACTTCCTGCTGGGCCTGATCAATGACGGTATCGTGGCCGGTGTGGGAGCCGTGCTGGGCTTTGTTCCACAGATGTTTGTATTGTTTATCTTTCTGGCTATCCTGGAGGGCTGCGGGTATATGGCGCGCATTGCCTTTATCATGGACCGTATTTTCCGCCGGTTCGGGCTGTCCGGGAAGTCCTTTATCCCTATGCTGATCGGTACGGGATGCGGTGTGCCGGGTGTCATGGCCAGCCGTACGATCGAGAATGACAGGGACCGGAAAATGACGATCATGACTACCACCTTCATCCCCTGTGGCGCCAAGCTGCCGATCATTGCGCTGATCACCACGGCGGTGTTCGGCGGAACCTGGTGGGTGGCTCCCAGTGCCTATTTCCTGGGAATCGCCGCCATCGTGATCTCCGGCATCATTTTGAAGAAGACAAAGATCTTTGCCGGCGATCCGGCGCCCTTTGTCATGGAACTGCCGGCGTACCATATACCCACGGTGGGCTCTGTGCTTCGGAGCATGTGGGAGCGCGGATGGTCTTTCATCAAGAAGGCGGGGACCATTATCCTCCTCTCATCCATCCTGATCTGGCTGGGTTCTGTGTTCGGCTGGATGGAGGGAAGTTTCGGGTTCCATCCGGATGTGGAGTTGTCTGACAGCATACTCGGCCATATCGGCAATGGTGTGAAGTGGATATTTGCTCCGCTGGGATTCGGCGACGCCACGGCCACGGTTGCCACGGTCATGGGACTGGTGGCGAAGGAGGAAGTCGTGGGTGTGTTCGGTGTACTGGATTTCGAGGGGCTGGGTGCCCTGGCCGGATATTCCTTCCTGGCGTTCAATCTGCTGTGTGCCCCCTGCTTTGCAGCTATAGGTGCCATCCGCAGAGAGATGAATAACGGGAAGTGGACGGGATTTGCCATCGCTTATCAGTGTGTATTTGCCTATATAGTCTCCCTCTGTATCTATCGGATCGGACTGCTCTGCACGGGAGTGTTCAGCCTGTGGACGGTGGTTGCCCTGCTGCTGGTGCTGGGGATCATCTATCTCCTGTTCCGCCCGTACACGGAGAGCGGCACATTGGATGTAAAGCTGAAAGGCAGCCTGGCGGGTGCGAAATGATCACTTGTAACTTTGCAATCAGATTTATTTATATACAAATTTTCAAGCCATTGGGGGCCTGCCAGGGAGGCAGGCCCCCATCCTAAAAGGAGGGATTGTTTATGACATGGGGAACCTTTGCCGTTGGAATTGTCCTGTTGATCATTGTCGGGCTGATCCTGCGAAAAATGATCAAGGATAAAAAGGCCGGAAAGTCGATACAGTGCGGCGGAGACTGTAAAAACTGCGGCGGACACTGCCATTGAGGGGATTTTTTTTGATCTTTTCCTTTTTGGGATGGTTTCTGGACTGCTGTTTCGCAGCGGCGAAAAAAAAGAAATTTGTGAATCGGGGCTTGCTGGGAGGCCCTTTTTCCTGTCTGTATGGCATACACATTGTTTTGGGAGAAATTTTTCTGAGCGAACTGAGGAATCATCTGTTTTTTCTGATGTCCGGGTGTGTTGTGCTTTTTGGCGTCTGTGAGTGGGTGTCCGGGAAACTTTTGCAGAGAATATACGGGAAAAGGTTCTGGGATTACTCAGACAGTTCATTTCATATAGACGGATATGTGTGCATTTCCTCCATGCTGCGCGGAGGTCTGTTCGGAATGGCGGGCATATGCTGGATCAATCCGGTGATAAGCAGGATGGTCCACTATCTGCCCGCCGGTATTATCGTGGCCCTGCAGGTGGTCCTGCTGGGGATGATCGCAGCGGACACCCTGTGGACACATGCGTTTTTGCTGGGAGTTTCCGGGAAGCGTTCCTCCCTGAAAAAAATACATAATTCCATGGTGAGATCATCCTCCCGTATCCAGGAGTGGATCATCCGGCATTCGTACAGTCGTATCCGAAGGGCATTTCCGTTTATGAAAAGGGAAGTCGAGGAAAAGAAGGATACGGTATTTGCCTATGGCTGCGGGTTCTATAAATTGTTCTGGCTTTTTTTGATAGGATCCCTGGCAGGGGATCTGATCGAGACGGTTTTCTGCCGGATCACAGAGGGGGCATGGATGAGCAGGAGTTCTCTCGTGATCGGACCTTTCAGTGTAGTGTGGGGTCTGGGGATTGCCCTTTTTACATGGTTTTTGTTTAATTACCGCCATCGCTCAGACAGCTTTATCTTTTTGATGGGCACAATACTCGGTGGATTGTTTGAATACATATGCAGTATTTTTACAGAGATTGTTTTTGGAAGAGTTTTTTGGGATTACAGCGATATACCCTTTAACCTTGGGGGGCGCATAAATCTTTTGTTCTGTTTTTTCTGGGGAATCGCAGCGGTGGTCTGGATGAAGTGGGGGTATCCGTTTTTCTCGGGATATATCGAAAAGTTACCTGTCAGAGCCGGGAAATACATTACATGGCTGCTGTGTCTGTGCACGGCGATGGATATTCTGCTCTCGGTGACTGCACTTGTCCGCTACGATGAGAGGGCGGGTGCGAAGCCGCCTCAAAACGGGGTAGAGAGGTGGATGGATGTCCACTACCCTGACCCGGTGATGGAGCGGATCTATCCCAATGCCAAGACAGAGATGGGTGAGTGAGAGTTTTTTCGCTATGATTGACGGAGTTATCCCTGTGAATATCTTGTCAAAAACTGTTTTGTCCTCTCTTCTTCCGGATGGTCGATGACCTGTTCCGGATCACCCTGCTCCACAATGACGCCCTCGTCCATAAAGATCAGCTGATCTGACACATCGCGGGCGAAGGCCATTTCATGGGTGACGATGATCATGGTGGTGTGCTGTTCTGCCAGGCCGCGGATCACCTTCAGCACTTCCCCAGTGAGTTCGGGATCCAGCGCGGAGGTCGGTTCGTCGAAACAAAGGATATCCGGGTTCAGGGCCAGGGCTCTGGCGATGGCCACGCGCTGCTGCTGGCCGCCGGAGAGCTGATGGGGATAATGAGAAGCCCGGTCGCTCAATCCCATCTGCGCCAGGAGGGCATTTCCCTGCTCCTCGATCTCGTCCAGTATCTGTTTTTTGTCTGTCTTGAAATCCGGGTGCTCCTGGGCCAGAAGTTTACCCGCCAGCGTCACATTTTCCAGGGCGGTGTACTGCGGAAACAGGTTGAAGGACTGAAACACCATGCCGAAGTGCAGCCGTTTCCTCCTCAGATCCCTGTCTTTCACGGTCTCCTGGGAAGCGGCATCAAAGAGCGGGGTTCCATTTACGATGATGCGGCCGTCATCCGGCGTCTCCAGAAAGTTAAGACAGCGCAGCAGCGTCGTCTTGCCCGATCCGGAGGAACCGATGATGGCAAGGGTGTTTCCCTTGTCGAGGGAGAAACTCACGTCCCTCAGCACGGCCATGCGATCAAAATTTTTCTGTAAATTTTCGACTTCCAGTATTGCCATTGGGAACCTCCTACCTGAAATAATCCAGTTTCTTTTCGATAAAATTGAATAAGAGCGTCAATATCCCCACAAAAAGCAGGTAAAATACGCCGGTGTAGAACAGCGGCCATGTGATCCCGTCCGATTTCATAAAGGAATACCCGGCAAAGGTCAGCTCGTAGGCGGCGATGATACGCGCCAGGGAGGTGTCCTTTACCAGTGTGATGATCTCGTTGGACATGGGCGGCACGATCCTCTTTACCATCTGCAGCAATGTAACCTTGAAAAAAATCTGGCTTTTCGTCATGCCGAGAACCTGGCCCGCCTCCCGCTGGCCCTCCGGCACTCCCTCGATACCCCCGCGGAATATGACGGAGAAATAGCAGGCGTAATTGATACTGAAAGCAACCACGGTTGCCGTGATACGGCCGGCCTCATTGCCGCTCCAGATGTTGTGTCCAAGCCACAGGCCGGGCCCGTAAAATATGATGATCAGCTGCAGCATCAGCGGGGTTCCCCGGATAACCCACACAATGACCTGTATGAGATACCGCAGCGGTTTGAATCTGCTCATGTTGCCGAAGGCCAGAAGAAGGCCCAGGGGCAGAGCGAAAACCAGGGTGAGTATGAAAATTTCAAAAGTCGTTGTCAGGCCGCCAAGCAGCGACTGCGTCACATTCCAGAACATATTGATCTCCTGCGTGTTTTATTTGGAAGGTACTACCACAACCTGCGCGTTGTTGCAGTAGGGCAGAGTGCATTCCATGGCGGAGGTCACTTCGCTGGTCAGCGTCATGCCGTTCCAAACCACATCCAGATTCTTTGAATCCAGTTCCATTACCTTGTTGTCCCAGTCGATTTCTACAAACTGCGCTTTCACACCAAGTTTTTCGGCGACCTTGCGGGCCATGTCCGCGTCAAAGCCGACCCACTCGTTGTCCTTTTTGTAATCCATGGGCTCAAAGTCTGTGATTCCCACGATCAGGGAACCCTTTTTCTTTATGTACTCTACATCGCTGTCTTTTTCTGCGGCGGTGTAGGAGCTTTCCTTCTGCTCGATCAGGGCTTCCTGAACGCCGTATTTTGTCGCTATTTCTTTCATGGAGCCATCTTTGTAGCTCTCGTAAAGAACTTCGTTGATATAGGATGCAAGATCGGATCCCTTCCGGCAGCCCACGCCGTATTCCTCGGTGGTGAGTTTGTCGGTGTAGGTCAGATCCGGATAGCTGGTGCCCTCTCCGATCATAGCGCCTGCCATCAAAAGGTCGATGATGGCGGCGTCGCTGGTGCCGGACGCCACCTCCATCAGGGCGTCCGCCTGAGATGCCACGGAATTGCACTCAAAGCCTTTTTCTTTGGCGGCCTCTTCTCCTGCCGACCCGGTCTCCACAGCGTACACCTTGGGGGCGTCCGTCTGCTGCTGTCCGTCTTCTGAACCGGCGTTCTCCGAGCTGCCGCAGCCGGTCAAAACAAATCCAAATGTAAGTATACACGCCAGTGCGAGTGTTAATTTTTTCTTCATAGTTATCCTCCATTCTCAGTCTGTTTGTTTACAAATACGTTTTATATTTTAGCATAGAGGCGGGGGAAAGTAAAGAATCTTCTCAGCCGCGGCGGCACCGTTTCAGAGTGTGTCTTGACCGCGGCATGAAGATGAAGTAAAATGTTGACATGGAGGTGCCTATGGAAAAGAAGCGATTTGTCCTGATGAGCCTGCGTGAAAAACCCTGGCGGAAAATCGTGTCAGGGGAGAAGAGATATGAATTTCGGACCAGATATCCGGAGGCGGAGACCATGGCCTTTGTCTACGTGACCAGGGCGGTGAAAAAACTGTGCGGCATCATTCTGTTTGACCGGCCGGTGGCGGGCACGGCGGAGGAGATCAGCGCGATATCGGAGAGAGAGAATCCCGGTTCTTATGAAGCTATGATGGAATATTTTTTCAAGGGAAAGGGATATGCGATACCGGTCAGGAGGGTGATGGAGTTTGCGCCGGTTTCACTGGAGGAGATACGGGAGAAATTTCCGGATTTTGTGGTGCCTCAGTCCTACTATTATCTCGACGTGGAGGGGAAGGAGAGGCTTCTGGAATTTTTTATGAAAAAAAGCCAGTGTGCCGGTTGAGGGACCATCACGGACCGACCGGTCAGCAGCCATGTCTTCTGTATGGTGAATAGAAAATCCGTTGACAGCAAATACTAAAACAAAATATTAACGGATAAGGAGACGTGGACTGATGTCAGAGAAAGAAAAGGAAAAGAAGATAGACTATCACGAGTTTGAGTTTGGCGAGAGGATTGACAATCTGAACGCCTGCTCCACTACGGACTGCACCGGAGTGATGTGGAGGGCTCCCAAATCGGATGCGGAGAAGGATTCCTATCGGGATATCTACGATTTTGAGCCGCCGTATGTGGAGGAGGATAAGCTGGAAAAAGAGTAGTGTTGGATTGAAAAAAGCGGGAGGATGAACATATGGGAAGGAAGCAGGCATTTAACCCTTACCTCCCGTCCTGGGAGTTTGTCCCGGACGGGGAGCCTCATGTTTTTGACGGGCGTGTTTATGTCTATGGATCACACGATTTCTACAACGGAGACGTATTCTGCATGGGGGATTACGTGTGCTGGTCCGCAGACGTCCATGATCTGGGCGACTGGAGATATGAGGGGGTCATATACAAAAGGGATGAGGATCCGGGGAATCCGGACGGCGAGGGCTGTCTGTATGCCCCGGATGTGACGAGGGGCCCGGATGGCAGATACTATCTGTACTATGTGCTGTCCAATCTCTGCGTAGTGTCTGTGGCGGTATGTGATGAGCCCGCCGGAAAGTATACATTCCTCGGCTATGTGCATGACTGGGAAAACCGACGGATCGGGGAACGGCGGGGAGATGAGCCCCAGTTTGATCCCGGAGTGCTCACGGAGGGTGACAGAACCTACCTATATACCGGCTTTTGCCTGCGGGGAGACAAGTCCAGACACGGGGCCATGGGTATGGTGCTTGACAGGGATATGCTTACGGTGATCCGGGAGCCGGTGATCGTGGCGCCCGGCTGCGAGTACAGTGAGGGCACAGGGTTCGAGGGACATGAGTATTTTGAGGCGGCATCCATACGGAAAAAGGAGGATCTGTATATCTTTGTCTATTCCTCCGTTGTGATGCATGAGCTGTGCTATGCATACAGCAGATCCCCCCTGGAGGGATTCCGGTATGGCGGGGTGCTCAACAGCAATGCGGATCTGGGTATTGACACGTACAAGCCGGCAGATGTCCCGGCCGCCTTCGGCGCGAACAATCACGGCAGCATCGTCTGCATAAACGGGGACTGGTATGTCTTTTATCACAGGCACACCAACGGAACCTGGTTTTCCCGTCAGGGCTGTGCGGAAAAGCTGCCCATTCGGGAAGACGGACTGTTTGCGCAGGCGGAGCTCACTTCCTGCGGTCTGAACGGGGGACCGCTTGCCGGGACAGGGTATTATCCCTCGTATATTGCCTGCCACCTGTTCACGGACCGCCCGGTGGTCTATGTGGGGGACAGTGATCAGCCGGAGTATGTGAACGGTTCCTTCCCTAAGATCATCAAGGATGGCTGGGACGGAGACCGGAATGAGGGCTTTGTATCCAATATGCGTGACCACTCCACGGCGGGATTTAAATATTTTGATCTGAGCAGGACATCGGAGATCGTTCTCACGATCCGCGGATATGCCTATGGAAGTATGGAGATCCGCACTGCCTTTGGAGGGCCGGCGGTGAAAACGGTCCCTCTGCATTATTCGAATATCTGGACGGATATCAGAACGGAGATCAGATTCCCGGAGGGGGCGGATACGCTCTACTTTACATATCGCGGTGATGGGAGCGCCAGCTTTAAGGGGTTTGAACTGATCGGATAGACAGCGAAAGCACCGTATGCCGAATGGTATACGGTGCTTTCGACGTGTGAAAAGATCACTGCCGGAAATCCAATGCCGCGCCCACAAACCCCTTGAACAGCGGGTGGGGATGATTGGGCCGGGATTTGAATTCCGGGTGCGCCTGGGTGGCCACGAACCAGGGGTGATCCGGGATCTCCAGCATTTCCACGATCCGCCCGTCCGGAGACAGACCGGAGAGCAGCATACCGTGTTTTTCCAGATCCTCCCGGTAGTAGTTGTTTACCTCGAAGCGGTGGCGGTGTCTCTCGTGTATGGTCTCGCTCCCGTACAGGGCGTAGGCCTTGCTTTCCTTGTTCAGATGGCAGGGGTAGGAGCCGAGGCGGAGCGTTCCGCCGATATCCTCCACACCGTCCTGGTCCGGCATGAGATGGATCACCGGGTGGGTGGTGGAGGGATCCAGCTCGGCGCTGTGCGCGTCGTTCCATCCGATCACATGCCGGGCAAATTCCACGATGCCCAGCTGCATGCCCAGGCACAGGCCCAGGTACGGCAGATGGTTTACCCTGGCGTACTCGATGGCGTGGATCATCCCGTTGATGCCCCGGTTGCCGAAACCGCCGGGCACGATGAGGCCGCTCACGTCACTCAGATAGGACGCCACATTTTCCTTCGTGACCTCCTCGGAGTCCACCCACTTGATATTGACCTGGACGTTGTGGGCGAAACCACCGTGTTTTAGCGCTTCTACCACGCTGATGTAGGCGTCGTGGAGCGCGGTGTATTTTCCCACCAGGGCTACGGTGACTTCCCGGTTGAGATTTTTGATGGAGTCTACCATATTTTCCCATTCCTCGATCTTGGGTTCCGGGCAGTCAAGATGAAGGCATTTGCACACGGTCTGGGCCAGATTTTCTTTCTCCATGGCCAGGGGGACTTCGTACAGTGTCTCCACATCCAGGTTTTGGATGACCTGGCTGTTGGGAATATTACAGAACAGGGAGATCTTGTCCCGGATCGCTTTGTCCAGGGGAATCTCCGTGCGGCATACCACGATGTTGGGCTGGATTCCCATTCCCTGTAGCTCTTTTACGCTGGCCTGGGTGGGCTTGGATTTCAGTTCCTGGGATGTTTTCAGATAGGGGACCAGGGTCACGTGGATCAGGATGGCGTTCTCGTGGCCCACGTCCAGCTGGAACTGGCGGATGGCCTCCAGGAACGGCTGGCTCTCGATATCTCCCACGGTGCCGCCCACCTCGATGATGGCGATCTGGGTCTCCTTGATGCCATCGTTTCTATAAAAACGGCTTTTCAGTTCGTTGGTGATGTGGGGGATGACCTGTACGGTGCCCCCGCCGTAGTCTCCCCGGCGCTCCTTGGAGAGGACGGACCAGTACACCTTGCCGGTGGTGACGTTGCTCTGCTTGGTCAGGCTCTCGTCGATAAAACGCTCGTAGTGCCCCAGGTCCAGGTCGGTTTCTGCGCCGTCGTCGGTCACGAAGACCTCGCCGTGCTGGATGGGGTTCATGGTGCCCGGGTCGATGTTGATGTAGGGGTCGAATTTCTGCATGGTTACCTTGTACCCACGCATTTTTAACAGTCGTCCCAGTGAGGCAGCTGTGATCCCTTTTCCCAGGCCAGAAACCACACCGCCGGTTACAAAAACGTACTTTACAGCCATATTGAGCCTCCTAAAATTCTTCTTGCTTGAAAATAAAAAATACTATTCTAGTATACTATTTTTGGGGTGGGGTTTCAAGGAGTTTTTGCCCTGTCTTTGGTTGCATTTTTGCGTTAATCTGATATACTTGTAGACAAAGGTCAGAGAATATATCCATCGGGGGGATTTATCGTGCAGATTATGACATATCCGGGAACAGTGGAGAAGGAGAACGGGCAGTGGGTTATCCGCTGTGGTTTTGAGGAACAAAATTTGATTATTCCTATTGACATGGACATTCCGGAATCGGATGAGGATGCCCTTCCATACCTGGCAGAACTTATGGTGAAAATTGAACTGCGAAGACGAAAAAACGAAGAAATGTTTAGGAGAATGATGGAGGTGTAGTATGTTTGGATATCTTATGCATAAAAATGTCAAGACATTGGGAATATACTTTGATGACGATACCGGCAGGATAGAGGATTTATCCAGCATTATGAATGAGGAACATCTGCCATTTCCATCCTTTGATCTAAAGAGAGCGTGTACCCGCTGGTGGGAAGCCCGCTCGATTCCGAATACCAGGCATGGCGTGGCGTCTCTTTTGGAACATCTGCGGCTGCCAGAGTCGGCGAGTCTTCTGCTGCGAAATCTGGGAGTCAGCCTGACAGACCACTATTGGATCAAACCAGTTGACAGTGATCTGACCTGGGAGACGGTCAATCTTTATGAAAATTCTTTTTCGGATACGGTTGGGGATGTTCAGTTCAGTGAAAATTGGTCGGAACTGGATTTGCTGGGGGTGACAAGATTTTCCCCGGGAGCCAGTCTTCAGGGAGAATTGAAGAAAAAATGGTTGATTGGTCAGGGGGATAAGAGATATCTGGTGAAGGGAAATTACGGGGAGAGCTGCCAACAGAGCCTGAATGAGGTGTTTGCCGCAAAGTTGCATGAAAGACAGAAAAAGTTTCCTTATACAACGTATTCTCTGTCTAGACTTGATACGTCAGACGGACCATCCCTGGGGTGTATATGTGAGAATTTTACGGATACGGATCGGGAATTTCTTCCGGCGTATCAGGTTGTGACATTTTCCAAAAAGAGGAATGATGTATCATATTATGAGCATTTTATAAATATGGCCGTGGCAGGTGGCCTGGATGAGGGATATATCCGCGCTTTTCTGGAGTATCAGATCGCTACAGATTTTATCTGTACGAATACGGATCGGCATTTCAATAATTTTGGGTTGTTGAGGGATTCAAACACCTTGAAATATGTGGATGCCGCTCCGATATTTGATACCGGCAATTCGATGTTCTGGGATGTCCGGGATTTAGGGAAGAAATATGATTTACTAAATATCAAATGTAATTCCTTTCGCAGGAGAGAAGTGGATATGCTTTCCTATATACAAGATAGAAATATTGTTGATTTGGATCGGCTCCCGGAGGTTTCTGCTATATGCAGTCTGTATGAAAGAGATACGACGATGACTGTAGAGCGCAGGGAGACACTGGCCGAATTGTATAAACGTAAAATTGATATCTTTGACGGTTTCTGCCACAATCAGGATATAAAAGAGAATATCCGGCCGCGGTAAAGCCTGTCATGCCCCGACACGCTTTTTTCACAGACTTTCCATTGATTTATCGTTCAAAATCTTTTATACTTATAGCAGTGAACCCAAGAAAGGATAGAAAAAATGGATTTCAATCAGAATAAAAGGCCGGATGACAAAAAGAAGCGCATGCGTATCAATATTATTATATGTGTGGCGACAGCCCTTTTTGCCATCTGTATGATTTTGTTTTTAAATTCAGAAATACAGCGCAACACAAAAAAGGAGATCTCCTATACCAAATTTGTGGAGATGCTGAAAAAGGATGAGGTGAAAAAGGTTACGTTCCGTTCCAACCTCATTTTCATTGAGCCGAAGACGGAGCAGAAGATGGCGATGTTTGCCGTCACCTACTACACGGGGTATGTCAACGATACCAGTCTGGTTCAGGACATGCTGAACAAATACGGAGTGGAGTTCTCGGCGGACGTGTCGGACACCAGCTCCGGTATCCTGGATTTCTTTCTGACGTATCTGCTCCCCATCGCCGGGCTCTGGCTGCTCCTGTGGTTTTTTATGCGGTCGGCCACCAAGGGCGGCGGACTTATGGGAGGCGTGGGCAAGTCCAACGCCAAGATGTATGTGGAGAAGGAGACGGGAGTGACCTTCGCGGATGTGGCCGGAGAGGAGGAGGCCAAGGAGTCGCTGACGGAGCTGGTAGACTTCCTGAAAAATCCTGCCAAATACAAGAAGATCGGCGCCAGGCTTCCCAAGGGGGCTCTGCTGGTGGGACCTCCGGGTACGGGAAAAACTTTGCTTGCCAAGGCTCTGGCCGGGGAGGCGGGCGTGCCGTTTTTCTCCCTGTCCGGTTCGGATTTTGTGGAGATGTTTGTGGGCGTCGGGGCCTCCCGTGTCCGGGATCTGTTTAAACAGGCCACGTCTATGGCGCCGTGTATTATATTTATCGATGAGATCGACGCCATCGGAAAGAGCCGCGACGGCCAGTATGGCGGCGGGAATGACGAGCGGGAGCAGACGCTGAATCAGCTGCTGTCGGAGATGGACGGGTTTGATTCCTCCAAGGGGATCATTATCCTGGGGGCTACCAACCGGCCGGATGTGCTGGACAAGGCTTTGCTGAGGCCGGGGCGTTTTGACCGGCGGATCATCGTGGAGAAGCCGGATCTGAAGGGCCGTGTGGATGTGTTGAAGGTACACTCCAACGATGTGTTGATGGATGACAGTGTGGATCTGGAGGAGATCGCTCTGGCCACTTCCGGGGCCGTGGGGGCTGACCTGGCCAACATGGTCAATGAGGCGGCTATCATGGCGGTGAAGGACGGCAGGAGCGTGGTGAGCCAGAAGGATCTCTTTGAGGCGGTGGAGGTGGTCCTGGCGGGGAAAGAGAAAAAGGACCGGATCCTCGGCAAGGAGGAGAAGAAAATCGTGGCCTACCACGAGATCGGACATGCCCTGGTGGCTACTATGCTGAAAAATACGGAGCCGGTGCAGAAGATCACTATCGTGCCCCGCACCATGGGGGCGCTGGGATATGTGATGCAGGTGCCGGAGGAAGAGAAATATCTGATGAAAAAGGAGGAACTGTTGTCGGAGATCACCACGTTCTGCGGCGGGCGGGCCGCCGAGACGGTGATGTTTGACGACATTACCACGGGCGCTTCCAACGATATCGAGAAAGCCACGGAGATTGCCCGCAATATGGTGACGCAGTACGGCATGAGCGCGAAGTTTGGCATGATGGGCTTGGCTACGGTGCAGAACCGGTATCTGGACGGCCGGATGGTGATGAACTGCGGCGAGTCCACGGAGAGCGAAGTGGACGCAGAGGTCATGGGTATCATGCAGAACTGCTATGACAAGGCCGTGAAGATCATACAGGAAAATACAGAGGTGCTGGTAAAACTGGCAGAGCATTTGATCGCAAAGGAGACGATCACCGGAAAAGAGTTTGTGAAGATCTTTGAGGAAGTGACAGGGATAAAGTTAAAAAAGAAAAATCCGGACGGTACAGTGGAGGAGACGGATGCTGTACAGGAACCGGAGGGGCCGGAGGGCCCGGAAAAGTCAGAGGAGAGTGAATGATGGCCTACGAGTTGCTGGTGCTGGATGTGGACGGGACGCTGGTAAATACGAAAAAGGAGATCACGGAGAGGACAAGACAGGCAGTGGTGGAATGCCAGGAGAAAGGGATCCGGGTGGCGATCGCCAGCGGGCGCTGTACCGAGGGGATCCGCCATCAGGCCAGGGAGATTGCGCTGGATGTGTACGGCGGGTACATTCTCTCTTATAATGGAGGGAAAATTTCTAATTTCAAGACCGGAGAGGTGGTGCATGAGACCACCCTTCCGCCGGGTATGCTGCACGAGCTCTATGATTATTCATTGCAGGAGAAGACGGGATTTCTCACGTACCACGGCGGAAAGATGTATGCCCACAGCGATACGGATCCCTATATCGTGGTGGATGCCAGGGCGTGTGATATCCCCATCGTGGTGCCGGAGGATTTCCACAGAGACGTGAAATTTTTGGGAAACAAAATGATCCTGACAGGGGAGCCGGAGCATCTGGAGAAACTGGAGAAGAAGGCGGTCCGGGATTTCGAGGGAAGACTGTCGGTGTACCGCTCGGAAGAGTTCTATCTGGAGATGATGCCCCTGGGTGTGGACAAGGCCTACGGTCTGTCCAAATTGCTGCAGACCCTGGGATACTCGAGAAGTCAGATGGTGTGCTGCGGCGACGGGTTTAATGATCTGTCGATGATAGAGTACGCGGGACTTGGCGTGGCCATGGCCAATGCGCCGGAGCCGATCCGGGCCAGGGCGGACTATGTGGCTCCCCTCTGCGACGAGGACGGTGTAGTGGATGTGATCAATCGATTTATAAAGGACTGGTAAATGTGTTTAATCTGGAGGAAGAACTGAAAAAACTGCCGGCGAAACCGGGAGTTTATCTGATGCATGACAAATCGGATGAGATCATTTATGTGGGGAAGGCAATCAAGCTGAAAAACCGGGTGAGACAGTATTTTCAGGAGAGCCGTCATGTGACCCCGAAGATCCGGAGGATGATCGAACAGATTGCATGGTTCGAGTATATTGTGACGGACAGCGAGCTGGAGGCGCTGGTGCTGGAGTGCAACCTGATCAAGGAGCACAGCCCCAAGTACAATACCATGCTGAAAGACGGGAAATCCTACCCGTTCCTGAAAGCCACCGTACAGGAAGCCTATCCACGGCTTCTTTTTGCGCGGGAGATGAAGAGGGACGGGGCAAAGTATTTCGGTCCCTTTGTCAGCTCCAGGGCGATCCGGGATACGATCGAACTGGCCAATAAACTGTTTCATCTGCGGAGCTGCCACCGGTCCCTGCCCAGGGATATCGGAAAGGACCGACCCTGTCTGTACCACCAGATCGGCCAGTGTCCGGCTCCCTGTCAGGGGGAAGTGCCGCAGGAGAGATACAGAGCGGATTTTGAGAAGGCTCTGAAGTTTCTCGGGGGCGACACGGGCAGGATCATCGGGGAGCTGACGGAGAAGATGACGGAGGCGTCGGAAAATCTGGACTTTGAGGAAGCGGCCCAGTACCGGGATCTGATCGACAGCATCCGGCGGGTGACGGAGAGGCAGAAGATCACGGCGGAGGACAATGAGGACCGGGATATCGTGGCTCTGGCCCGGGGCGGGGACGAGGCAGTGGTTCAGGTGTTTTTTATCCGCGGCGGCAAGCTGATCGGCAGGGAGCATTATTATCTCACCGGTGTGGAGTATGAGGAAAACGGACAGGTGCTGTCGGCGTTCATCAAACAGATGTATTCCGGGACGCCCTACATCCCCAGAGAGATATGGACGGAATGTGAGGTGGACGACGGGGAGGCGATCCTCGACTGGCTGTCTGCCAAGCGGGAGAGAAAGGTGTATTTCCGCATCCCCAGGCGGGGAGAGAAGGAGAGGCTTCTGGAGCTGGCCAAGCGAAACGCTTATATGGTGCTGACCCAGGATGCGGAGAGGATCCGGGCGGAGAGAGCGAAAACCATCGGGGCCATGGAGGAGATACAGAGTCTTCTGGGAATGGAGGGGCTGACCCGGGTGGAATCCTATGATATCTCCAACATCAACGGATTTGAGACAGTGGGCTCCATGGTGGTGTTCGAGGAGGGGAAGGCCAAAAAGAACGACTACCGTAAATTTCGCATCCGCAGCGTGAAGGGGCCGGATGACTACCGGGCCATGGAGGAGATGCTCACCAGAAGGTTTGAACACAGCAGACGGGAGGGACTTTCCGACGGGGATTCCTTTGCCCATCTGCCGGATATCATTTTTATGGACGGCGGAAAGGGACAGGTGAATGTGGCGGAGTCCGTGCTGTTAAATCTGGATATAACCATACCGGTGTGCGGCATGGTGAAGGATGACCACCACCGGACACGCGGACTGTACTTTCGCAATCGGGAGATTCCCATTGATACACACAGCCAGGGATTCCGGCTGATCACCAGGATACAGGATGAGACCCACCGCTTTGCCATCGAGTATCACAAGCTGATCCGGAGCAAGGGGCAGGTTCATTCCCTGCTGGACGACATTCCGTCTATCGGTCCGGCCAGGCGAAAGGCGTTGATGCGGCATTTTCAGTCTCTGGAGGAGATCGGGCAGGCCACAGAGGAGGAACTGGCCCGGGTGCCGGGGATGAATGCCCTTTCGGCCAGGGAGGTGTATCGGTTTTTCAGGAAGGACTGTGAATCGTAACCCGGGGAAGAAAAAAAGTGCTTGACCGTTACGTAACGTCGTGGTTTATAGTATACGTATCGGATCAGGAGAGGAGAGGGGCGGATGAAGGAGAAAAGGCAGTATTCCACAGGAGAATTTGCAAAGAAGGCCAATGTGAGCATTCGCACCATTCACTATTATCACGACAAAAACCTGATTAAACCCAGTTTTATCAGCGAGTCCGGGTATCGATATTACAGCGATGAGGATTTTGCGAAGCTGCAGAGGATACTGGCATTGAAACATCTCGGTTTTTCTCTGGAGGAGATCCGGGAGATTTCCCTCAATGAAAATGACAGTGATTTTCTGAAAGATTCCTTTGCCCTGCAATTGGAGCTGGTGAGAAAGCGGATCGCCCATCTCCAGTTTGTGGAGAAATCCATCAAGCGTGCGGCAGCGCGGTTTGAGACGGAGGGAATGGCGGACTGGGATGATATGGCGCATCTCATACAGATTATGGACATGGAGAAGGATCTGGTGGAACAGTACAAGAACGGGAAGAACATTAAATCAAGGATTAACCTGCATGAACGCTATTCTACCAATCCAAGGGGATGGTTTCCCTGGCTGTTCGATCAACTGCCCGGACTGCAGAAAGCCCGGGTGCTGGAGGTGGGCTGCGGTGACGGCACGATGTGGAAGGATCGGGATATCCCTCCCGGCTGGGAGATCCATCTCACGGACATTTCCCGGGGGATGCTGGAGGATGCCAGAGAAAACCTGTCGGATGTGCGGATACAGGAATATCTTGTGGCGGACTGTCAGAAACTACCCTATGACACGGAATTTGATCTGGTGATCGCCAACTACACGCTGTTTTATGCCAGAGATCTGGAGGAGGCCCTGGGGGAACTCCGCCGGGTTCTGAGACCGGGGGGATGGATCTGCTGCGCCACATATGGAAGAGAGCATATGCGGGAGGTGGAGGAGCTGGTGGAGGAGTTTCAGCCGGAGATCCGACTGTCCCGCATGAAGCTGTACGATTGCTTTGGCCTGGAAAACGGAAAGACATGGCTGGAGAAATATTTTACAGAGGTTACAATGAGGGAGTATCCTGACGCGCTGGAGGTGACGGATGCGGAACCGCTTCTGGACTACATCATGTCCTGCCACGGCAACCAGCGGGAGTATCTCATGCCGCATTATGAGAAGTTTCGCAGATTTTTGGAGAAAAAACTGGAAAAGGGCAGTATCCATATCAGTAAACAGCCTGGAATATTTATTGCCAGAAAGGCAGAAAGGTGAGAAGTATGAAATTATGTGTGACCGGCGGAGCCGGATTTATCGGAGGAAATTTTGTTCAGTATATGGTGAAAAAGTACCCGGATACTGAGGTGTTAAATCTGGATTTATTGACCTATGCGGGGAATCTGGAGACCCTGAAACCGGTGGAGAAGGAACCGAATTACCGGTTTGTCAGGGGAGATATCGCTGACAGGGAGTTTATCATGGATCTGTTTGCCAAAGAGAAATTTGATGTGGTGGTGAATTTTGCGGCGGAGAGCCATGTGGACCGGTCTATTCACGACCCGGGGATTTTTGTCCAGACCAATGTACTGGGGACACAGGTGCTTTTGGATGCCGCCAGGGAGTACGGTGTGAAGCGCTTTCACCAGGTGTCCACCGATGAGGTCTACGGGGATCTGCCTCTGGACCGCCCGGATCTGTTTTTTCGCGAGGATACGCCGCTGCACACGTCCAGCCCCTACTCATCCAGCAAGGCCAGCGCGGATCTGTTCGTGATGGCGTATCACCGCACCTACGGTCTGCCGGTGACGATCTCCCGGTGTTCCAACAATTATGGCCCCTACCAGTTTCCGGAGAAACTGATTCCCCTGATGATTTCCCGGGCGCTGGAGGATGAGAGTGTTCCGGTGTACGGCAAGGGGGAGAATGTCAGGGACTGGCTCCATGTACTGGATCACTGTCAGGCCATCGACCTGATCCTCCACAGAGGAAAGGTGGGGGAGGTCTACAATATCGGCGGACACAATGAGCGCACCAATCTGGATGTGGTGAAGACGGTGCTGAGGGCACTGGACAAACCGGAAAGTCTGATCCGGTATGTGACAGACCGGCCTGGCCACGATCTGCGCTACGCCATTGATCCCACCAAGATCGAGACGGAGCTGGGCTGGAAACCCACCTACAATTTTGATACAGGTATCCGGCAGACGATCCAGTGGTATCTGGACAACAGAGAGTGGTGGGAGAATATCATCAGCGGCGAGTACGAAAAATATTTTGAGAAAATGTATGGAGGGCGTTAGTGATGAAGGTGTTAGTGACCGGAATTAAGGGACAGCTGGGACATGATGTGATGGAGAGACTGCGTGAGAAGAACCATGAGGCGGTGGGGGTGGATCTGGAGGAGATGGATATCACCGATGAGTCGGCGGTAAATGATGTGATGGATCGTGTGCGGCCCCAGGCGGTGATCCACTGCGCCGCCTACACCGCAGTGGACAGGGCGGAGGACGAGGAGGAAATGTGCCGCAGGGTAAATGCCGTGGGAACGGCCTACATTGCGAAGGCATGTCAAAGACATGACTGCAAGCTGCTCTACCTCAGCACGGACTATATTTTCACTGGGGAGGGGGAGCGCCCGTGGGAACCGGAGGATGAGGCGGATCCGCTGAATGTGTACGGTCAGACGAAATATGAGGGGGAACAGGCGATAGAGGCCTGTCTGGAAAAGTATTTTATTGTGCGTATTTCCTGGGTGTTCGGTGTAAACGGGAGCAATTTTATCCGAACCATGCTGCGTCTGGGAGAGGAGAGGGGGGCGGTGTCTGTGGTGGATGATCAGATCGGTTCGCCCACTTACACTTATGATCTGGCTTCTCTTCTGGTGGATATGATAGAGAGCGACCGGTACGGCATATATCATGCCACCAATGAAGGGTTCTGCAGCTGGTATGAATTTGCGGTGGAAATCTTTAGACAGGCGAAAATGGATGTGGAGGTGACCCCGGTGGGGACGGATGCCTTTCCGGCCAAGGCAAAACGCCCGAAAAACAGCCGTATGAGCAAGGAGAAACTGATTCAGAACGGATTTCAGAAACTGCCCTCCTGGCAGGATGCGCTGGGGCGTTTTCTGAGAGAGATCCGCTGAGGTTACTCAGGGGTTGTGGACTTCACAGATGGAGTTGCTGAGATAATCGGGCATGATCAATGGGGAATCCGCCGTCTGGGTGGATTCTTCTTTTTTCTGCAGATACACGGCGGTATAGATGCCGGATGCCGGGCAGTTGTCGGAAGCCAGATGTCCGGAGGATTTGCAGATCCGGCATCGCACATGGCAGCTGCAGGTTTCCGTAGGTACCGAATCCCTGGCAAAATATTCCTTCTTGGCGCAGGATCCCCCCGTGGCGTCGGCACACAGCCCGTCGATGGCCAGTTTTCCGCATTTCGTGCAGATGACGGCGGTGGTGATGGAATCCGGCTTGGGGAATGTCTTTTTCTTCTGGGACTTGCTGAGCTTTTCCATGATGGTGCGCCAGATATCCTTGTGAAAGGAAGTGGATTGCTGTTTTTCACTGGCGTCGTACCCGCCCCAGATACCTGCTGTGAGGTAGGGCGTATATCCCACGAACCACAGATCTTTGTTGTCGGTTGAGGTGCCGGTCTTGCCTGCCTCCGGCATGTCCACCGTCTGGAATTTCAGCCGGGTGCCGGTGCCCTTGGACACCACATCCTTCATGGCGCTGGTGAGCAGCCAGGCGGTGGAATCCTTCATCACCTGTGTGCTTTCCTCCCCGTCGATCTCCCCGCTCTCCAGCAGGACATTGCCGTCGTGGTCCAGGATCTTTGTGTAGAAAGAAGAGCGATGACATCTTCCCCCGTTGGCCACAGTGGCAAAGGCGTTTGTTAATTCCAGATTTGTTACACCTTTGGTGAGCCCGCCCAGTGCCAGAGGGAGTGTGATGTCGGAGTAAACCTTCCCTGAACTGTCTGTGTAATTGTCCACCAAAGTGGTAAAACCAAGATTTAACAGGTAATCGTAGCCTGTTTTGGGTGTAACCTGCTCCAGTGTCTTCACTGCCACCACATTCATGGAGTCCTGTATGGCTGTCCTCAGGGGGGTGAGCCCGCGGTAGGCGGAACCATACCAGTTCTTTACCAGTCGTTTGGTGCCGGGGTAGTAATATTTGGAGTCGTCCTGGACGCTGGCCAGTGTCATGCCGGCGGTGTCCAGGGCCGGCAGGTAGGTGGACAGGACTTTGAACGTGGAACCCGGCTGTCTGGCGGAGGTGGTAGCCCGGTTCAGGGTACGGCTGGCATTCTTTTGCCCCCGGCCGCCGCATATGGCCTTGACGTTCCCCGTTGCCTGATCCATGAGGACAAAGGATACCTGTGGCTGGATCACGAAATTAGTGTTTTCCGCGATGATGGTGTCACCCTTTTTCACAACTGCTTTCCGGTATTCGCGAATGAGCTTCTTTGCCTTGGACTTATCTGTGTAATAGCGGCTGATCTTGCGGTTTTTGGCTGTCTGAAACCAGGTTTTCATGCTAGTAAAATCATAATTTAACTCCTTTTTGTTCTTCTTTTGCACGGTGAGCTGGTAATCCAGCTGGTATTTGGAGTCCGAGGGGTAGTATTTCCTGTCGTTGATCACTTTGTCGCACAGGCTCTGCATATCACTGTCCTGTGTGCTGGTTATCGTAAGGCCGCCGCTGTACAGCTTGTTGTATGCCTGAGTCGATGTATATCCCAGTTCCTCCTTCAGATCCTCAATCACCTGTTCGATCAGGGCGTCCGTGAAATAGGAGGTGGCAGAGCTGCTCTGGGTGATCTTCTGGTCTATTTTCTGGATGCGTTCATATACTGGATCTGCTACCGCCTCGCTGTACTCTTCCGAGGTGATATATCCCTGTTCCTTCATATAAGTAAGGATGGTGGTCTGTTTGTTTTTGTTCTTGTTGGGATGCGATATGGGGTTGTAGGCGGAGGGGTTCTGAGTGATACCGGCCAGAACCGTACACTCGGACAGGGTCAGGGCAGAGACGTTTTTATTGAAATACCGCTTGGAGGCGGCCTGTACACCCAGCGTGTTCTGACCCAGGTTGATCGTGTTCAGATAATACTCCAGGATCTGTTCCTTGGTCAGTTTTTTCTCCAGCTGCACTGCCAGATACTGTTCCTGGATCTTGCGCTCAAAGCGGTCATAGAGGTTTTTTTCTTCTCCCCCGCTGAAGACCTGATTCTTCAGAAGCTGCTGGGTCAGCGTGCTGGCTCCCTGGTTGAAATTTCCCCCGTTCTGGATGCCGTCCACGAAAGCGCGCAAAATCCCCTGGATATCTATGCCGTTGTGGGTCCAGAAGCGCTCATCCTCGATGGAGATAAAGGCGTTTTGGAGATTGACGGGAATCTTATCCAGTGTGACATACTCCCGGTTGGCGTCTTTTCCCACCAAAGTCTGTATGGTCTTCCCCTGTGCATCGGTGATCACTGTGGTGTACCCCTGGGGCACTACCTGAATGGAATCGATATCCGGTGTGGCGTCCAGAATACTGTTCCAGGCTCCAAGAAAAGCACTGATACCCAAAAAGAATAGCAGCACAATAGCGAGCAGGAAAAGCCGTATCCCGATCAATTGCAGTTTGTGAAGCCTGTGAGTGGCAGGGGAAGTCAGCTGTCGCTCCCGCTGCTCCACTGCTTTCTGACTGAAATTCATAAATACCTCCTGAGTCATCCGAAGATGATTTAAGGGTATCATTTTTTGGGAGGGATTGCAAGTGGATGTAAACGATCTTTGGAGGGACCGCCTGATACAATGCCCGATTGTCTCTTTCTCTTGAAAAAATTCCGCAATATGAATATAATGGTGTCAGGGTCAAAAGGGCAACACAAAGTAAAATCTGAAAAAGAGGAGACAAATGGAGGGCCATATCATACTATATCAAGCGGGGCAGGGAGAGATCGTAGAAAAGAAATCCCGCTTTATTGCCAACATTTTTCCCGCCCGCAGCGAGGAGGAAGCACTGGAGCGGATATCCGAGATGAAAAAGAAATATTATGACGCCAGGCACAATTGTTTTGCCTACGTCATCGGAGACAGGAACGAGACGGAGCGCTGCAGTGACGATGGGGAACCCTCCGGCACGGCGGGGAGACCCATGCTGGAGGTGCTGACCGGCCGGGGGATCCACAATGCGGTGGCCGTTGTCACCCGGTATTTTGGGGGGACGCTGCTGGGCACCGGCGGTCTGGTGCGGGCTTATACGGCGGCCATGAAGGAGGGGCTGGCAGACTGTGTTCTTCTGGAACAGTTTACCGGCTGCCGGGTGAGCGTAAGGGCCGATTACAATGATGCGGGAAAGATACAGTATCTCGCCAGAACCTCAAACTGGACGGAACTGGACGCCGACTATGAGGACGCTGTCCAAATGACGCTGCTGGTCCCGATGGACGAATGGGAGACGGCGGAGAAAGAGATAACGGAAAAAACCGCAGGGCGGGCGGAGATCCGGGTTTTGTCAGAGGTGCGCTACGGCGTGGCAGAGGGGGAAGTGGTGATGTTTTCCCCGGATGAGGAGGGGATTCAGTGAATTTATTGGATTATATGGGGGAGCAGAACAGGGAGCGGGAGGCTCCCCTGGCTTCCAGACTTCGACCTACCACGCTGGAGGAAGTAGTGGGACAGGAGCATATAATAGGAAAGGGAAAACTCTTGTACCGGGCGATCAAGGCGGATAAACTCAGTTCCATTCTGCTCTACGGGCCGCCGGGGACGGGCAAGACCACGCTGGCGAAAGTGATTGCCAACACCAGCAGCGCGGCGTTTTTACAGATCAATGCCACCGCTGCCGGGAAGAAGGATATGGAAAATGTGGTGGACAGGGCGAAGGAGAACCTGGCGGCATATAATAAAAAGACGATTTTATTTATTGACGAGATACACCGTTTCAACAAGGGGCAGCAGGATTATCTCCTTCCCTTTGTGGAGGACGGCACGGTGGTGCTGATTGGCGCCACCACAGAAAACCCCTATTTTGAGGTGAACTCTGCGCTGCTCTCCCGCTCGGTCATTTTTGAGTTGAAACCGCTGAGCAAGGAGGATATTCGGACTCTGATCCGGCGGGCCATCACGGATGAGGAGCGGGGTCTTGGCAGCTACCGGGGGGAGATCCAGGAGGAGGCCCTGGACTTCCTGGCGGACGTCAGCGGCGGGGACGCCAGGATGGCATTGAATGCCGTGGAACTGGGAATCCTCACCACGGACCGCAGTGAGGACGGGAAAATACACATTACGCTGGATGTGGCCCAGGAGTGTATTCAGAAGAGAACCCTGCGGTATGATAAGACGGGGGACAATCACTATGACACCATTTCGGCTTTTATCAAGAGTATGAGGGGATCGGATCCGGATGCGGCCATCTACTATCTGGCCCGGATGCTGTATGCGGGAGAGAGTATCACATTCATTGCCAGACGTATCATGATCTGTGCGGCGGAGGATGTGTCCAACGCTGACCCGCAGGCGCTGGTGGTGGCGGTGAGCGCGGCGCAGGCGGTGGAGCGCCTGGGACTTCCAGAGGCCAGGATCGTGCTGGCGCAGGCGGCGGCTTACGTGGCAACCGCCCCCAAGAGCAACTCGGCTATCATGGCCATTGACCAGGCGACAGAATATGTGCGGAGCCATCCGGGATACAGGATCCCCGCGTACCTGATGGATGCGCACTACAAGGGGGCGGCGAAGCTGGGGCATGGCCTGGGCTATAAGTACGCTCACGACTATGAAAATCATTATGTAGAGCAGCAGTATCTGCCGGATGAGGTGAAGAACGAGAGGTTTTACCGGCCGTCGGATAACGGGTATGAGAGGAAGATACAGGAATACTTCAGACAGATCGGGGCGGAGAAGCCCCGGGATATCTGACTTTCGCGGGTGTGCCCGGATGGCGCAAATATATCTGCGCCGTCCTCACTCCTCGCAGGTAAAATACAGGAGGTCGCTATGCAAGAGGAAGAGAGAGAAGAAAAATTTCAGAGCCGGTATACGAAGGGACAGAGGATTGCCGCCTGCGTGGGTGCGGTGCTGCTTTTGGGACTGTATCTGATCACACTGGTGGCGGCCATCACTACCTCGCCGGCGACGCCGGAGCTGTTTAAGGCGTGTATCGGTGCGTCGATCCTTATACCTATCATGCTGTGGTGTTATATACGCTTTGCCAAGTTGTTTACGAAATGAAAAAAATACTTTACAAATGTCACAAATCGTAGTAAAATAAGTTTCGTGTTCGGCGTGTGGCTCAGCTTGGTAGAGCGCTTCGTTCGGGACGAAGAGGCCGTGGGTTCGAATCCCGTCACGCCGATTTTCGTATCAGGGCATCACCGGTTGGTGGTGTCTTTTTCTCGGCTGTCCGGCCGGGGCAGATATGAGTGTAAAAGGGGGATTTGTGATGCGATTTCAGAAGATCAAAAAGGTTTTTCCGGGGAAATTTATCCACCGCTACGACATTACCTATCGGACAGAGGACGGCGGTGAGAAGGTGTATGAGATGATCAGCCGCTGTCCGTCGATCCGCAGTCAGGAGGAACTCCGCCCGGATATCCCGGACGCCGTGGTGTTGATGATGCACGATGTCACCGGGGAGCGGCTTCTTTTGAACCGGGAGTTCCGCATGGCGCTGGGAGACTGGGTATACAATTTTCCGGCGGGGCTGATCGACCCGGGAGAGACGCCGGAGCAGGCGGCAGAGAGGGAGCTGTGGGAGGAGACGGGGCTGAGGCTTGTGAGTGTCCGGGAGGTGCTGCCCTTAAGTTACAGTGCGGTAGGATTTTCCAATGAATCCAATGTCTGCCTGATCGGCTGCGCGGAGGGCGAGTTTGGGAAGAGCAGCTCCCCGGTGGAGGAGATTGAGGCGGCCTGGTACACCCGGGCTCAGGTTCGGGCTTTGCTGAAGAGGGAGCGGTTTGCAGCCCGGACACAGGCGTACGCCTACCTCTGGAGCAGGGTGGAGTGACCCCGGAGATACCGTGATGTCACGGACGGGGAACCGGATAGCAGCTGGAGCGCTGTACGATGCTGCAGGGAAATTCCGTGCGCAGGATCTGGTCATGTCCCCTGGCGATCCGGTCCAGCAGCAGGAGGACGGCCATGTGTGCCATCTCCTGCCTGGGGATGTGTACGGTGGTGAGATACGGTTTTGTGTTCTGCGCCTCCTCGATATCGTCAATAGAGATCACGGAGACCGGGTTCTGCCGCAGAAACTTTTTCTCTTTCTGAAGAAGCTCCAGAACACGGATGGCCGTGTTATCGTTGGCACACAGTATGGCACTGAAACTTTCGGGTTTCTGTCTTTTTTTCTCTAACAGGCTCGTGAGGGCGTCTTCTGCCTCTGCCCTTGTCTGGTTTGTCTGTTTGATCAGCTCATAATCCATGGGAATATTATTCTTTATCAGCATATCGCAGTAGCCCACATAGCGGCTCTCAAAGGAACAGTCCCCGATGTAGGCGATGCGGCGGTGGCCCAGGGAAAACAAATGCTCCATGGCCGTCTCCGCCGCTTTCTTTCCGTCACAGACCACTTCATCCACATTAAAATTCTGGGGATTGCGCCAGATGCCGACGACATTGCGGTTTTGGGAAGTGATGCGGTCCAGCAGCTCGCGGGAACATCTGCCCAGAATGATGACTCCGTCGGAGGAAGAGAGGTTCTGTGTCATAGATTCCTCGGCGTAGATGACCTGATCTATGGTGGTGTGCTGCCGGAACAGTTCTGTCTCCAGATTCCGAAATAATTCAGAAAAGAAGGGCTCCTTGTTCAGCTCGGTGATGCGCGCCAGCACGATGGAGATGTGGGAGGACTTTGCCTCGGACTGCCTGGGGCGTCGAAGAGAGCGGGCCGCCTCGTTGGGGACGTAGTTGATTTCCCTGGCGGCAGCCCAGATTTTTTCCTGCAGCTCTTTTGAGGCGCAGGTGGGAGAAGCGTTGTTCAAAGTTCTTGACACGGTGGAAACGGAGGTTCCCACCATGGCGGCAATTTTTTTCAGTGACATGGAAAATCCATCCTTTCTTATAAACAGGGGCTGTGTGCCCAGCAATATATCAAACGTTTGCGTAATTTGATGTTGACAAAAACATTGAAAAAAGGGTATTATCTTTTCGTCTTACAAAATCAATCATAACATAAACGTAAAAAGAAGTCAAGAAAATGAGCAAACGTTTTCTTAAGTTTGAAAGGAGATGTATATTTATGAGAGTTGATGTGGCAAAGAGAGTGGGCGCAGTAGTGCTGAGTGCTGTCGTGATGGCTGGGGTGCTGGCAGGCTGTGGCTCTGAGGAGAGTTCCTCTTCGGACGGGGCATCCGGATCGGCAGCAGGAGATGAGACGGTGACGATTACCAATGTCTCCTATGACCCGACAAGAGAATTATATCAGGCCTATAATCCCAAATTTGTGGAGCACTATAAGGAAGAGACAGGCAAAACCGTGGAAGTTGTGCAGTCCCATGGCGGTTCCGGCTCCCAGGCCCGCTCTGTCATAGAGGGAAATGACGCTGACGTGGTAACGCTGGCCCTGGCCCATGATATCACTCTGATCGAGGAAGCGGGGATGATAGAGCCGGGGTGGCTCAGTGAGTTTTCCGGAAACAGTTCCCCCTACACATCCACCATCGTATTTCTTGTGAGAAAGGGTAACGAGAAGGGTATCAAGGACTGGGACGATCTGGTGAAAGACGGTGTGGAGATCATCACGCCGGATCCGAAATCCTCCGGCGGCGCATGCTGGAACTTCCTGGCCGCATGGCATTACGCGGATCAGACCTTCGGCGGCGATCAGACGAAGATGAAGGATTTTGTGAAAAAACTGTATGAAAATGTGCTTGTCATGGACTCCGGCGCCAGGGGAGCCACTACCACCTTCGTGGAAAACGGCCAGGGGGACGTGCTGATCGCCTGGGAGAATGAGGCCCTCGTGTCAGTGAAAGAGTACCCGGATGAGTATGAGGTGGTAACGCCCAGTGTCAGCATCCGAGCAGAACCCTCAGTGGCTATCGTAGATGAGAATGCGGAGAAAAACGGGACGGCTGATGTGGCAAAAGCCTATCTGGAATACCTTTACTCCGATGAGGCCCAGAAGATCATCGGTGAGAACTTCTACCGCCCCAGCAATGAGGAGATCCTGAATACGTTCAAAGACACTTTTGACCTGAAGATCAACATGTGCACCATCGATGACTTTGGCGGCTGGGATCAGGCGTACAAGGATTTCTTTGATGACGGTGCCATATTTGACGAAATCTATCAAAAATAGAGTCATGGAATGATGTTGGAGAATGGAGGAAACGATGAGGAGAAAAGGTAAGAGCGTACTTCCGGGATTTGGGATGACCATGGGGATCACTGTTGCGATGTTGTCCCTGATCGTCCTGATTCCGTTGGCTTCTATCCTGGCATATTCTTTCAATATGTCAGGGTCGGAGTTCGTGGAGCTGATCACACGCCCCAACGTGGTGCAGGCTTTTGCCACCAGCATAGGATGTGCTTTTGCGGCAGCTCTGATCAACTGTGTGTTCGGGCTGCTGCTGGCATGGGTTCTGGTGCGCTATCAGTTTCCGGGGAAACGGCTGATTGACGGTATGATCGAGCTGCCCTTTGCATTGCCCACGGCCGTGGCGGGTATCACGCTGACAAAAATGTATTCGGATCAGGGAGTGATCGGGAGATTTATGGAAGGGATCGGCATTCCGGTGTCCTACACGAGGGCCGGAATCGTCATAGCACTGGTCTTTATTGGAATTCCCTTTGTGGTCCGGGCTCTGCAGCCGGTTCTGGAGAAAATGCCGGAGAGCCTGGAGGAGGCGGGAACTATGCTGGGTGCCAGCCGGTTTTATACCTTTCGACGGGTCATTTTTCCGGAACTTATGCCTGCATTGCTCACAGGGTTTGGTCTGGCATTGGCCAGGGGGATCGGCGAGTACGGCAGCGTCATCTACATATCGGGCAACAGCGAAAAAGAGGGCACGCAGGTGGTTTCTTACATCATTATGCAGAAACTGAATTCCGGGCGGGCGGACTATGAGGGGGCGGCCGTGATCGCCCTGGTACTGCTGATCATTTCGTTCCTTCTTCTGTTTTTGATCAATTTTCTGCAGATCATGGCAGGCAGGAGAACGAAGCACTAGAGGCAAAAGGAGGACGATGATGAGAGAGAGACAGATATCAGGAAAAAAATGCCGGACGGAAAACCGCTGGGTTCCCCGGCTGCTGATCGGGATCAGCCTTCTGTTTTTTGTGGTCATGCTTGTCCTTCCGCTGTTCGAGGTGTTGTATCGTTCCCTCAGTGACGGTCTCGAGACATACATGGAGGCCCTGACAGCGGAAAATACTCTTTCGGCGCTGAGGGTGACATTGATCGCTACGGTGATCGCATTGGTGGTAAACACCTTTTTTGGGCTCTGTGCGTCCTGGCTGCTGACAAAATTCAGTTTCAGGGGAAAGAATGTGCTTTCCACTCTGATCGACATCCCCTTTTCCATCTCCCCGGTTATCGGCGGTCTGGCGTTTATTATGACATTTGGGAGGATGGGATGGGCGACACCGGCGGTAGAATGGATCAATGAGACCTTTGGGACGGATATCGCCCTGGTCTTTTCCGTACCAGGTGTAGTATTGGCCACTATTTTCGTGACATTTCCCTATGTGTCCCGGGAGTTGATCCCTGTCATGCAGGCTCAGGGAACGGCAGAGGAGGAGGCAGCAGCTCTGATGGGGGCGAGGGGCTTTCACATCTTTCGAAAGGTGACATTTCCCCATATCCGCTGGGCACTGCTGTACGGCATGATCCTCTGTGCCGCCCGTGCTTTCGGGGAGTTCGGTGCGGTTTATGCGCTTTCTAAGGCCAGGGGGAAAACTTTTACACTGCCGCTGGAGATTGATGCCCTGTACATGGCAGGGAGTGCGGAGTCCATTACACAGGCGTTTGCGGTGTCCTCCCTGCTGGTGCTGATGGCTATTGTTATGCTTATCCTGAAGCAGATTGTGGAGCTGCGTGGAAAGCAGAATTAAAGGTAAACTGGCAGCCCTGCTTTGACAGGAAGCAAAGGAAATGAGGAAAAAATATGTATGTAGAAATGAAACAGATCAACAAGAGTTTCGGAGATTATCAGGCAGCGCGAGACATTGATTTCGGTGTGGAGCAGGGGAAACTGGCTGCACTGCTGGGGCCCAGCGGAAGCGGGAAGACGACGATACTGCGGATGATCGCGGGGCTGGAGCGTCAGGACAGCGGGGATGTTGTAATTGAGGGAAATGTGGTCAACGATATCCCCGCCAGGGACCGCGGCATCGGGTTTGTATTTCAGAATTATGCCCTGTTCCGCTATATGAATGTGTATGAAAATATCGCCTTCGGACTGAAGGTGCAGAAAAAGAGAAAATCAGAGATCCATGACCGGGTCATGGAGTTGATCGAGCTTGTGGACCTGGCCGGGCTGGAGAAGAGATACCCGGATCAGCTGTCCGGCGGGCAGCGCCAGAGGGTGGCATTTGCCCGTGCCCTGGCTCCCAACCCCCAGCTCCTTTTGCTGGATGAACCCTTTGCGGCCATTGACGCCAAGGTGCGGAAGGAATTGCGGGTGTGGCTCAAGAAAATGATTGCGAAGGTGGGGATTACGAGCATCTTCGTGACCCACGATCAGGACGAGGCGGTGGAGGTGGCCGACCAGATCATCATCATCAACGAGGGAAGGCTTGAGCAAATGGGAAGTCCGGTGGAAATTTACAAAAAGCCGGAGACCTCTTTTGTGGCGCAGTTTATCGGAACCTCCGATGTCATAGAGGATTTTCACGGATTCAAGGGCTTTGAGGATGTCCCTGAGGGGAGGCAGACGATCCTCAGACCGGAGTTTGTGGAGGCCTTTAAGAGTGATAACGAGAAATTTAAGAACCTCCTGGGGGTATCGGAATCCGGCGTCATCCGGGATATCGCATTTCGGGGGAGCTATCTCACCCTTACTCTGGAGGTAAACGGGATCATGCTGACCACCAACCGCTCTCTGGAACGGCAGCCGGTCTCCGTGGGGGAAGAGATGTGTGTCCTGGTGTACCAGGCCTACGTGCTGGAGGAGGGAAATGCGCATATCCACAAGAACAGACTGCTGGCCGACGTGGACGTGGAAGCGCTGTGAGACAGTAAAATTTTGATGCGGCGAATATTTTACAGCCTACTATGGAAAAATAAATTTATCCATAGGGAGGTTGTCAAAATGGCTGGAAGAATAAAGAAGATTTTGGCGTGTATACTTGTTGCCGCACTCCTGTCTGCTCTGGCGGGCTGCGGGTCTGCGGGCGGGGCGGAGCAAGAACAGACAGTCCCGGTGCGCATCGCTTATTTTCCCAATATCAATCACACCCAGGCTCTGGTGATGAAGAACCGGAAGGCTCTGGAGGAGAAATGGGGAGACAGATGCGAGGTGAAGTGGATATCCTTCAACGCGGGACCGGCGGAGATGGAGGCTATATTTGCCGGGGAGATCGACATGGGATATATCGGTCCGGTACCGGCGCTGAGTACCCATGTAAAGTCCGGAGGTGATGTGAAGATCATTTCCAACTGTACCAACGCGGGAGCGGTGCTCCTAAAGAGAAAGGATTCGGGCATTGACACGGTGCAGGATCTCTCCGGCAGGAAAGTGGCCGTGCCCCAGCTGGGAAATACGCAGCACCTGTGCCTGCTGAGCATACTGGCGGAAAACGGCTTGAAGAGCACGGACAAGGGCGGCGATGTGACGATCATCGCCAGTTCCAATGCGGATATACTGAATCTGATGGACAACGGCAGCGTGGATGCGGCTCTGGTGCCGGAGCCCTGGGGCACCACCATCGAGAACAGCGGCAGCGCGGAGGTCCTGCTGGACTACGACAAGGTGTTTATGGAGGGGGAGTACCCCTCTGCTCTGGTGATCACCGGCAGGGATTTCATGGAGGCCCACCCGGATCTTGTGAAGGACTTTTTGCAGGTTCACAAGGACACTACGGAGTATATCAACGCCAATCCGGAGAAGGCGCAGGCGATCGTCAACGAGGGGATCCGGGAAGCTACCGGCAAGGCGCTGGATGAGAGGGTGATAGAAAATGCCTTCCGCCGCATGGCGGTGACCACGGAGCTGAACCGCGAGGCGGTCATGGAATTTGCGTCTTTGAGCAAAGAAGAGGGATTTATCAATAAGGTGCCGGAGGAGAGCGATGTATTTGCAGCTGAAATCGATCAATAAATTTTTCCGGGATACAGACAGAGAGACCATCCGGGACGTGTCCCTGGATGTGGAGAAGGGTGAGTTTATCTGTATCGTGGGGCCCTCCGGCTGTGGGAAATCCACTCTTTTGAACCTTGTGGCAGGGCTGACGGATCCCACTTCGGGGGAGATCATCCTGGACGGGAAACGGGTGGAAAAGCCCGGGCCGGACCGGGTGATGATGTTTCAGGAGGCGGCTCTGTACCCCTGGCTGAACGTGATGGAGAATGTCATGTTCGGTCTGGAGGCCGCCGGACTGTCGCGGGATGAGCAGCGCAGTATCGCAGAGAAATATCTCCGGATGGTGCAGCTGTGGAGTCACAGAGAGTATCCCATTCACCGGATATCCGGCGGGATGAGGCAGCGCACAGCCCTGGCCAGGGCCCTTGCGCTGGACAGCAAGCTGCTGCTGATGGATGAACCCTTCTCCGCGCTGGACAAGCAGACCATCAATGTCCTGAGAGAGGAGCTGGAGGGGATATGGGAGAAGACAAAAAAGACCATTCTCTATGTGACCCACAGTGTGGAGGAGGCGATCTATTTCTCTGACCGGGTGGTGGTGATGTCGGAGAATCCGGGACAGATCCGGGAGATCATCCCGGTGAAGCTGGAGCGGCCGAGGCATGTGGAAAACGAAGAATTTGTGGAACTCCGCCACAGGATCCTGGCCAGCGTGAAGGCCGGGGTGAGGAAGAGCCTGGAGGATGAATTTGATCCGGAGGTGCGGAATGAAGATTAAGAGGATAACGGGCAGTGTGCTCTTTTATGTGGGACTGGTTCTTCTCTGGCAGCTTTTCTATGTGGCGGGGACGGACTGGCTGGGGCTGGCAAAGCCTTATGCCGTGCCCCATCCCACGGGAGTGTGGGACAGCGTCTGCCGTCTCCTGGCAGACGGGACGCTTTTGACGGCGATAGGATACAGTCTGGCTCGGGCCCTGGGCGGATTCGCCGCCGCCATAGTGATCGGTGTGATACTGGCGGTCATAATATTAAATTTTGATTTT
Source organism: uncultured Eubacterium sp. (assembly GCA_964484225.1). Classification (GTDB taxonomy): domain Bacteria; phylum Bacillota; class Clostridia; order Lachnospirales; family Lachnospiraceae; genus Eubacterium_F. The sequence goes on from CAZAEM010000002.1 coordinate 53,540, forward strand.
ATGAACAGAAATTTAAAACCGCTGGTTTTGGGGATCCAGACCCTGCCCAGTATCTGCTGGGTGCCCTTTGCCATACTCTGGTTTGGCCTGGGGGAGAGTGCCATCCTCTTTGTGGTCGTGATGGGATCAGCCTTCGGGATTGCCATGTCGATGGAGAGCGGCGTGAAAAATGTGCCGCCCATATACATCAGGGCGGCCAGGACGATGGGAGTCAATTCTTTTCAGATGTATCGGAAGGTGATCCTCCCGGCGGCCCTTCCCTCTTTTATCAGCGGACTGAAACAGGGATGGTCTTTTGCATGGCGGGCACTGATGTCCGGCGAGGTCATGTCGGCCTCCGTGGGTCTGGGATACACGCTGATGATGGGACGTGATCTGGCGGACATCAACCAGGTCATGACGGTGATCCTGGTGATCATCGCCATCGGGATCATCGTGGACAAGGGCGTATTTTCCCTGGCGGAGAATCGGATCCTGCGCCGCAGGGGACTGCTGGAGTAACGGCCTTTTGTACCCATTCACAGCCCACTTTACCTCAAAGATGTAAATTCCTCTTGACACAACGAGACTATAGTGATAGTCTATAGCAAAAGAGTTGAGTCAGGAGGGATTTTTATGAAAAATCACAGGATTATCATTGTTCTTGTTGGTTCTGCAGCGTTTGTGCTTGTCGCGTTCCTGCTCTTGCTGATCCCGTTTTCCGGTGAGACAGAGGAAAACGGCACGGGGGAGGGAAGCGCGGCAGAGAGTGCGGAGGCTGTCACTTCCGTGCCGCCGGAGACGGAGTGCCGGGATCTGCTGGCCGGTGTTTTGTCCGAATACAAACGGACCGGCCGGGATACCGCAACCCTGCAGGAGACCATTCCCTTTGCCTGGGATGAGCTGAAGATGGAAAACGGAGGCTATACCTTTTATTACAATGGCAGCCGGGTTTATGGTTACCGGAGGGAGTCGGAGCAGGAGTTTGAGCTGATGTTCAACTATCAGGAACATGAGACGGAATATCTGAAAAAAGAGGAGGAAACCTCATGTCATCTGTCGGTGAGGCATACGGCAGAGCCCACGGGGGACAGGAGGGCGTATGGAACGTAGAATCGAAAGAGAAGGGGGATGCCGAGAAGACGGCAGAGACTCAGAGCTATGATCCCGGCTCCGTATACACCTACGATGTGACGGCAGGGGATGGCAGGGTGTCAGATCCGGCTAATCCCCGGGTCCGGTATTTTACCGAGGATAACAATAAGACAGAGGATGTGACGGGGGATGTGATAGAGGTCTCTGATTTTTCCTATGATGAAAAGGGCAGGCCGGTGGTCTACAGAGGCGGAGAAAACCCGGTTATCTCTGTCTGGAATGAGAAGAAGAACTTCTGGAAGACGGAGAAGAGTGAGATGATCGCGAGGGTGCAGGAGAGTCTTGGCGAACATATCCGGGATATCAAGCAGTGGAGGGAGAAGGGGAGATACACAGCTTCCTGCGAGGAGGGCTGGGTGATCTTTGATGCGGCCGGAAAGGTATACAATAGAGTGTATCTGGAGGATCTGGATTATGACAGTTACTACAATGGCAGAGAATGTGCCAGTCCGGAAAATGCCTTCTGGATCAGGGGAGACGTCTACGGATTTGTGGTGAGCAATCACGACGCGGGAGAAGATGTGGATGAAGAGGATGATTACAGGGCATCCTACAGCAGCCATTCCCTGATCCTCTATGATCTGCAGGGGGAGGAGAAACTGTCGGAGATCGGTCTGGAGGGTTACCAGTACCTGGTAAAGGGTACATATCTCTACGAAGCGGGGTGGGATGCAAAAGATTTTATCATAAAGCGCACTGATCTGATAGATGAGTCCGAGGAGAAGATTTCCTGCAAGAACCTGAAACTGGCGCCCACGGGGTTCCAGGCCGGTATTCCCAGGGAAAAATGGCTTCTGCAGCAGGAACTCTTTCGGTTTGACGTGTATCAGGACCAGATATATCTGCTGACCAAGGCAGGACTGTATCAGTGGAGCATGTCAACCAGGGTATGGCAGCTGATCATGGACGGGAGCCGTATGCCGGGACTGTCGGGGGAGGGGAGAGCCCTCAGAAGATTTCTGATGTGCGACGGGGGAGAGTTTTATGCGTATGCGGAGAGGAGTTTAAATATAGATTCAGGGGAGTTTTATACATACACAGGGGACACGGCTTCGGATTCGCCGGGTCTGTATCACTACAGGGAGGTGGAGGAGGAGCCGCTGACCATGGCTACCGATGACCTCTGCATTGAAAACGGGGCAGTCACAGAGTTTTGCGGCAGACTGGACGGCGGGGGGAGGATCAATATCCCCAAGGGCGTGGTGAGGATTGCCGGCGGGGCCTTTGCCCAGAAACAGAAAGTTCTGGGGCTGCAGAAGAGAAGAAGGCTGGTCCTGTATTATGAGTACTCCCGGGATCCGGATGCCTTTCGGAAATGTGTTCCCATACAGGTGGAGATGTCCAGGTTTAAAAAGACGGTGCACGCCAATTATTTTTCCGATATAGAGAACGAGGGCGTCCAGGTTGTTCTGTCCCATAAGCTGCGAAGGATGAATGTGGAGGGGATGAACGGCACGATTGAATGGCGGTTCCAGGGCATATATCCCCCGGTCGTCATAAACCGGGAAAAGGGGACGCCGGATTTCCTTCGTATGGTGGTGCCGGAAGGTTCAAAGGAATGGTACATCCAGGCTTTTGATCTGCCGGAATCCCTCAGGAACCGGGTGGTTGAGGAATATTGAGCAATTACCCTGGCAGGAAATGAGTTTGGCTTGTATTCCTCCCGAAAATCAGGTACAATAAGAGTATCATTGTATCGGCGACATGTTTGAGATTGGAGGTATTTATGAGTAAAAGGAGAAAAATGCTCTGTATCCTTCTGGCCTTTGCCATGGCTTGTTCCATCACCGGCCCGGAAGTACAGGCGAAAAAGAAAATCAAGCTGAACAAAAAGAAGCTGACCTTGACGGAGAACAGCAAAGTGAGGCTTCGGGTGATGAACACGAAGAAGAAGGTGAAATGGTCCTCTTCCAAAAAGAAGATTGCCACAGTGACCAAAAAGGGTGTAGTCAGGGCGCGAAAGGCCGGCAAAGCGGTTATCACGGCGAAGGTGGGGAAGAAAAAACTGAAATGCAAGGTCACAGTGCGTGCTCTGTGCCGTGTAGGTGTTTACAAGTCAGTGAAGATAGAGGATTTTGAGAGCTATGCGGTGGGAACGGACTGGGGAAACTACACGCTGGGGGAGGGACTCACCAGCGGCGGCGATGAGAAACCCCACTACCTGGCAAAGGATGAGACTATGAAGGTGGTGGCGGATCCGGAGGATCCCTCCAACAAGGTGCTGCAGGTGAAGCCGAAGTTCTATAGTTTCTGTCCGGTATTTACGGTGGATCTCAGCAAACTTCCGGGTATGTCCGGCAGGAAACTGGGGAATTTTGCCGGTATCCATGTGAAGGTCCGGGTTGTCAGTAATGCCTCCTGTCATGTGGGGATCGGTCTGGGGGCTTTCTTTGGCCAGGCAGGAACCATCAATAAAAAGTACGCTTTCAATACATACACTACCCAGGAGCAGGCGCTGCCGGCGGAGAGGGAGTATTACAAGTTCTTCCACACAAAGGGCATGGTGACCGGAGCCACGGCGGACGACGGCAAAATGCCCCAGTATGATCCGGCGAAATCAAAGCATATGGCGGGACACAAGTTTGCAGAGGCAGACGCCAAGGCCGGTTTCGGGGAGAAGCTGCTGCTGTTTAACGATTATCTCACCCAGGATCTGCGCAACCTTACTTCCTTCGACTTTGTAGTGGGCGGCAGTTACGGCACGCCGGCCAACAATGATTATCTGGCATGGTATCTGGATGATGTGGAGTTGTGGTATAAGTAGGGGAGAGGTCAGGCTTTCCCGTCCGCTTTTTTCTGGAATTTTTCGTCCGGCACGATAAACCTTTCATGCCGGCCCCTTCCAATGATATCTTTTCCGTCGGAGGCAGACACTTCGAAGATCAGTCGTCTGCCTTCGATTTTTATCAGTTCGCTCTCGCAGGTGACGGTCATGCCCAGAGGGGTGGGGGCATCGTGGCGGATGTCCAGTCTGGTTCCCACCGTGCCCTGCCCCTCTTCCAGATGAGGCGCTACGCTCATCCACGCCGTCTTTTCCATCAGGGCGATCATGGCCGGGGTGGCAAATACGTCCAGGGTGCCGCTCCCCATGGTTTTGGCCGAATTGCTTTGATCCACGGTGATGGATTGTTTTCCCTTGATCCCTGTGTGCAGCATTTTATTCTCCTCCTTGCAATGATTGATTATTACGGGTTGAAAGTTCCTGTTTTTCTGCTGTAGGCAGAATCAGATATCCCCGGTCTGCCAGTTCCTTTTCGATGACGTCCAGGATCTCTTCCTCCTCCGCTGTTACCCTGTGGTAGTGGTAGTTTGAGGTGATGTTTTTCAGAAGGGAGGATTTCCCGCTGTGGATCTTTTTGACAAATTCCTTTACATCCCGGCGTGAGCGGATATTCAATTTCGCCTGGAGCCGGCCGTAGACTTTGTGATTGACGAACACGGTTTCCACAGTGCCTCCCTGGTCTACCATGCAGTTCAGTTCGTCCTCCACCTGTTCGTCGGTATGGAGGCATTTGAAAATGCGCTCCGGTTTCCCTTTGATGGGGCCGGGCAGCAGATATCCACGGTTGGTGGACAGAATTTCCACATTGCCGGAACGGATCCGCGCGATATCCTGGACGATGACCTGGCGGCTCACCCCGAACTTTTCCGCAAGGATCGTCCCGGAAACGGGTCTGTCCGCATCGGACAGGCAGTGCAGGATCTCGTTTCTTCGCTCTTTTCCCGACATGGCATGTACTCCTTTCTCTTATCTTGATGGGACTCTACTCGTATTATCGGCCAGAGGCCGCAGGTTTTTGAGGGATATGTCCAAAATGGGGGCGGAGTGGGTCAGGGCGCCGCTGGAGATGTAATCAACTCCGATATCCGCCAGCTCTGCCGCATTCTCCCTCGTCACATTGCCGGAGCATTCCGTTTCGGCCCGGTCGCCGATGAGAGCAACGGCTTTTTTCATATCCTCTTTGGACATGTTGTCCAGCATGATGATGTCGGCGCCGGCGTCTACCGCCTCCTGCACCATATCAAGATTTTCTGTCTCCACTTCGATCTTTCGAACAAAGGAGGCGTATTCTCTCGCCATGTGTACGGCAGCCGTCACGCTCCCGGCGGCGCCGATGTGGTTGTCTTTCAGCAAAATTCCGTCCGAGAGGTTGTAGCGGTGGTTGTATCCGCCACCCACTCTGACGGCATATTTCTCAAAGATCCGCATGTTGGGCGTAGTCTTTCTCGTGTCCAGAAGTTTCGTTTTCGATCCCTCCAGGAGTTTTGCGATGGACCGGGTGTAGCTGGCGATGCCGCTCATGCGCTGCAGATAATTCAGCGCGGTTCTCTCGCCGGAGAGCAGCACCCGGATGTCTCCGGTAACCACGGCCAGGCGCTGGCCGCTTTTTACCTCGTCGCCGTCCCGGCAGTCACATTCCACCTGTGTCCTGTCGTCCAGAAGGGTGAAAACCCGTTCAAAGACAGGCAGTCCGGCAAGGACGCCATCCTGTTTGCAGATCAGTTCTACCCGGCCGGAGGCCGACGAGGGCATGACGGCGTTGGTCGTGATATCTTCGCTGGTGATATCCTCCGCCAGAGCCGCCAGGATCAGCTGGTCGGCATTCAGTTTCATGGTGATGTCATTCATGTTTTTCTTTCATCCTTTCTATTTCATCTAAGACATTTTGGTGTCGTCTTTCGGTCAGGGCTTCGAAGTCTTTATATTTACTTAAATCAGGATTTATGAGGGGCGGGGAGGGCGGCGAATCCGTTTTCAGGATCCCTTCGGCACATCGACGGGCAAAGACCAGACTCTCCAGAAGAGAATTGCTGGCCAGACGGTTGCGGCCGTGGACTCCGTTGCAGCTGGTTTCCCCCACGGCATAGAGTCTGTCCATGGAGGTTCTGCTGTCCCTGTCCACCCAGATCCCTCCCATGAAATAGTGCTGTGCCGGGACCACGGGGATACATTCTCTGGTGCAGTCATAGCCCTCCTCCAGGCACCGCCGGTAGATATTCGGGAAGTGCCGGATGATGGTATCCCTTGGTATGGGAGCCATGGAAAGCCAGACATGGGGGGTGCCGTCTTTTTTCATCTGTTTGCGCACGGCGGCAGTCAGCAGATCCCTGGGCTGGAGTTCATCGACAAAGCGCTGTCCGTTTTTGTCCAGCAGGATAGCACCCTCTCCCCGCACGGATTCACTGATGAGAAAGCGTCTTCCCGGTTTTTCAGAGTATAGGGTGGTGGGGTGGATCTGTATGTAATCCACGTTTTCCAGGCGGATGCCGTGCTCCAGGGCGATGGCCACCGCATCTCCCGTGATGTGGCGGAAGTTGGTGGAGTGGCGGTACAGTCCGCCCAGTCCGCCGCAGGCCAGGACGGTGTGGTTCGAAATGACAGGTTTTAGCACACCCTCCGGGGATCGGACGATCAGACCCTGGCAGACATTGTCCCTGCACAGCAGGTCAACCATGGTGGTGTGTTCCAAAATGCGGATGTTTTTTCGCTCACGGGCTCTGGCCAGTAGTTTTCCTGTGATTTCCCTGCCCGTGACATCCTTGTGAAAGAGAATGCGCGGCCTGGAGTGCCCTCCCTCCCTGGTGTATCGCAGTCTGCCGTTCTCCCTCTCGAAGTCCACGCCGCAGGCGATGAGATCGCGGATGACCTGGCCGGAGGAGCGGATCATCAGCTCTACGGATTCCCGTCTGTTTTCATAATGTCCGGCTTTCAGGGTATCTTCGAAATAGCTGTCGTAGTCCTCCTCCGAGGGAAGTACGCATATCCCTCCCTGGGCCAGAAAAGAATCGCTCTGGTCGGCGTCCTCCTTGGTGATGATGGTGATTTCTCTGTCGTCGGGGAAATTCAGTGCGCAGAACAGTCCGGCGGCGCCGCTCCCCGCGATCAGTATATCATTTATCATATATATCCTCGATTCTATCGGGCCAGTTCCAGCATACGCTGCAGCGGCAAAACGGATTTCCGGCGGATCTCTTCCGTCACATGGACTGCATTTTCCCCGGTTTCCATGACGTGGATGATCTTTTCCAGTGAGATTTTTTTCATGTCCCGGCAGCACTGGTCGGGACCGGCGGGGTAAAATGATTTCCCGGGGTTTTTACTTTTCAGTTCACAGAGCACGCCTAGCTCTGTGCCGATAATAAATTCCGTTCCGGGATCCTCGGTGGCGAATCCAATGATCTCGGATGTGCTCCCAATGAAATCTGCCAGTTCCAGCACACTCTGCCGGCATTCCGGATGTGCCAGAAATTTAGCCAGGGGATGTCTGTTTTTGGCTTCCCGCACCTGTTCCGGTGAGATGGCCGTGTGTACCTTGCAATAGCCTTTGTTGAAAATAAAATGTTTCTCCGGCATCTGACCGGCCACGTAACGTCCCAGATTTTCGTCGGGGATAAAGAGGATATGCCGGTTGGGAAGCGCCTTGACGATTTTTACGGCGTTGGATGACGTGACGCACACATCTGAGTGGCATTTCAATTCTGCTGTGGAGTTGATATAGCAGACCACAGCAAGATCGTCGTATTTTTCACGCATTTTGCGGATCCAGTGGATTTCTGCCATATGTGCCATGGGGCAGTCGGCCGTTATGTCCGGAAGGAGAACGGTCTTGTCCGGGTTGAGGATCCTGGCGCTTTCCCCCATGAAGGAAACTCCGCAGAATACAATGGTCTCGCTCTCCACTTCCGTGGCGATCCTGCTCAGATAGAAAGAATCCCCTATGTAGTCCGCCACCTGCTGAACCTCGTCCCGGACGTAATAGTGGGCGAGGATTACCGCGTTTTTCTCTTTCTTTAAATGCTCGATTCGAGATTGCAATTCGTTCATGTGAAAATATCCTTTCCTGGAGGTTTGACTTGTGCGATGACTAATTTGTCCTTTGTCTCATCTTATCACAAAAGTTTACAGATGACAAGACAGTAATGCGCCGAAAAGTCTGCAATGCCCAAACCGGCTCGGCTTTTCGTACAATTCTTTAAAAGGGAAAGGACGGCTGGTAAACCAGCCGCCCTTTTGAAAGAGGAGTTTTATGAAAAAATATCAAAAAATAGATGTTGGCATATTCAATAAGTCTTGGATCAATCTCTGCTGTTCCTTAACTTATGGTCTAAGTATATACAACAAATGTGAAAAAAAAGTGTTCAAATTTGTGAAATTATGTGAACAATTTGTAAATGTACCGGCCAGCCGGAGACTAAACTTCTGTCTCGATTATTTTGTTGATTTCCCTTTCGCTCAGTCCGTATTGGCGCATTTTGTTGATGATATTTTGTTGTCCCTGACTGATGCCCTGTTCAATGCCCTGTTCAATGCCCTGTTCAATGCCCTGTTCAATACCCTGCTCAATGCCCTGATCAATTCCCTTTTGGATGCCACGGCTCAGACCTTCCTGCTCTATTATGTCCAACATAATCTCCCAGTCATATTTGATGACTCCTTCCATTGTTCTGGTCACAGGTTCCACCTCCTTGTACTTTCCGTATGAATTAAAAAACAGTACCCTTGTGAATTGCTGCAGGCTTAGGTAATCCCTGGATGTGATTTTTCCCGTTTGATAATAGCTATCTATGGTACCCAGTATATCATTTATCACCAGTTTATGCAAGAGGTTTATTGTGTTTTTGTCGCGTGTCTTTTGTAACTCCCTTTCCATCTTCAAAAGATGAAAAGGGAGAAAACCTATCAGACCATTGTCCAGAATTTCCTGCAGGGAATAGTTGATAAGTGGCACTGTTTCCACACGATATGTGAAGCTTCCCAGTCTGCCATAGTCCAGATGCAGTGTGTGGCTTTCGGGAATGTGCCGGGATGGATACAGGTAAATGATCCTGGATTCCGGGAAATTTAATATTTTTTCTCTTTCGCAGGCCGATTCTCTGCACGCCGTCACAGCGCACTGATAACCATAATCGTATGTGCGGTAAATGATCCGGCTGTCGGACGTCCGCTGTGCCTCCATATGGTAGATGTATTTCCTGTCAATGATCAGGATGCTGTCCGAGATGCTCTCTCTGAGTGTTCCGTCCACGGATACAGTGCTGCCATACATGATCTCGCTGTCCGGAGTATGCCTGACATGGAATACACCGTTGATCAGAGGAATCACGATCCTGTTTGACAGGGTCAGAATCTTTTTAAAAATGCTGTCATAAACTTTCGTTTCCTACCCGCCCCCTTTTGTTTTGTTGTGTTGAAAAATGGGTAATAGTGTGTTTTGACCGGAAGAAGATAACCCCGGTCCGGCCGTATGTGGCCTGCCAAGACGATGGCTTCTGAGACCTGCATTTGCAGGAAAGTAGAATTACAATAACACATATCTTATCTCTTGTCAAGACAGTTCGCGGATCTTTTTTCTCAGTGCTGACTTTTTCTCGTCCAGCAAAAGTTCCCTGTTGTACTCGTAGAACTTATCGCATCCATGTTCCGATACAAACCAGGACACATGGGGATTCAGGGTCAGTTCCGTCACGAAATGCACCATTTCATGGCGGCCGGCAAAAACCTTTTCCAGAAACAGAAAGGCGTTGGTCAAACTGCTGCGGGCTTTATCCGCCAGTTCTTCGTACACGGCCAGGTCATGGGAAAACAGGGATTTTACATGGTCAAAGGCTGGTGTGGAGGCGGGGGCGTCTGTCAGGGACAGGAGATAGCCGGAGATAAGATCTATGGACAGGAGGGCGGTGCGCTCCCGCTCTTCGGTCATCTGTCCTGCTGCCCGGGCAGTGTTACAGGCATTTTCCATGCGCGACCGCTCGTCAGAGAGGAGAGCTTCTGGGGATTGGTTTGTCGTGGCCAGAAGCCCCTTCCAGTGTTGCAGAGCTTCAAAGATCCGGGAGATGGTCATGTCCCTCTCATGGACTTCGAGACAGAGTTCGCCCAGGCGTCCCAAAAACAGGCGCAGCAGACTGACTGCCTCGTCAAAGGGGGCATCTTTCAGACGCGCCATTTCCTCCGGTGCCTCTTCGCCATCCAGTATTTTCTGCACATCGTAGGTTGTGCGATAGCGGCGGAACAGTTCATAGTAGTTGGCGAAATCTCTGGCGATCTCCCCGTGCTGAAGATACTGATGTACCGTGGCGGCAGTGACGGGGATACCCTTCCTTTCATACAACGTCATAAAACGGGACAGGTCTTCCCAGCCCCGGGCGGTGACAAATTCCTCACCGTCGATGGTGGTGTCCACCTGGTAGAAATTCTGTTTCTTGATATCCAGATAGGACAGGATCGCCGTGTGGATGCCGCGGGCCATGGCGTACTCCCGCCAGGCTGTGAAATCCTCCTCGATATCAATGCGTTTCAGACGGTCCAGAGTCACCGTGTCAAAATCACGCACCGATTTGTTGTAGGCCGGGGGATTTCCGGCGGCCACGATGAGCCAGCCTTCCGGCAGGTGGTGGGAGCCGAAAGTTTTATACTGCAGAAACTGCAGCATGGTGGGGGCCAGGGTCTCGGAAACGCAGTTGATCTCGTCCAGGAAAAGAATGCCTTCGGAAAGGCCGGACTGTTCCATCTTCTCGTAGACGGAGGCGATGATCTCGCTCATGGTGTACTCCGTGACGGAAAATGTGTCCCCGCCGTATTTTTTTTCACGGATGACGGGGAGACCCACAGCGCTCTGCCTGGTGTGGTGGGTGATGGTGTAGGCTACCAGTGCCACATTGGCCTCCTGGGCAGCCTGCTCGATGATGGCGGTCTTGCCGATGCCCGGCGGCCCCATCAGCAGGATGGGGCGCTGTTTCTCCGTTGGGATGACGTACTGCCCCCATTCATTTTTTTCGAGATACACGGCCAGCGTGTGGAGGATTTCCTCCCTGGCTTCCTTGATGGTCATGGTAAAGTTCATATGTGGTATTCCTCCAGTTCTTCTTCGTTGATTCTCAGCCGCATGGCCCAGGAGGGCACGCGGTCCATAGGCACGGCGTCCGAATGGTCCCCGTTCAGGAAATCCGCCAGCAGAAATGCCGTGGGATATGGCGGCGGCCCGTCGGGAAATGTGCCATAGCCGTCTGTCAGGATCAAAAGCCCCTGAAGTTCCCGCAATATGCCGGCCGACTGTTTTTCTGCCAGATGATCAAATACACATCGGTAATCCGTACCGCCGAACCCCTTCACCTGAAAATTTCCCGCCATCTCTCTCAAAACAGACAGTTCGGTGATAACTTTCTCATCCTGGATCACTGTGTCAAACTGCAGCAGATGAAGGCGCATGTGAGTAAAAAAACTGTGGGAGCCCTGTAAAATAGCCAGAGTCTCCGACAGGAATTTTTTTACCGGCCGGCCCCGGCAGGAACCGGAAGTGTCCACGGCGATGACCAGTTCCCGGATCTTTTTTTCCTCCCGATATTCCAGCGGTTCTATCAGCGGAACATTTCCGTATAGATCCATACCCAGGGTATAATAGGCCAGGTCGAACTCTTCCGGGTTGACCCGCATACTCTCCCTCAGGCGGGCGAAGCGTTTGAGAAAATAGTCATATCGGGTGCCGGAGCGGTCCACCCGGAGGGCCTGGAGAAAATTTCCCGCCTTTGTGCCGGCTCTGCGCCGGAAGGTCTCCATGCCGGTGCGCGTCTTGTCCCGGACATCCTGCCAGTAGGACTGCTTGTCCCGCTGCCGCTCCTCCTCCCGTGTATTTCCCGTCGGCCAGAACCGATGGGTGTCCACGGTAAATTCCTGCTCCAGTGAAGGGCCGTTTTCCCGGTAAAATGCGGATTGCTCCAGCAGGTGGTACAGTTTACCCGGTGTGTAAAGCCGGGTCTGTCCGGATATCAATTGGTAGGTCTGCTCCCGCAGGGCGGAGGAAATCATTTTCAGGCAGGGATAATCCAAGGAATCGATCAGGGATTCCACACAGATATCACAGCACAGATCATACAGGGCCCGGTTTTCTTTCGGGGGGAGGTACAGGTGGGAGAAGAGGCAGTGGATCAGGCTGTGGAGGTAAGCCCGGTTTACGATCACCGGATTTTCCTCGTAGGCGGTGAGGAGAAAGCGGGGCTGGAAATACAGTTTTTCCCCGTCGGTGGCCGTGCGTTGGATCAGGGGGCTGAGTTCAAAAGCCAGACCGGACAGAGCCACGTCGAGAAAGCGCATGGACAGATAGAGCTCTCCCTGCGCCGTGGATAGGATCTCTTTTCCCAGTTTTGCCAGTGAAAGATTGTCCATAGTGACCTCCCGGCTGTTCTATAATGCGAATCGGTTCCGGATGCTGTTTTTGGACCCGGCCTCTCTCCTCGTCATATTGAGAAGGAAACCGATCATTTCCGGATCCTCTCTGGCGTGGGCGATTTCCAGGGCCAGCGCAGAGGCGTCCGGGTTCGGTTTTTCTCCCTGCTCCAGGAAGAAACGGAGGGAATCCCTGTCCTTTGCCTCAATGAAATACTTCAGAAGCTGCCCCGTGTTCCGGTTCCAGTAGGAAAGGTAATCATCCCCGGCCTGCTCCGACAGACCATGGGGAAAGCGCAGCCGCCAGCTAAGGATGCGGGCCAGCACGGAGGTGTCCTCGTGGATCCTCGCCTGGGCCCAGAGAGAGTCATAGCGGGCGTAGTCCGGCTGGGAGTCGAAGAAACACTGCTGGTACAGATAGCCGATGCCATACCCCACCTCGCTGAATATTCTGGCCGGTTCGTTGGCGATATATTCGTACTCATAGTGAGGAAACAAAAGGAGCGCCCTGTCCCCCTCCCGATAGGATATGGACACCGTGACCTCCTGGTTCAGATCATACATGATATCCTTCAGACAGGTACAGCCGCTGTCCCCCTGTTCCATGAAAATACGGGCCAGACGCTCGCAATTTTTGAAAGCTCCATCCCCGATCTCAATGTTTCCGTGAGGCAGATAAAGCTCTTCCAGATTCCGGCAGTTGTAAAAAGCGTGCCGGCCAATATGCCTGGTCTCCTGAGGGATAGACACCACCCGGAGCTCCCTGTTCTCTGCATAGGCATAATTTTCAATCCTGTCTCCTCGCTGATCCGCAAAATCCATCCATCCATCCTCCCATAAATCAAGTTCGATCACAGATGTTCCTCTGACATTGACATGTCATAAACAGAATAGCATTCTATAGACTTTTTTTCAAGATAGTGGTATAATGTTCACGAAAGCAATGAGCAGTGCGCCCTCGCACCAATGCGATCAGCGCCGAGAATTTATTCACGCGGAGGCGAGATGAGGATGGTGCAAATATATTTGCACCATCCGAGCGCGCCTGCGGGGTCAAATACCCCGTAGCTTGCTGCGGGTATTTGACTCTCGGCGAAGATTGCATTGGTGCGAGGGCATAGGGCGAAGCCCGTGACCGAGCCGAAGGCGAGGTGCACTGCGGAGAGGGAACTGGGCGAAGCCCGTGACCGAGCCGAAGGCGAGGTGCGCTGCAAGCCGGAAAGGAGAAGATATGTTCTGTACAAATTGTGGATATGAGACATCAGAGGGAGATAAATTTTGCAAGCAATGCGGAAAAATACTGATCCCGGATCAGGAAACCAAACAGCCGCAGTCCCAGCAGCCGGAACAGGTCTTATGGACCGAGAACGTGTCGGGTAAGCAGGCCGGAGACAGAAAAACAACGGGAATCATCATCGGCCTGGTGATAGCCGGCGGGGTGATACTTATGATCTTTCTCGGCTGCCTTCTGCTGTGGGCCCAGGGCCGGGCATCGGATTCTCTGGAGCAGTGGAGAAACGACAGAGGTGGACAATATCAGACAGACGAGTGGTCGGGATACGAACATCACGAGGAGGCACATGACTACGGGTGGGATGGGTGTTAGCCCTATATGGAACGAAAAAGGTGTGAAGTATGAAATATAATGTAGAAGAGGTAGAAAAAAAGATACATGTAGCGCAGCTGGATGGGATCGGTGAGCGCCTGGAGGAGGACGTCCGCGGGATACTGGGGCGCACAGGCATGTATTTTCGTATTTTCCATCGGGCCAAGACACCGGTCTCCATTGTGAACAAACTGGAGCGGGGCGGATATGGCTACGGTGAAGGGGAAAAGAAACTCCAGGACCTGGTGGGACTCCGGGTGGTGGTGTACTATTATGACGACAGAAAGATCATTCAGAAAATTTTGGATGAAACTTTCTGCAGAGAGGGAATATGGTCCGTCACGGACACGACGGAGGAAGAGTTCAAGGCCTCGAAGCTGAACGGAGTATTCCGCATACCGGAGGAGTATCAGCGCCTGTACAACGGGGATATATCCTGCGTGCCGGCGGAGCTTACCTTTGAGGTGCAGCTTCGCACGGTCTTTTTCGAGGGCTGGCATGAGATTGAACATGACATGCGATACAAATCCCCTTACGGGGATAAATTCTGGAAGGACAACGAGGATCTGTCCAGAACCCTCAACTCCGTTCTCGCCAATCTGGAATTGTGCGACTGGGCCACGGTGACCGTGTTTGACCAATTGTCCTACTATCATTTCACCGCCGGGAACTGGGAGATGATGTTGAAGGGGAGGTTTCGGCTGCGGTTTGCCATGGAGCCGTTGTCGGAGGAGGTGGTGCATTTTCTGGATGAGAACGAGGACGTGGCGTACTGTCTCTACCGTTGTTCCAGGGAAAAAGTACTGTTTGCTCTGCTGGGAGCCGAGCAGCAGTCCCCCATCACTTACAACCAGCTTGTGAAGGTGGCCAACGAATCTGTGGCCGATTACGACCACAGAAAAAAGAAACGGCTGGCCAGGATATGCGGGGAAGTGACCGGCAAGAGCAAGCTGCCCCGGGGGGAGCGCATTGAGCTTAATCCTCTGGAGGTGACGCCTACCTTCACGTTGAATGTGATTCTGTGCCACAGTGAGGACAGAGATTTCAACAAAGAATTCATGTCTGCCGTGCAGCTGATCGCATCCTGGGCCAGAAGCCGGTTTCACAATGTGGCGGACGATATACCGGATACGCCGGTGGATTACGAACTCCATGTGGCGGGGTATAACCTGAAAATCCTGGGGGATGTCTCCCTGGGGATATATAAACTGGACCTGGATTACGTGGATACCACGAGAAAAGGTGTGGTCTGGCATACAAATGTGAGCCTGGAACGCAGTGACCAGATCCGCATGAAAGTGAGATGCGATTATGGTCATCCGCCGGACAGGCTGGTGAGGGACTGTTTCTCCAAGCCCCGTTTTATTGATGAGATTTTCCGGCGCCTGGGATACCGGGATGTGATTCCTTTGTCGCTGAAACCCAGAAGAATCCGAAATCTGAAAGATATGGAAGAACTCAGTGAATTTATCCAAAATCCAAGCCGGACCCTCCCTGTGATCGTGGCGGTGGAGGATGAAGATCCGGAACGCCAGATTAATGTGGCCCGGCTGACAGAGACAGTAGGTACATACGCCCATGTGTATCTTCTGGAGAAGAGAAATCTGTCGGTGATGGTACAGACCTCGGATTATACGGAGGAGGAACTGATGGGCGCCGTATGGGTGACTTTCCGGGACGGGGAGGACAAATTTTTCACCCGGGAGATGATCGCCGACAGCCGGTTTGATTTCAACAAATACGCCTACGACCGGGGAAATGTGTACGAGAAGGCTTTTCGCCATAAATTGGTACGTTTGATCAAGGAAAAAAATTGTTGACGGCGGGGACAAATGGAGATAATATAGAGTTACAATACATCCCGGGGATGTGAGATGTCCTGGGGACATTGATGTCTGCGGTTTGCTCCGACGGGCATCGCAACATAATTTGAAAAAGGAGAAATTAAACATGAAAAAAACCTGTAAGACACTACTTATGATGGCAGCTCTTGTACTGGGCCTTTTGATTTTTACGGATACAAGTGAAGCGAAGATCAGCGGGTTGAAGCAGTCGGGGGCGACCACGTCTTCTGTATCGATAGAGTGGGATGCCATTGCCAGCGGAAGTGGCTGCTTATATCAGGTATGGTGGGGGTACTCTCAGGATGCCCTGACCGGTAAGGTTAGTACCAGCGGACGCACCTATGCTACCTTGACAGGCCTGAATGCAGGGAAGACAATCTATGTACAGGTGGTGGCATATGACTACAGTGAAACGGAGGTGGACCGCTCCGATGTGGTTTCCGTAGGGACATTACCGAAGGTGGGGGATGTGACCGGTCTGGCCCAGACCAACGCCACGGCGGATTCTGTCTCCATGTCCTGGGCGGCGGTGTCCGGTGCCACCGGCTACGATGTGTACCGCTACAATGCGTACAATGACGTTACCAAGCTTGGCAGCACGACGGCCACCAGTTACACGGTGAACGGACTGACGGCTTCCCAGCAGATCCGGTATTTTGTCATCGCCTATACCGTCACGCCGGTCGGTCTCAGGGGAGAGAGTATTTTTTACACTGCCGTGTCCATGAAAACGGCGCCTTCAAAAGTGCCGGCTGTGAAAATGACGAACCTCTGGGATGCATCGAAAACAGCCCGGTATGAGTGGACGGGAGTGAACAATGCGGACGGATATGAGGTACAGCTGCTGGACAAGAAGGGAAAGAGCCTTCTCAAAGTGGAGAGAAGCGGTTATTATTACGACCACACGCCGATCTACAAGAATAAGTTTGTACAGTGCCGCGTCAGGGCCTATGTGGTGGTGGGCAACAAGAAAGTATACGGCGCATACTCCCCTTCCGAGTGGAACGCCTCGGCCAAAAAAGTGACGGCAAAGAGAGTCAGCAAAAAGAAAAAGATCAAGGTGACCTGGAGCAAGATATCCGGGATCAGCAAGTATAAATTATCCATTTCCACACAGAAGGACGGTGGATACAAGAATGTGAAATCCCTTGGTTCCAAGAAGACCAGTTACACCATTACCAAATGCGGTAAGAAAAAGATCAAGAAGGGCAAGACCTACTATATCCGTATCAAATACGTGACGAAGGTAGACGGTGAGAGCATCACCAGCAGGATCTATGCACAGAGCCAGGGATGCTAAACAAAAGAAAGTTTTTCGGAGCGCGCTGATATGGTGCGCTCTTATCATTATCTCAGCCAAAGGGAGTGTTTGTCATGAAGACAGGAATTTTTTATCACAAGGAGACCGGAGCACCGGTACAGATCATTGCACGAGCACAGACAAAACCGAATTATCAGGAGGTCATCTGTTATCAGGAGCTGACCAAGCCGTACGAATATTTTGTCATGGAAAAACGACAGTTTTTTGCAGAGTACGTGCGGGAGTTCGCAGAGCTTCCCGTGATGGGGCGCAAGCAGCTTCCCAAGCGGGAGGATCTGCCGGATAAGCAGCCCAGGATATCCAAAGGCGAGGTCCGCGCGGAATCGGAGGAGGAATCCGGAGGAGACGGTGCCGCGCCGGGACTGGATAAGATGATCGCCTTTTTTGACGCGGAGACATACCGGGAAAAGATCAAGATATTCGAGAGCATGAAAGACGATCTGGATGAGCATATGCTGAACAATATCGCGGTCAGTCTGGATCTCTCTGTCGAGGATGGGACCGACGGCTTCAAGAGGATCATGGCGGAGCTCAGAATGCGTGAAAAATATGAGGGAAAACGTGGAGACCGCCTATGAGCAACTACCGATTAGTCATACAGTATGATGGCGGGAGATACCGGGGCTGGCAGCGCCAGGAGGAAGAACAGGATACCATTCAGCGGCGGATCGAGAGGGTGATCCGCCGTCAGTACGGCATGGATATCCGGATCCGGGGTGCCGGGCGCACGGACGCCGGTGTGCATGCCCGGGGCCAGGTGGCAAATTTCCATATGGACAGAGAGGTTCCGGCGGAGGAGATCCGGGACAGGTTGAATGAATATTTGCCGGAGGATATACGAATAATGGCAGTAGACAGAGCGGGAGACCGCTTTCACAGCCGCTTGAACGCCACGGGAAAGATCTACGAGTACTGTCTGCAGAAGGCGGGGACATGGGATGTTTTCCACAGGAGATATGTCTGGCAGATGGAGCGGGAATTGGATGTGGCCAGGATGAGAGAGGCGGTTCCGCTTCTCCTGGGGAAGAGAGATTTCCGTGGTTTTTGTGCCAGAGCTTCAAAGAAGAAGTCCACGGTGCGCGACCTCCGTCGGGTCGATATCCGGGAGGATGAGGGGAAAGTCATCCTCCGTTTTGAGGGAAACGGATTTCTCTACCACATGGTCCGGATCCTCACAGGGACGCTGGTGGAGATCGGAACCGGGGAGAGAGAGCCGGAGAGCATACAGGAGATTCTTGTGACGGGGGAGCGGCGGCTGGCCGGTGTGACGGCCCCGGCGGCGGGACTCTGCCTTGTGGAAGTGCAGTACGATTGACGGCCGTATTTTGACGGGAGGACAGGTACAGGAAATGAGAGAGATGGAATTTAAGATGGAGCGGGAGAATCTGGTGGAAGAGGGGGACGAGGTGTCTGTCACCGAGGGAGTGCTGCCCAGCGCCTACTATTACGTGATCAACCCGGCGGTGGCCATGTCCGGGAATTATGGGTACAGGGAACGGCTGAAGTCGGATCACGGCGTGGTGAAGGAGATCAAGCACAATGAAAAGGGTTATTATGTAGTCGTAGAATTTGATGAATAGAGAGGAAATAGAGATGGAACGAAATAATGCATGGAAAGAATACACCAAGAAGGAACTGAGGGAGCTGGAGAAACTGAGCCGGGACTACCGGACTTTTCTGGACGTCGGCAAGACGGAGAGAGAGTGCGCGGCACGGGTGGTGGAGATGGCGAAGGCGGCGGGGTACCGCGACCTGGCGGAAGTGGTGGAGACCGGGGAGAAATTAAAACCCGGCGACAAGGTATACTCCGTCAATATGAAAAAATCCGTTGTCCTGTTTCACATCGGCAGACAGCCCATGGAGAAGGGAATGGCGATCCTGGGCGCCCACATTGACAGCCCCCGGATGGACATCAAACAGAACCCCCTGTACGAGGACACGGAGCTTGCCTACCTGGACACCCATTATTACGGCGGCATAAAAAAATACCAATGGGTGACGCTTCCTCTGGCCATCCACGGTGTCATCGTAAAAAGGGATGGCGCCGTAGTGGACGTTTGTGTGGGAGAGGATGAGAAGGATCCCGTTTTCTGTGTGACGGATCTTCTGATCCACCTGGCACATGAGCGCATGGAAAAGAAGGCGGACAAGGTCATCGAGGGGGAGGCGCTGGACATCCTTTTTGGCAGCCGCCCGGTGAAGGGGGAGGAGAAGGAGGCAGTGGTCAAAAATATCCTTTCTATATTAGAAGAAAAATACGATGTGGAGGAGGAGGATTTCCTCTCCGCCGAACTGGAAGTGGTGCCTGCCGGGAAAGCCAGGGAATCGGGGATCGACAGGAGCATGATCATGGCGTACGGACAGGATGACAGAGTCTGCGCGTACACATCCCTGCTTGCCATGCTGGAGGTGGAGGACAGCGACTATACCACCTGCTGCCTGCTGGTGGACAAGGAAGAGATCGGCAGTGTGGGGGCCACAGGTATGCGCTCCAGGGTGTTTGAGAACACGGTGGCGGAGATATTGAACTGTCTTTCACAGTACTCCGATCTGGCATTGAGGCGGTGCCTGGCCAACTCCAGGATGCTCTCCTCGGATGTGAGTGCGGCATTTGATCCGACGTATGCCAGTGTCTATGAGAAAAAGAATGCGGCTTACTTTGGCCGGGGCATGGTGTTTAATAAATTCACCGGCTCCCGGGGAAAATCCGGAAGCAACGACGCCAATGCCGAATTTATGGCACAAATCCGTGGTATCCTGAAAGATGCCAGGGTGGCCTACCAGACGGCAGAGCTGGGCAAGGTGGATGAGGGCGGCGGCGGGACCATCGCCTATATCATGGCAAGGTACGGGATGGATGTCATCGACTGCGGTGTGGCGGTTCTGAACATGCATGCCCCCTGGGAGATTACCAGCAAGGCGGACATCTATGAGACAAAAAAAGGGTATGTGGAGTTTTTGAAGAAGATAATGAACACATGACAGATATGGGAGAAAAACATGCGTGTAGAGAGAGAAGGCATCAGAGAGATACGATGGTGGATGACGGGGATCCTGCTGGTTTTGTGCTGTATCATTCCGGCAGTCTCCGCCAGAGCGGCGGTAAAAAATATCCGGATGACGGATCTGGAGAAGAAAGTGACCGCAGTTTCCACCAGGAAGATCCAATACCGGCCCGGGTCGGTTTACTCCGCAAAAAACAAGTGGTGGAGGAGCGCAAAGACAATTTCACTGGGGACGAAAACCCTGCGCTTTTCCCGGAAGGGGAGAGTGACCTTCCGCATCACAAACACAAAAGGACGAAAACAGCTTTTTTT
Organism: uncultured Eubacterium sp.; assembly: GCA_964484225.1. Classification (GTDB taxonomy): domain Bacteria; phylum Bacillota; class Clostridia; order Lachnospirales; family Lachnospiraceae; genus Eubacterium_F. The sequence continues at coordinate 73,923 of CAZAEM010000002.1, forward strand.
TGCCAAAATAAAGAAGAAGGTGTACAGGGTGAAGGCCAACCAGCCCTTGACGGAGGAGGAGGCCTGTCTCTATCTGACGCCTGCGGCGCAGTCTCCGCGGGTGCTGGAGGTGCCGGGAGGCACTTGCCGGAACGGTGACAGGGTGGCATCGGCGGCAAAAGGGGAGGGCGCCTGGCAGCAGTGGATGCTGGAGCCGGTGACGAAGACGAAATTCCGCCTGAAAAATGTCAACAGCGGCCTGTATCTGACGGCGGTAAAGGATGGAGGGAGCAGCCGGTACAGGCTGGAACAGAGAACCCTGGATACGTCTGACCGCGCCTTTTCCTTTGAGGCAGTGTACGCCAGTGAAAAATATGTGTACATAAAAAACGCGGCGGGGGCATGGATGCATGCGGGAACCGGCACGCCGGTGTGCCGGGAGCGCAAAAATGCCAGGAAATGGCGTTTCCGCCTGGCGGAGACCAAACCGGCGGTGTCAGACATGACAGCGTCAGGGTACACCTATCCCACCAGTCTGGTGATGGGGACGGCGTTCTCCCTGAAAGGGATCGTGCAGTCCAGATATGCCATGGCGTCTCTCACGGCGGCCGTTGTCCGTGAGAAAGACAATCAGATATTCCTGCAGAAGACGGCTGCACCGGGACAGTCCCGCTATGATCTCAGCGGGGTGGACGCCGCCATCCGGTTTGGCAGTCTGGCCGTGGGAAATTACTTCTACCGCGTGACGGCAAAAGATGTAAAAGGTGTGGTAAAGACGGTGATAAACCGTCGTTTTTCCGTGTACATACCCAGCGGTACGGGGACGAAGACCCTGCGCTACGATCCCCTGCTGATCCAGGCCATCGGGTATCAGTCAGATGGCACGGCTCTGGAAAAGAAAGCCTGCGCTTCCTTTGCGCTGGCCTACTGTCAGGCCATACTGACCGGCAGGGCAGTGGCTCCCCAGACATTCTGGTCCGGCGCGGCCAACGTGGACTGTGTCTGGAGCCGGGGAGGTTATACCACAGTCAGCGCCGGCTCGGAGGCGGCGGTCCTGCAAAATGCCTATGCGCAGCTGTCGGCGGGGAAACCCTGCATTCTCCACGTGTACAGCAGTACCAGCAGCCAGCATTGGCTGACTCTGGTGGGATACAAAAATGTCACATCCACAGCATATCTCAGCACCTCGAACTTTTTGGCCATCGACCCCTGGGACGGGACACTCATCACCGTTTCGGACAGGTACAAAACAAAGAATACATACAGGCTGGCGGTTCCGGCGTAAAACGCTGAAAAATAGCGTGAAACAACAATAGACAGGGGAGCCCCGCTGCTTTATAATATAGTTTGTACATAGTAACCTTGCAAAGAGAATTATTTGAAAAAACAGGTTGACAAAGGGACGGCGATAGTATAGTATAGACACATACAGAACATTCGTTCGCAAAAAGCAGGAGGATGATGAGATGGAAAAGGATCAGAATAAGATTAAGGCGCTGGAGGCAGCGATCACACAGATTGAAAAAGCGTATGGACAGGGATCTATTATGAAGCTGGGAGACACGACACACATGAAGGTGGAGGCGGTGCCCACCGGATCGCTCAGCCTGGATATTGCTCTGGGGGTAGGAGGGATTCCCAAGGGCCGCATCGTGGAGGTGTACGGCCCGGAGTCCAGCGGAAAGACGACAGTGGCCTTACATATGGTGGCAGAGGTGCAGAAACGGGGAGGTATCGCGGGCTTTATTGATGCAGAACATGCCCTGGATCCGGTTTATGCCAAAAATATCGGGGTCAATATCGATGAACTGTATATCTCACAGCCGGACAGCGGGGAGCAGGCCATGGAGATCACAGAGACCATGGTGCGCTCCGGTGCCGTGGATATCGTGATCGTGGATTCGGTGGCGGCGCTGGTGCCAAAGGCAGAGATCGACGGGGAGATGGGAGATTCCCATGTGGGTCTCCAGGCCAGACTGATGAGCCAGGCGCTGCGCAAGCTCACCAGTGTGGTGAACAAGACGAACTGTACGGTTATCTTTATCAATCAGCTGCGGGAGAAGATCGGTGTCATGTTTGGCAATCCCGAGACGACCACCGGCGGCCGGGCGTTGAAATTCTACGCCTCCGTCCGCCTGGATGTGAGAAGGATCGAGACTCTGTCCCAGGCGGGAGAAAAGATCGGAAACCGCGTGCGTGTCAAAGTGGTGAAAAACAAGGTGGCGCCTCCCTTCCAGGAGGCGGAATTTGATATCATGTTCGGCAAAGGGATTTCCAGAGAGGGAGACCTGCTGGATCTGGCAGCCAAACATGACATCATTATCAAGAGCGGCGCATGGTATTCCTACAAGGGCGAGAGGATCGGACAGGGCCGCGAGAACGCCAAGAAATACCTGGCGGATCGGCCGGAGATCTTTGACGAGGTGGACCGGGCGGTGCGGGCTGTCTATGAGACAAAAGAGCCGGAGGAACCACAGGAGCAGGGAGAGCCGGCAAAAGAGCCGGCGTCAGGGAAGAAAAATACAGCTAAGAAAGCGGAATGAGAATGCAGGAAGAATGCAAGAGAGCAGCCGCAAAGGCTATGAAACTCCTGCTGCAGCAGGACAGGACGGAACAGCAGCTGCGGGAGCGTCTGCAAAAGGCGGACTTCTCGGAGGAGGCGGTCAGCTTTGCTCTGGAGTATGTATCCGGTTTCGGCTACATCGACGACTACCGCTATGCGGTTCAGTATCTTTTTCATAAGAAAGAACGCCACAGCCGGAGAGAGCTGGAGTATAAACTGCAAAACCGGGGTGTGCCGCCGGAGATCCTGCAGCGCGCCATGGAGGAGTATCCACCGGAGGAGGAGAGGGAACCCATCGCCTATTTAGTACGAAAACGGCTGGGGGAAAAGAGCCTGTCCCGGATGGAGTACGCAGACAGGAATAAAATGATATCTTATCTCGCCAGAAAGGGTTTTGATCTTCCTGTGATCAGGAGAACCCTCCGGGAGCTGGGTGCGGAGCAGTAAACGGGCAGGATCCGGTCAATTGAAAATATTTATACTGCGGGCACGCCAAAGCGTGCCCGCAGTAATTTGCCGCAGTGATCAGCAGCAAATATAGTGGTTGCTTTTTCCCACCCCTTTGTGTATAATGTACTACGTATAAGGTTTGGGGCGAACTATGCCCAAACGAGTTTATTTGCCAGGATTGGCGGATTGGAGAACGAAATGAAGTACTTTGGAACAGACGGATTCCGCGGGGAGGCAAATGTCACGCTGACTGTGGAACACGCTTACAAAGTGGGAAGATTTTTGGGACACTATTTTCAGAGGGAGAATCACGATACCAAGATCGTGATTGGCAAGGATACCCGTTTGTCCGGGTACATGTTCGAGACAGCGCTGGTTTCGGGGATCACAGCCAGCGGTACAGATGTGTATGAGCTGCACGTGACGACGACACCCAGTGTGTCTTACATTGTGCGGAAGGAAAACTTTGACTGCGGTATAATGATTTCGGCAAGCCACAACCCCTATTTTGACAACGGGATCAAAGTGATCAACAGCCAGGGGCAGAAGCTGGAGCCGGAAGTGGAGGAACAGATAGAAAAATATATTGACGGGGAGACGGACGAAATCCCCCTGGCTAGCCGGGAGAAGATAGGAAAATGCCATGATTATTCCAGGGGCAGAAGCCGTTATATCGAATATTTGAAGGGGCTGGCAAAACAGAGTTTTGAGGGCAGGACGATAGCGCTGGATCTGGCCAATGGATCGGCCTCCGTCATGGCCAGGGATATCTTTGAATCTCTGGGGGCTCAGGTGATCGTGCGGAACGATCAGCCCAACGGGACCAATATCAACAGAGAGTGCGGTTCCACTCACATTGAGACCCTGCAGGAGCTGGTCTACGACACCGGGGCAGACGCAGGGTTTGCCTACGACGGGGATGCGGACCGCTGTATCGCCGTAGATGACGAGGGAAAGGTGATTGATGGTGACCATATCATGTACCTGTGCGGCAGGTACATGAAATCCCAGGGGCGTCTGAAAGACAATACGGTGGTCACTACGGTGATGTCCAATATGGGACTGTACAAGGCCTTTGACAAAATGGGGATACGCTATGAGCAGACAGCGGTGGGAGATAAATATGTGTGTGGAAATATGCTGACCAACGGTTACAGCCTCGGGGGAGAACAGTCGGGACATATCATTTTCAGCGAACATGCGGCCACGGGAGACGGCATTCTCACATCGCTGATGGTGATGGAGGCATGGCTTCAGTCCGGAAAACCTCTCTCCGCGCTCACACAGGATCTGATGATCTATCCGCAGCTTCTGGTGAATGTGAAGGTGAGGGACAAGGCGGCGGCCAGAGAAGATGAGGATGTGCAGAAGGCTGAAGCGGAGGTGGAGGCAGCACTGGGAGAGGAAGGGCGTCTTCTGCTCCGCGAGAGCGGCACGGAACCGCTGGTGCGCGTCATGGTTGAGGGAAAGACCGATGAGATATGCAGGACGAATGTGAACCGCATCGTTCAGGTGCTGAGAGATAAGGGCCATGCGGTTGAGTAAAATAAAAGGAGAATAAGATGATGAAAGGTGCATTTTACACGGGGGAATACCGCAATGTGTTTGCCGAGCTGGGGCATTCGCAGGAGGAGATTGACAGGAAGATAAAAGACGCATTTCAAACGGTATTCTACGGCGGAGAAGGGGAGAGATTCTATTTCGAAGCCGGCGATGATATGGGATATTTTGAAGACACCGGCAACTACGACGCCAGAACAGAGGGAATGTCCTATGCTATGATGTTGTGTGTCCAGATGGACATGAAAGCGGAGTTTGACCGGGTCTGGAAATGGGCCAGGACCTATATGTATATGGAAGAAGGCTACAACAAGGGGTATTTTGCCTGGTCATGCAAGACAGACGGGACGAAAAACGATTACGGCCCGGCGCCGGACGGGGAGGAATTTTTTGCCATGGCGCTTTTCTTCGCCTCCCACCGCTGGGGCGACGGGGAGGGGATATTCTGTTACTCCCGGGAGGCGCGCAACATACTGAGCGCCTGTATCCACAACGGGGAGAAGGAGCCGGGGGATCCGATCATGGAGCCGGAGAACTATCTGATCCGCTTCATCCCCAGCAAAAAGTTCAGTGACCCCTCCTATCACTGCGCTCACTTTTATGATCTGTTTGCCCTCTGGGCCAACGAGGAGGACCGCCCTTTCTGGAAGAAGGCGGCCAGAGCCAGCCGGGAGTATTTAAAGACGGCCTGTCACCCGGAGACCGGTTTGGCGGCGGAATACGCTTACTATGACGGCAGACCCTACGAGAAGGAGCAGAATGTCTTTGGCCGGCACGACTGGTTTTACAGTGATTCCTATCGGGTGGCGGCTAACATCGGATTGGATTACGAGTGGTTTGCCGCAGACGAGTGGAACGTGGAGAACAACAATAAGATCCAGAAATTTTTCTGTGACACACATAAAGGTGAGGAGTTTATGACCTATGAGATCGACGGGACAGTCATCGACCAGCCGGCGCTTCATCCGGTGGCCATCATCGCTGCCAACGCCCAGGCTTCCCTGGCGGCGGACGGCCCCTATGCCAGAGAGTGTGTGGAGCGCTTCTGGAATACGCCGCTGCGCACCGGTGAGCGGAGATACTATGACAACTGTCTGTACTTATTTGCCCTGTTGGCGCTGAGTGGAAATTACAGGATTTACCAGTAAAATAGAAATTTGGAGGAATAAAAATGAGTTATACAGTAGAAAATTTGGAAAAGAGCATGGCGAAACTGATCATAACAGTGAGCGCGGAGGATTTTGAAAAGGGAATGGTACATTCCTACAGGAAAAATGCAAAGAGAATTGACATACAGGGATTCCGCCGCGGCAAAGCTCCCCGGAAGATGATCGAGAAAATGTACGGCCCGGAGATCTTTTATGAGGATGCGGCCAATTTTGTGATCCCGGATGCCTACGACGAGGCGGCGGCAGAGTGTGGCCTGGATATCGTGTCGAGACCGGAGATCGACGTGGTGGATATTGAGGAGGGAAAGGAATTTGTCTTTTCTGCGCTGGTGGCCGTAAAACCGGAAGTGAAGCTGGGAGACTACAAGGGAATCGAAGTGGAAAAGCAGGAAGTGAAGGTCATGGCGGCAGATGTCAACGCTGAGTTAGAGAGAGTCAGAGAGCAGAACAGCCGCATGATCACAGTGGACAACAGAGGGATCAAGAAAGACGACACAGCCGTGATCGATTACGAGGGCTTTGTGGACGGAGAGCCTTTCCAGGGAGGAAAGGGAGAGGATTACTCTCTGGTCATCGGAAGCCACAGCTTCATCGACACCTTTGAGGATCAGCTGATCGGCCGGAAGACCGGCGAGGATGTGGAGGTGAACGTGACCTTCCCGGAGGACTATCATGCTCAGGAATTGAAGGGAAAAGCCGCACTGTTCAAGGTGAAGATAAAAGGGATAAAAAAGAAAGAACTGCCCAAACTGGATGACGAGTTCGCCAGTGAGGTGTCGGAATTTGAGACGCTGAAGGAGTACAAGGCCAGCGTAAAGAAATCTCTCACCGAGAGAAAAAAAGAAGAGGTGAAGAGACAGAAGGAAGAAACCGTGGTAGAGTCCGTGGTGGAGAACGCGGAGATGGAGATCCCGGAACCTATGCTGGATGAATATGTTCAGCAGATGATCCAGGAATTTGCCGGGAGGATCCAGCAGCAGGGGATCGGCCTGGAAGACTATATGAAGATGACCGGCCTGACGCCGGATGCCCTGATGATGCAGATGAGGCCGGAGGCGGAGAAGCGGATCCGGACAAGACTTACTCTGGAGGCAGTTGTAGCGGCGGAGAACATTGAGGCCACGGAGGAGGATGTGGAAAAAGAATTAGGGAACATAGCGGAGATGTACCACATGGATCTGGATAAATTGAAGGAGACCCTGGGTGATGAGGAGAAGAAGCAGATCACCATGGATATGGCGGTGCAGAATGCAGTGGATTTCCTTGTGAAACAGTCCGTGGAGGTAAAGAAAACAGACAAAGAGGAAAAAGCAGAGGAGGAGTAAAGTATGCCATTAGTACCCTATGTTGTGGAACAGACCAGCCGGGGAGGCGAGCGTTCCTATGACATTTATTCCCGATTACTGAAAGAGCGTATCATTTTCCTTTCTGACGAGGTGAATGACCAGACGGCAAGCCTTGTGGTGGCCCAGCTGCTCTTTCTGGAGTCAGAGGATCCCAAAAAAGACATTCAGCTGTATATCAACAGCCCCGGAGGTTCCGTGACGGCCGGCATGGCCATCTATGACACCATGAACTATGTGAAGCCTGACGTGTCCACCATATGTATCGGACTGGCGGCGAGCATGGGCGCTTTCCTGCTGTCCAGCGGAGCCAGAGGGAAACGGTATGCCCTGCCCAATGCGGAGGTGATGATCCATCAGCCTTCCGGAGGAGCGAAAGGCCAGGCCACGGAGATCCAGATCGTGGCGGAGAATATTCTCAAGACGAAGAAGAAACTGAATGAAATCCTGGCGGCCAATACCGGTCAGACGGTGGAGCGGATCGCGGAAGATACCGAGCGTGACAATTTTATGAGTGCAGCAGAGGCGAAGGAGTACGGCCTGGTGGACGATATTGTTGTCAACCGCCGTGATACGGAAGAGAAATAGAGAAGCAATGGGGAATGGTGCCGGCGGGCGCCATTTTCGGCTATATTTCAGTTGTGTGTATACAGGTCAAGGAGAGAGGCTATGACAGGAAAAAATAATGACAATCAGATGCCCCTGCTTCGCTGCTCTTTCTGCGGAAAGACAGAAAAACAGGTGCATAAATTGATAGCGGGACCAAACGGAGTCTATATATGTGATGAGTGTGTTGACCTCTGTGATGAGATTCTTGCCGAGGAGGAGCAGGAAAATTGTTATGAAGAGGAGGAGGAGTTTGAATTTAATCTCCCGAAACCCAGGGAGATCAAGCAATTCCTGGATGAGTACGTGGTGGGACAGGAGGACGCCAAGCGCGCGCTTTCCGTCGCCGTGTACAACCATTATAAGAGGATCCGTGCCGGGAAAAACATGGATGTGGAACTGCAGAAGAGCAATATTCTCATGGTGGGGCCCACCGGCTCGGGAAAGACCTATCTCGCCCAGACACTGGCGAAGATACTGAATGTGCCCTTTGCCATCGCCGACGCTACCACGCTGACAGAGGCCGGCTATGTGGGGGAGGATGTGGAAAATATCCTGCTGAAGATCATTCAGGCGGCGGATTATGATATCAAACGGGCGGAGCATGGCATTGTCTATCTGGACGAGATAGACAAGATCACGAAAAAGGCAGAGAACGTGTCCATCACCCGGGACGTCTCCGGCGAGGGAGTACAGCAGGCACTCTTAAAGATCCTGGAGGGAACGGAGGCCAGTGTGCCGCCCCAGGGGGGACGGAAGCATCCCCAGCAGGAGTTCTTTCACATTGACACCAGTGACATTCTCTTTATCTGCGGTGGGGCATTCGACGGGCTGGACAAGATCATCGGATCCCGCATTGACAAGAAGTCCATCGGCTTCAACGCGGATATAGCGGATCCCGCCGAACAGAATGCGGGAGAGCTGTTCAAAAAGGCGCTTCCCCAGGATTTTGTGAAATTCGGGCTGATACCGGAGTTTATCGGGCGTGTGCCGGTGACGGTGGCGCTGGATCTTCTGGACGAGGAGGCCCTGAAAGAGATCCTGGTGCGCCCGAAAAACGCCATCACCAAACAGTATCAGAAGCTGCTGGAGCTGGATGACGTAAAACTGACCTTTGAGGACAGCGCCATCACGGAAGTGGCCAGGCTTTCCAACGAGAGAAAGACCGGCGCCCGCGGACTCCGCGCCATCCTGGAGACCAGTATGATGGATTATATGTATGAGCTGCCCTCCAGGGATGATGTGAGGGAGTGCGTGATCACGAAAGATGTCATCGAGGGAAAAGGCGAGCCGAAATTGCTGATGAAGGACGAGGATCAGCCCAAACTGGAGACAAAGAAAAAATCAGAGACAGATGAAAGCGCCTGACAGGCGCATTGTGGAATGGGGTAATGGTATATGAGTGAACAGCAAACGAGAAGCATGCCGGTTCTTGCATTGCGTGGGATGGTGGTGCTGCCGGGTATGCTGGTCCATCTGGACATAAGCCGGGATATAACGAAGAACGCCATTGCGGAGGCCATGGCAAATGACTGTATGCTCTTTATCACAGGGCAGTACGACGAGACGAAGGATTCCCCGGGATACTATGACCTGTGCGAGATTGGCGTGATCGCCAAGGTTCAGCAGGAAGTGAAGATGAGAGACAATATTGTTAGAGTGATGCTCTCCACGAAGGAGAGAGGGGCGCTTCTGGGACTGGACCAGACTGTACCCTTTCTCAAGGGAGAGGTGGCTTCCTACGCCGGTGAGGAGAATTATGTAGGCCCGGTGGAGACGGAGGCCATGTGCCGCAACCTGAAGGAACTGTATCAGGTGTATCTGGCGGAAAATCCCAGGGCGGGGAAGAGTGCCCTGGAAAAGATAAAGCGGACCTCAGACCTGAGCCGGCTGATGGATCTGATCGCCATGCACACCAACATGCCTTATGACAAGAGGCAGGAGGTGCTGGAGACCCTGGATCTGGAAAGGCGCTATGAGATCGTCGCCACCACTCTTATGGAGGAGGTCAATATCTACCGCATCCGGGATGCTTACCGGGCAAAGGTAAAAGAGGAAGTGGACAAAAACCAGAAAGAGTATTTTCTGCGGGAGCAGATGAAGGTGATCCGCAGTGAACTGGGGGATGCGGAGGGAGACGATTACGACGAGAGATACAGGAAGCAGCTGGAGAGTTTGGAGTGCAGCGAGGAAGTGCGGGAGAAGATCGCGGAGGAGATCAACCGCCTGCGCAGTATTTCCAGCAATTCCTCTGAAAATGTGGTGGAGCGCACCTATATCGAAACCCTGCTGGCTCTGCCCTGGGATAAAAAAAGCCAGGACAGGAATGACCTGGATCTGGCGGAAAAGATCCTGAATGAAGATCACTACGGCCTGGAGAAAGTGAAGGAGCGGATCCTGGAGTTTCTGGCGGTGCGTGCGCTGACACAGAAAGGGGAATCCCCCATACTCTGTCTGGTAGGCCCTCCGGGTACGGGCAAGACCTCCATTGCCAAATCCGTGGCCAGGTCTCTGGAGAAGAAATACGTCCGCATCTGTCTGGGGGGAGTGCGGGACGAAGCGGAGATTCGCGGACACAGAAGAACTTATGTGGGAGCGCTGCCGGGCCGTTTTATCGACGGACTGAAAAAGGCGGGGGTGAAGAATCCCCTGATTCTTCTGGATGAGATCGACAAGGTCAGCAGCGACTATCGGGGGGATACCTCCTCGGCGCTTCTGGAGGTTCTGGACCCGGAACAGAACCGGAATTTTGTGGATCACTATGTAGATATGCCGGTGGATCTGTCCGAGGTGCTGTTTATCTGTACGGCAAACTCGCTGGACAATGTGCCCAGGCCGCTTTTGGACCGGATGGAGATCATCCGGATCTCCGGCTACACGGAAAACGAGAAATTCCATATCGGAAAGGATTACCTGATCGCCAAGCAGCTGGAGAAGAATGGATTGAAAAAGAGCCAGCTGAGTATCAACGACACGGCTCTGCACCTTATGATCAGCGATTACACAAAGGAGGCCGGCGTCAGGGAACTGGAGCGGCAGATCGGGAAGATCTGCCGGCGTACAGCCAGACAGATACTGAAAAAAGAGACGGAAAAGGTACGGGTCAGTTCCCGGAATATAAAAGATTTTCTCGGAAAGAAAAAATATCATATCATGGATGCCAACAAGCAGGATGACGTGGGAGTTGTCCGCGGACTGGCATGGACGGAGGTGGGCGGCGATACGCTGGAGATCGAGGTCAATACCATGCCCGGGGAGGGCAAACTGAACCTGACGGGCAAACTGGGGGATGTGATGAAGGAGTCAGCCCAGATCGCCCTGAGCCTGGCCCGCTCCATGCTGCCCCTGCAGGAGGATTTCTTTGTCAACAATGATTTTCATCTTCATGTGCCGGCCGGGGCAGTCCCCAAGGACGGTCCGTCGGCGGGCGTCACGATGACGACAGCCATCTACTCAGCGGTGACAGGGAAAAAGGTTTCCTGCAGGGTGGCCATGACGGGAGAGATCACGCTCCGCGGCAAAGTGATGGCCATCGGCGGCCTGAAGGAAAAGCTCCTGGCGGCAAAGCGCGCCGGAATCGAGAAGGTCGTGGTTCCGGATGAGAACAAACCGGATGTGGAGGAAATGGAAGAGGAGGTTCTGGAGGGTCTGACTCTCGTGTATGCAAAAACCGTGGATGACGTGCTGAGACACGCCCTGACAGGCGGCGGAGGGCGTGTATGAAAATAAAATCTCTGGAACTGGAGACCGTGTGCGGCATTACCAGCGCCCTGCCGCAGCATGACAAGATCGAGATGGCTTTCTGGGGACGCTCCAACGTGGGCAAATCCTCCCTGCTGAACACACTCTGGAACCGGAAATCCCTGGCCCGGACATCGGCGCAGCCGGGGAAGACGCAGACCATCAATTATTACAACGTCAACAATGTCTGTTATATGGTTGACCTCCCGGGGTACGGCTATGCCAGGGTGTCCAGGGAGGTGGCGGGCAGATGGATGAAAATGATCGAGAGATATCTGGATACGTCCCGTGCGCTGCGGGTGGTATTCCTGCTGACCGACATACGCCACGAACCGTCCAGGAAGGACGTGGAAATATACCGTATGCTCCTTGAGAAGGGTTTCAATCCCCTGATCGTGGCCACCAAGGCGGACAAGATCAGCAAAAATATGAGAGACCGAAACATATCACGGATCCGCAGCACGCTGCGCGCATCGGAAGACACGCCCGTCCTCCCCTTTTCTGCCCGGAGCCGGGAGGGCCGGGAGGAGATATGGGAGTACATTGATTATTTCGTCAGAGAGATTCCCCTTTGATGACAGACTGCATATACTGATCCAGGAGGTGTGATTCTTTTGGAAAAAGAGACAAAACAAAGTATTGAGCAGGTGGCAGAGCAGTTCGCTGTCCAGTACGAGAATATCGAACTGCTCTGTGGACGGGACGGCAGAAAACTGCCGGATCGGGGAGCCATCATCCGCATTATCAGGGAACTGCGGGGTATCATGTTCCCCGGATACTTCGCCGAGGTGGACATGATGGGCGGTCTGCCGGAGTATTATGTGGGGGACACGCTGGTGAAGATATGCAATGCGCTTTCGGTGCAGGTCAGGCGGGCTCTGGATTACTGTCAGAAAGATGTGTCAGGGGCGGAGGGGATCTGCCGGGAGTTTGTCGGCGCCCTGCCGCGGATCCAGGAGCTGCTGTTAAAGGATGTTCAGGCGGGATTTGACGGTGATCCGGCGGCGAAGAGCAAGGAGGGGGTCATCTTTTCCTATCCCGGGTTTTACGCGATTTATGTGTATCGTCTGGCCCATGAACTCTATGTTCAGGATGTGCCCTTTATTCCCCGCATCATGACAGAGTATGCCCACAGCCGGACGGGGATCGATATCAATTCCGGCGCGGAGATCGGCGAGTACTTTTTCATCGACCATGGAACCGGTGTGGTGGTGGGGGAGACCACGAAGATAGGAAATCATGTGAAACTGTATCAGGGAGTGACGCTGGGGGCGCTGTCCACCAGGAAGGGACAGCTCCTTCGGGGTAAGAAGAGACATCCCACCATCGAGGATAATGTGACGATTTATGCAAATTCTACTATTCTGGGAGGCGAGACGGTGATCGGACATGATTCTGTCATCAGCGGCAATGCGTTTATTGTGTCCTCTGTACCCGCCGGGACGAAGGTCTCGGTGAAGAATCCGGAGTTGAAACTGTCCCAGTCCTGAGCAGGAAGGCGTTCGCCATTGGGCAGTGTGCTGCAAAAAGAGAGGGCAAAAAGATGGACCAAAGAAAGAAAATACTTACAACAGCCGTATATCTCATGGCCTGTATGCTGGCCATAGGTTTGTTTGGCTGGTTTTTCATAATATGTCCGCAGCTCTTGGAATCCCATGGGACAGCATCTTCCCATGCGGTTCCCCGGGAGACGGCCTCTGTCTCCACGGCTGCGGCGGTCTCCGCTCCCGCTCCGACGGCAGAACCCTCCGTGGATACAGAGGCACCGTCCTCCTCCGTGGAACCACCCGACGGGCAGGTCATAGCATTTTTCGGAGAAGAATTGGATATACCCATGAAATTAGAAGAACTGGTGAGACAGGGATTTACCTACGCTGTTATACCGGGGGATGGGAACAGCGGAACGCACATGCTGGAAGTGTATCACCAGGGGAAAAGAGCCGCTGTTGTGAAGATGGCCGGGGTCGAGACGGGAAATGAACAGGCAGATGACGAGACGGATTATGCCAGTATCACCCAAGGGGACACATCATCGCACCTGGAGGATGTGCTGAAACACGTGACGATTGCCGGGGTGCCGATGTCATTCCCACTGACGGTGCAGGATCTGCTGGACCGGGGATTTACATATGAATCTGCAGAACCGCTGTCCAGGAAAGAAAAGAACTGGTCATTTGTCCTTGTCTACCAGGGACGGAGGCTTATGTATGCGAGTGCCCAGAGCAAAAAGAAGGAGGCTGGCCTTGCAGAGCGGCAGATTACCTCCCTGCAGGCTGACTATGGAGAGTCCGGAATGGAGGATTTTGCCCTCTGTGGCGTAAAAAAAGACTTCAGCCGGGGGGATGTCCTGAAAATATGGGGTCAGGGGGAGTCCACACCCTGGGGGCTGCGTTACCAGGGTGGGACAGATGGGAAAAAAGTGGTGGACTTGTATTTTTCCAGGGATGGGAAACTAAGTTCCGTGTACATCTCTGTGGCCCAGGGTGGATAACCTGAACTACCCCTCACTCGTAGCGCAGGGCCTCGATTGGATCCATCCTGGCTGCCTTATTTGCGGGATAGTATCCAAAAAAGATTCCAATCACCATGGAAAATCCCACTGCCAGGATGATTGCTCCTATGGGGGCCGCTGCTGAATATCCCAATACCATAGCTGCCACGCTGCCGAGCCCCAGCCCGATTGCCACACCCAGACAGCCGCCGACAAAACAGAGGATGATGGATTCAATGATAAACTGGAGCCGTATATATGCATTGGTTGCGCCTAACGCTTTTCTTGTTCCGATCTCTCTGGTTCGCTCTGTGATAGATACCAGCATGATGTTCATAACGCCGATTCCACCCACCAACAGGGAAATTCCTGCGATAAAGGAGATGGCGATAGACACCGTCTCCACCATATCATTCATGGATTCAGTCATAGATTCCATAGTCGAAGTGGATACCTCGTAATCATCATTTCCCGAATAATAGGGTTCAAAAAATGCCTCTACATTTTCTGCAAAATCAGATACGCTGTCGATCCCAGCCGTTGTCACGATTGTAAACTGGGAATATCCCTCATCCGAGCGGGAAAGCACCTTTGACGTGGTCAGAGGGATGTACGCTTCTGTTGAGACTTCCTCGCTGCTGCTCTCGGAGACCGTGCCTTCGGATTCGTATTCATATACCCCAACGATGTAAAAGTCCGTGTAGCTGCCATTCACATTCACACTGATTTTCTGCCATAACGCTGCATCCTTATCTCCGTCGAAGAGAAGGTCCACCAGAAGGTCTGATACCATGACCACATTTTTGCCCCCATCCAGGTCCTCCTGTTTTATATAACGTCCAGCCAGCAGTGTCACTGTGCTGCTCTGGAAATAGTCACAGTTTATTCCGGATACTGTCACTTCTGCAGAGTTACCGTCCCGTTCCGCTGTCCCACTTCCCATTGATTCGCTGATCGCTATTGCATCAATTTGCTCTGCATACTGTGTTTTCAGATCTTCCAGCATTTCATCTGTCAGCATATCATCTTCGTCGATGGAGGCATTCCTGTTGTCAGCACCAAATCGCATCCCATTGGAGCGCACCTCTTCCTCCGAACTCTTTCGACTGAGCCCTACAGTCACATTGTTGGCACCCATTTCCTGAAAGCTGTCGGAGATCGAGGTGGTCAGCGAAGAACTGACAGTCATGATAGCTATGACAGAGCCGATCCCTATGATAATTCCGAGCATTGTCAAAAAGGCACGCATCTTGTTGGCTCCGAGTGCAGAAAAAGCCAGCTTAATATTTTCCCAAATCAACATATTCTACTTCCCCTCCTCTGTTTTGTCATGTACTACAGCCCCATCCCGCAGGTGGATGGTGCGCTGGGTCTCTCTTGCCAGCTCCAGCGAATGGGTGATTAAAAGAACGGTTTTTTTCTGTTCATGGTGAAATCGATGAAAGATATCCATAATCATATGCCCTGATTTTGAATCCAGTGCTCCTGTAGGTTCGTCTGCCAGGATGACAGAGGGATTGTTCGCCATCGCCCGGGCAATCGCCACACGTTGTTTTTGACCGCCGGACAACTCATCCGGCTTGTGTGTCATCCGGTCTTTCATGCCGACAGACTCTAACAGCTCCTCTGCGCGCTGACGGCGTTCTTTTTTTCCAATTCCGGCATAGAGCATGGGCAGCTCCACGTTTTCCCTCGCAGTTGTCCTCGCAATGAGGTTATATGTTTGAAACACGAAACCGATTTCTTTGTTTCGGATGTGGGATAATTCCAGGTCACCCTGTTCGCCCATGTTTTGACCTGCCAGATAATAGCTGCCCTCCGTAGGGCGGTCAAGGGCGCCGATAATATTCATCAATGTAGATTTACCGGAACCGGATGCACCCATTATGGAGACAAATTCCCCCTCTTTCACCTCCAAATCAATTCCATGCAGGATTTCCAATTCATTAGGCTGCCCGATATAAAAACGTTTGATAATCCCCTGAAGATCAATCATATTATTTTCTGTCATTTTTCCTGTCCTTTCTGATATTGTCATGCTCACGGAATCGGGAGCATAAGGATCGTCTGCTCCCATGGGCGCTTACGGTCTCCCGCCACCCTGCATTCCGCCGGCACCACGGCCGCCTCCTGGATTTCCGCCAGCGTCTCCTCCCAGCCCTGGTATTCCAAAACCACCGCTGCTTTCATCGCTGCTGTCCGAGGACTCAGATGTGCTATCGGTTGGGACCACCACCTGCAGACCGTCTGCAAGGTCATCTCCACTGATTTCTACATAGTAGTCACTCTCCATGCCCTTTTCTACTGCGATTTTTTTTGTATTTGCTGTATCTTTCGCTTCTTTCCTGCCCGAAGATTGATCTGCCTCATCCCTGTCTCCCCGATGTTCTGAGAATTCCGCACTATCATTATCTATTACAGAAATATAACTGCTCCCGTCCGTATCTTCGTGCACTGCGTCATAGGGCACTGCATAGACATCCTCTGCCTCATCCAGGATGATGCTGCATTTGGCGGTCAAACCCAGCCGCAGCCTTTCATCTTTTGACGACAGATTGATTTTCACCTCATAGCCTCCAGAACTGTTGGAGGATGTCGAGGCCATCTCAGCTGTGGACGACTGGTTGCCGGAAGTTTCAGAAGAGCTCTGCGTGGAGGGCGCTACAAAGCTTATCTCCCCCTCCAGTTCATCCTCGTCCGTCGCCTCCGTCAATATGACCACCTTTTGTCCGGTTTCCACACTGCTGATATCATACTCGTCTACACTTGTAGTCACAATGTATGCGCTTGTGTCATCTATCTGAAACAGCGTATCACCTGAATAGATGTCGCCCTCCTCTCCGTTCACGGCGGTCACAACACCGCTTATCGGTGCCGTCATGGAACATTTATCCAGGGCCTCCTGTGCCTCATCCACAGTCTTTTGTGCCTCCTTAATGTTTTTCCTGGCGCTGCTGCGCGCTGTCTTCAGAGCAGAGGAGGCATTGTCCACACTGCTCGCATTCTGTTTCAGTGAAGATTTTTTATTCTCTTTTGCAGTTTCCAGTGCACTTTCTGCCTGTTCCAATCCCTCCTCTGCCTTTGTCAGATTTTCCTGGCATGTCTGTCTCTCCTGTGTGGTCTTTGCCGCCTTCAGTTTTGCCCTTGCCTGCCTGACTGCAGCCTGTGCTTCTTTTTTTGCTTTTTTTGCCTCGGCAACTTTCTTCGCCTGTGAGGTTGCATCCTCCTTCTTTGTATCCACTGCACTGTTGTATTGTTTTTTTGCATCCGCAATTTCCTGGTTTGCAGATGTCCTTGTATCGCTTAGATTCTCCTCTGCCTCGGAAAGCGCCTCCTTCAGGTCATTCTCGTCAAACTGCACCAGTGTATCGCCCTTTTTCACGGAATCACCGACCTGGGCCAGGAGTTTTTTGATCTCCACGTTCTCCACAGCCACAGAAACAGATTTTGATTTCCTGCTCTCGATGGTGCCTGTAGCGCTGATAGATTTTGTCAAATCCATCTTCTCCAGCGATACCGTGCTCTGCTGGTTGAAAGCGTATGTCGTATCCTTCCGGCTGTGCACGACAGTTATAGCAACCGTTATACCTGCGGCAATTACCACAAAAACAGCTGCGCAGATAATGATCTTTTTCTTTCCGATCTTCCTTATTTTCCTCATCTTTTCACCATGCCTTTCTGATATTTTTCATTCACTTCCTCCTAAGAATAGAGATAATTTATGAAATGGCGTTGAAAAAAATGTGAATTCTGTGTGAAATCCGAACCTTTAATTTATTTTTAGGTTCATCTCTTATACTGGGTACATTACAGTATACTGCGTCAGAAAAAGGCGCAGCGGAAAGGAGAATTCTATGGGCCATGTAAAAAAAATCACATCCGGCTTCCTGATTGCGGGGATCACTCTTTCTTCTCTGGTGCTGCCTCAGGGCCGGATTCAGGCCAAATCATCAGACAAGTCCGCAAAAAGCGGGAAAATTGTGACAAAACGATATACAATCTCAAAAAAAGCGGGAACGTATGCGAAGGCTCTGTGGATTAAGCTGAAAGCAAAAAAAGGGTACAAGGTCTACTACACTACTTCTGGAAAGTTTAGGAAAAAAGCGGTAGCCAACAGTGGCAAAAGTGTGCGCATCCGTCTGAAAAAAAGTACGAAATTGCGGGTTTATGCGGTGAAAAAATCTGCCCGGCTCAGTGCACGGAAGATGAACGGCAGCTCCCGGAAACGCTACAAATACTATAAAACATACAAATACATCATCCGGAAAACTGACGAAAGTAAGACCAAGTCCACGGTTGCTCCATCTCAGGCTGCAGACGGCGGTGTCTCCACAGGGGGCATGGAGAGCTCGGCCGCCCCTCAGGACACGGCGGAGACGGCCACACAGAACCCGGAGGGGACGATAAGCCCTGAGAACTCCGGGGAACCGGACGGACAGGGACCGGAGGGCGCACCACCGGACGGGACTCCGCCGGCAGGAGGGGGCGCCTCGCCGGATGGAACCCCGCCGGCAGGGGGAGGTGGTTTCCCGGGAGATGCCGGGGAGGACATAAACTACAGTGCCGTGAAGGAATATACATCAGATACTGAGGTTTCAGGAGAAAACATTTCTTCCACCGGGACAGATGAAAATGCGGTACTTATTTCAAATGGTGCGAATGTGACCCTGACTGGCAGCACGGTCTCGAGGGTATCATCCGACAGTGTCGGCGGTGATGCTGCAAGCTTTTATGGAGTGGGTGCTGCTGTGTTGGCAAAAGAGGGGACGGTTTATCTCAAAGACAGTACCATTTCTACAGATGCGGCAGGTGCTGCAGGGATCTTTGCCTATGGCAGTGGAACCGCCTACGCAGCCAACACGAAGATCACGACAAAGAAAGACACGGCGGGAGGCATCCATGTGGCAGGAGGAGGATCTATGTATGCCTGGGATCTGGATGTGGAGACCTTTGGCCAGTCCTCCGCTGCGATCCGAAGTGACCGCGGAGGCGGCAAAATGGTGATGGAAGGGGGAAGCTACACCTCCCATGGGACAGGTTCCCCTGCCATTTACAGCACTGCAGATATTGCTGTGGCGGATGCTGTCCTGACAGCGAATGCGTCGGAGGCCATATGCATTGAAGGTCTGAATGCTATTCATCTATTCGATACTGACTTGACAGGGAATATGGGGGATGACAGTCAGAATGACTGTACCTGGAATGTGATTTTGTATCAGAGCATGTCCGGAGATTCCCAGGTGGGGAACAGCACCTTTGAAATGAGCGGCGGCACTCTCACAGCAAAAAATGGCGGTATGTTTTACACTACCAATACGGAGTCTACGATCACTCTAACGGATGTAGACATAGCTTATGCAGAGGATAGCGAATTTTTCCTGAGGTGCACGGGAAATAACAATGCAAGGGGCTGGGGCACCACCGGGCAAAATGGGGCAGACTGCCTGTTTACTGCCGACAGCCAGACAATGCAAGGCGATATCGTGTGGGACAGCATAAGTGATCTGGATTTTTACATGAAGAATGGAAGCTCCCTGTGCGGCTGTGTCATAGACGATGAGAGCTGTGCCGGTTCCGGCGGCAGCGGGTACTGCAATATGTACATAGAAGAGGGATGCACATGGACGGTCACCGGGGACAGTGCACTCACAAAACTTTACTGTGCGGGAAAAATACAGGATTCCAGCGGAAAAACGGTAACGGTGAAGGGAACCGACGGGACAATTTACGCGGAGGGGGAAAGCTCCTGTGTTGTCACGGTGAAGGAATACGAAGAAAGTGTGGACATGACGGGTGCTTCCCAGGTCTCCCAGTGGCTTGACTACAAAACGGAAAAACCATCTGCAATCCAGTGAGGGCGTTGCCTGTGGAGTAGTTTTGTGGTATCATGGAAACAGTTTGGAAACGGGCCCACGCAGAGGGAAACAGGAATCGCCTGTGTGGGCCGGGATGTAAAGGAGAGGTGCTATTTATGAGACTTTTGCTTGCGGAGGATGAGCAGGAGTTGTCCGATGCCCTTGTGGCAATTCTCAGCCACAACAATTATTCCGTAGATGCCGTTTATGATGGGAAAAATGCCTTGGATTATCTGGATGCAAATAATTATGATGCTGCAATCCTGGATCTGATGATGCCCGGGATGGATGGTCTTACAGTTTTGAAGAAAATACGGGCAAAAGGAAATTCCGTCCCTGTCCTGATTCTGACTGCAAAATCAGATATTGATGACCGTGTGCTGGGCCTGGACTGTGGGGCGGATGATTATCTGGGGAAACCCTTTGCGACAAAGGAACTTTTAGCAAGAATCCGCTCTGTCACCCGGCGGCGCACGGAGGCGGTCAGCGCAGTACTCTCTTTAGGAAATATAAGACTGGATTGCTCACATTTTGAACTGAGTACCCCACAGGGAAGCATTCATTTATCTAACAGGGAATTTCAAATGCTGGAGTTGTTGCTGGCCAATCCCGGACAATTGATCTCTACAAATAAATTCATGGAAAAGATATGGGGTTATGACAGTGACGCAGAGATCAATGTGGTTTGGGTATATCTGTCCGGCCTCAGGAAAAAGATGAGGGAACTTGGCGGAAACGTGCAGATCAGAGTTATGCGTAACCAGGGATATCGTCTCGAATTGCTGGATTGATTTTGTCTGGAGAAAAATGATGATAAAAGGGTTGAGAAAAAAATTTATCCTTGTAGCGATGTGTTCCATGTTTTTTGTGTTGGTGACGGCCATGCTTGTGCTAAACGCTGCAAATTACAGGAATCTGCTAAAAAAGGCAGATCGTTTGCTTACCATGATTGAGGGCAATGGCGGAACATTTCCCGATCCGCCCACCGTAAACCGTCCAGGAGAAACGGGATCAGAGCCGGGAAAATATGAGAGTTCCTCAGAAGAAGATCCGTCGGAGAAGAAAGGCAGGAAGACAGGCTCGAAAAAGGACCAGGCTAACTTTCGGGATCTCTCTCCGGAATCTGCGTATGATACTCGTTTTTTTACTGTCTGGTTTGACAATTCCGGGGAAGTCACATCCTGGCATCTGGGGAATATTGCGACGGTGGATGCCGAGGAAGCGCAGACATATGGAAAGAGAGTAATCGAGGAAAAAACAAAGGCGGGCTTTATCGGTGACTACCGATATCGGAAAGTGGTCTCAGATAACGAAACTATGGTTATCTTTTTGAACCGGCGCGATGAACTGATGTCTTTTCAGAACACGGTTATTACCAGCATTTCTATTTCCGCTGCAGGACTGGCTGCAGTTTTTATCCTGGTGGTAATTTTTTCCAGAATTGTTTTTCGCCCGGTGGCAGAGGGCTACCAAAAACAGAAACGCTTTATTACAGATGCCGGTCATGAGATTAAAACCCCATTAACTATTATTGACGCCAATACTGAGGTGATTGAAATGGAGTACGGAGCCAGCCGATGGACTGCCAGTATACGGAACCAGGTTCACAGGATGAACACGCTGACCGGGCAGCTGATAACACTCTCAAAGTTGGAGGAGGTTGCAGAATCCACGACAAAGGAAGAGTTTTCTCTCAGTGAACTGCTCTGCGAGTGTATGGAGCCTTTTGTGGCTGTGGCGATCACAGAGAAAAAAGAGATAACGGTAAGCGCCAGGGAAGATGTCTTTATGAAGGGCGACAAAAAATCTATCAACCAGCTATTGAACCTGCTGATGGACAATGCAGTGAAGTATTCTCCTCAAGGGAGCACGATCGCTGTTTCCCTGGAGAAAAATGGGAAAAAGTCCCATCTGGAGATACGGAATGAGACGGATGATATTCCCAAAGGGAATCTGGACTGTCTGTTCGAGCGTTTTTACCGTACAGATAATTCAAGAAATTCTAAAACGGGTGGTACGGGGATCGGTCTTTCTGTTGCCCGGGCTATCGTTCAGGCCGGCAAAGGAAAGATCTCTGCATATAGCAAGGATGGGAGGAGTATTGTGGTCACAGTTGATTTTTAAGCTCTTCAAACAACAGACGCTGAAATGAAGCGTGTTTTGGTTCAGACGGAATACCGTATGAGGGTCACCAGCCATCAGAGAATATTGGCTTGAAAAAGATACCAGTCTATGGTAAAATAAGTGAGCAGAGGAAAATTATTTTGAAATGGGGGAAATATAGAATGAAAAGAATCAAAACCTTGACCACGAAAAACCTAAAGGAATCAATGAAAAAAGGCGGGTGTGGCGAGTGTCAGACCTCCTGTCAGAGTGCGTGCAAGACCAGCTGCACTGTGGGAAATCAGAGATGTGAGCAAAAATAGTGGGAGGATTATACAGGTTCTTCTCCGGCGGCTGGCCGGAGAGCATAAGAGATCTATTGAGGGCTGACCGGAAGGAACTTCCGCCAGTCCTTCATTCGTGCATAACAGAGCAGGAGGAAGCAGAGTGATACATCAATATAAAAATAACGGGTACAACATAGTATTGGATGTCAACAGCGGTTCCGTTCACGTGGTAGATGACCTGGTCTACGATACCCTGGCCATGATTGATGAGGGGGATGAACAGCGGTATCGCCCGGAGAATATACAGAGGATTTCCCGGGAGATTATGGGGAAACACAAGTCGGAATCCATCTCCGAACAGGATATGCAGGAAGTGTTCTCAGACCTGCAGGAATTGGAGGAGAACGGCACTCTGTTTTCCAGGGATGTGTACAGGGATGGCATCGTTGATTTCAAAAAGCGTCAGACCGTGGTGAAGGCCCTGTGCATCCACACCGCTCACGACTGCAATCTGGCTTGTCGGTATTGTTTTGCCGGTGAGGGAGAATACGGGGGTGACCGCTCCCTTATGAGTTTCGAGGTGGGGAAGAAAGCCCTGGATTTTCTTGTGAAAAACTCGGGCAGCCGACGGAATCTGGAGGTCGATTTTTTCGGTGGTGAGCCGCTTCTGAACTTTGATGTTGTGAAGCGAATGGTGGCGTACGGAAGGGAACTGGAGCATGAGAGGGACAAGCATTTCCGCTTCACACTCACCACCAACGGAGTGCTGCTGAACGATGAGATCATCGAGTTTGTCAACCGGGAGATGGACAATATCGTCCTCAGTGTGGACGGGAGAAGAGAAGTTCACGACCGGATGCGGCCTTTCCGAAACGGCGCCGGGAGTTACGACCGGATTATAGGCTGGTTTAAGAAGGTGGCGGAGTCCAGAAATCAGACGAAATATTATGTGAGGGGAACCTTCACCCACTACAATCTGGACTTTGTGCGGGATGTGCTGAGCCTGGCAGATGAAGGGTTTCGCCAGATATCGGTGGAACCGGTGGTGGCGGGGCCGGAAGCCCCCTACGCTATACGGGAGGAAGACATCCCGGAGATCTGCGCCGGATACGATGAACTGGCCCGGGAGATGCTCAGGCGGAAAAGACAGGGAAGAGAGTTTCAGTTTTTCCACTATATGATAGATTTGAGCGGCGGCCCATGCGTGTACAAAAGGCTGTCTGGCTGCGGCTCCGGTACGGAGTATCTGTCGGTGACACCCTGGGGGGATCTCTATCCCTGTCATCAGTTTGTGGGGGAAGAGGAATTTTGCATTGGCAACGTGGAGGAGGGTGTGACAAAGACGAACATCCGGGACAGATTCAAACTCTGTAATGTGTATGCAAAGGAGGAGTGCCGGAACTGTTTCGCCAGATTTTACTGCAGCGGAGGTTGTGCCGCCAATGCCTGGCACTGCCATGGGGATATCAATAAGCCTTATGAGATCGGGTGTAAGCTCCAGAGAAAGCGTGTGGAGTGTGCGATCATGCTTCAGGCGGCCTATGCGGAGGAGGCGAGGGAACTGTGATCCTTTGGAGACTATTCACAGCCCCTCCGCCCATATTCGATGCAATACATCTTTGATGTATTGCTAGTAGTACTTCGTAGAAGTACTACAACTCGCAATCCCGCACGCTATGCGTGCTTTCTCGCCCCTGCGGGGCTAAGATTGCTCATTTCATGTAATGCTTCAAAGAAGCATTACTAGTAACACATCGTAGATGTGTTACAACGGGTGGAGGTTCCTGCTTCGCAGTCTGATTTGGAACAGACACACAGTTTCTTACGAGCAAGCTCGACGAAATCTGTGTATCTGTCCAAATCGGCTGTGAATAGTAACATTTTTTTCAAAAAAATGAAAAAAGGATTTGAATTATTTCGAAATAGGTTTATAATATAAATTAGGTATGTGTAATTTGGGAATACTAAGCTAGATACATCTTGATATCCATTGTGAATGAAAGGAGATTTAATGTCGTGGCTTTTGATATTGGAATAGATTTGGGAACCGCCAGCATTTTGGTTTATGTAAAGGGAAAGGGTGTTGTACTGAAAGAACCAAGTGTGGTTGCCTTTGACCGCGATACAAACAGAATTAAAGCCATCGGTGAGGAGGCTCGGCTGATGCTGGGGCGTACTCCGGGAAATATAGTTGCTGTCC
This sequence comes from uncultured Eubacterium sp., assembly GCA_964484225.1. Lineage (GTDB taxonomy): Bacteria > Bacillota > Clostridia > Lachnospirales > Lachnospiraceae > Eubacterium_F. Next base: position 98,270 of record CAZAEM010000002.1, read on the forward strand.
GTCCTCTCCGCCAGGGTGTGATCTCGGATTACACCGTGACTGAGAAGATGTTGAAATATTTTATACAGAAGGCGGTGGGCAAGCAGAGATTCCGCAAGCCTCTGATCAGTATCTGTGTACCTAGCCAGGTCACAGAGGTGGAGCGCAAGGCGGTGGAGGATGCCGCATTCCAGGCTGGAGCCAGGGATGTCAAGATCATTGAAGAGCCCATTGCCGCTGCCATAGGGGCCGGTATCGACATAGCCAGACCCTGTGGGAATATGATCGTGGATATCGGAGGTGGAACATCGGATATTGCCGTGATTTCTCTGGGGGGTACGGTAGTCAGCACTTCCATCAAGATTGCGGGAGATGATTTTGATGACGCCATTGTCCGATATATGAGAAAGAAGCATAATCTTCTGATCGGGGAGAGGACTGCAGAGGATATCAAGATCCGCATCGGTTCCGCCTATCCCCGGCCGGACAGTGTGTCCGTGGATGTCAGGGGGAGAAATCTTGTGACGGGGCTGCCAAAGACCATCACCGTCACCTCGGAGGAGACGGAGGCGGCGCTGAAGGATACCACCGCCCAGATCGTGGAGGCGGTTCACAGCGTGCTGGAGAAGACCCCGCCGGAGCTGGCGGCGGATATCGCAGACCGCGGTATCGTTCTCACCGGCGGTGGAAGCCTGTTGTATGGACTGGAGGAGCTGATCGAGTCCAAGACGGGGATCACCACGATGACGGCGGAGGAGCCCATGACGGCTGTGGCCATCGGAACCGGCAAGTACGTGGAGTTTTTGAGTGGCAATAACAACGGACCAGAGGACAAGTGACACAGAGAATAAAAGGAGGTAGGATATGCTGCGAGGTCTTTATACTGCTTGGACAGGGATGCGAAATGAGCAGAAACGGCTGGATGTTATTTCCAATAACATGGCCAATTCCGACACCGTGGGATTTAAGGATGAAAATGTGGCCAGTCAGGCCTTTGACCAGGTGTTGGCGATAAAGATACGAGACGGATCTCAGGCGTATCACAATCAGGCGATCGGACATTTGAGCCTGGGTGTGAAGATCGGGGAGGTTTACACGGATTATGCACAGGGGTCTATCCGACAGACCAACGGGGATTTTGACGTGGCCCTGAGCGGCAGCGGTTTCTTCACCGTAAATGTGACGGATGCCAAGGGGGAAGTACATACACGTTACACCAGGAACGGCCAGTTCCAGGTCACCAAGGACGGACTTTTGGTGGACAATGACGGCAATGCCATCCAGGGCGAGGGGGGCGATATCCGGATTGATCCTGATGCCAGGACAGTTTCGATATCCCGCACCGGTCAGATCTTTGTGGATGGGACGGAAGTGGACACCCTGAAGATCGTGGATTTTGAGGACTACGACTACTTACAGAAGTATGGAAATACGATGTACGAGCCAGTGGATGGAGCCACAGAGAAAGATCCCACGGCAGAAGTGCTGCAGGGATATTTAGAACAGTCAAATGTTAATGTTGTGAGTGAAATGGTCGATATGATTACTATAACGAGGGCGTATGAGGCCAATCAGAAGGTCATCCGCTCCTATGATACCATGTTAGACCGTGCGGTGAACCAGGTCGGTAGACTGGGTTCCTGATGACTTGATCAAGAAAAGGAGATAATAGCTTATGATGCGTGCATTGTGGACTGCGGCCAGCGGCATGATCGGCCAGCAGACGAATCTGGATACGATTGCGAACAACCTGTCAAATATCAGCACTACTGGATATAAGACCCAGGCGGCGAATTTCAAGACTCTGATTTATCAGAACCTACAGAAGAAATCTACCACCTCTACGGGTGAAGCGAAGCCGGTGGGTGCCCAGGTGGGACTGGGGACACGGGTGGCCTCCATCACCTCGGACTTTACCCAGGGAGCGTTCAATGCCTCCAGCGGAGCGTTTGACTATGCTATCCAGGGCGAAGGATTTTTCATGGTACAGATGAGTGACGGCTCCGTGGGATATACGAGAAACGGCCACTTTACCATGGCCGTGACAGGCAACGGAAATGCGTTGACAGACTCCAGCGGGCACGCTGTGTTGGATACCAACGGAAACCCTATTGTAATATCCACAGAGTACCGCACATCCAATATTGAGATCGACCAGCAGGGCAATGTGACGTATCTAAATGACAACAATGTTCGGGAAAACCTCGGTATACAGATAGGCTTGGCTTATTTTCCCAATGCGGCCGGGTTGGAAAAAGGATCAGAGTCAAACTACTTTGAGTCTGCGGCCAGTGGAGTTCCCACTGTCTATGCACCTGGGGAACTTGGTTCTCTGATCAAGTCCGGATATTTGGAACAGTCTAATGTCCAGGCGGCTGATGAAATGGTCAACATGATTATTGCCCAGCGTGCCTACGAGATGAACTCCAAGGCAATACAGGCCTCGGATGAAATGCTGCAACAGGCGAACAATCTGCGATCATGATAGTATTTTTGAAGGAATTGAGGTGATCTTATGGCAATATCGTTGGATAACACGTATTTGACAAATTATTCTGCCGAGGTGGCAGATTCGTCTGCGTCCAGACTGACAACCATGATTCAGGATGCGGACACAGACGACGAGGTGATGGAGGCCTGCGAGCAGTTTGAGGCCTATATGATCCAGCAGATTTTCAAGAATATGCAGGAAACGGCTAAAATTTTCTCTGATGATGATGAGGAGGAGGACAGCACCAGCAGTCAGTATCTGGATGTCTTCAATGATACTTACCTGGAGGATATAGCTAACACCATGATGGACAATGGGCAGAGCTTGGGGCTGGCAAAGCAGTTATATGACTCCATCCAGATGAACTCTGGCGCCACGGCAGCTGTCGATACGGCGACAGATACAGGGACGGAATGAGAAACCAATGAGAGAATAAGAGAGAGACATCCATCTGTTTCGGGCTGTGGACAACCTGTGGCAGATGGATGATTTTATTCGGTGAGGAGCAGGAGAAATGGTAGAACGGGAAGGATATGTCGGACACATTATTTTCCGCAATCCGGAAAACGGCTACACGGTGTTTGAACTGGAAAACCGGGAGGGGGAGGAGGAGACCTGCGTGGGTACCTTTCCCTTTCTCAATGAGGGGGAATATGTGCTGGTCCGGGGAGAGCTGGTGCAGCATCCGATCTATATGGAGCAGCTGAAAGTGCAGCAATACGAGGTCAGACAGCCGGAGGATGCCCTGGCCATGCTGCGGTATCTGTCCTCCGGCGCTATCGCCGGTATCCGGGGCGGGCTGGCGAAGCGCATTGTGGACAAGTTCGGCGACCGGACCTTTGAGGTGATCGAGAAGGAGCCCGAGCGTCTGGCAGAGGTGAAGGGGATCAGCGAGAAAAAGGCCATCAGCATATCGACGCAGTTTGAGGAAAAGAGGGAGATGCGCTCCGCCACGATTTTCCTGCAGCAGTACGGTATCTCCAATCAGCTTGCGGTGAAAATATATAAGGAGTACGGCATGGAGCTCTACCAGGTGGTGAAAGAAAATCCCTACCGTCTGGCGGAGGACATAAGCGGTGTGGGCTTTAAGATTGCGGATGACATCGCCAGAAAGAGCGGCTATTCACTGGAGGATCCCCACCGCATCCGGGCGGGGATCCTCTACGTGCTGAACACGGGAACCCAGGCGGGGTATGTCTACATGCCGGAGAAGCTTCTCCTGCAGGAGGCGGTCTACCGGCTGGAAGTCCCTGCGGAAAAACTGATGGATGTGCTGGAGGAGATGGAATTTGACAAGACAGTCATTATCACGGAGGAGAGGTATGTGTATCTGCCTGCTCTGTACTATGGGGAATTGAACTGCGCCCGTATGCTGTTGGATCTGAATGTGTCCCTGGGGAACAGGGATGCCGCGCTGGAAAAGCTGATACGGAACCTGGAGACAGAGGAGGGACTGGAGTTGGACGGGCAGCAGAGGATAGCGGTCCGGGAGGCAGTGAACAGCGGCCTGCTGATCCTCACAGGGGGGCCGGGCACGGGGAAGACCACCACCATCAACATGATCATACGCTGTCTGCGTCAGGAGGGGCTGGACATCCTGTTGGCGGCGCCTACCGGCAGAGCGGCCAAGCGCATGTCGGAGGCCACGGGATATGAGGCCCAGACCATCCACCGGCTGCTGGAGTACAACGGTTCTCCGTTAGATGACCGGGAGAGGGAGGACAGAGACCAGTCGGAGCTTTTCGGAAGGAATGAGTGGAATCCGCTGGAGACAGATGTGCTCATCATAGACGAGATGTCCATGGTGGATATCTATCTGTTCCACAGTCTCCTGAAAGCCGTGACGGTGGGGACGAGACTGATCCTTGTGGGGGATGTGAACCAGCTTCCCAGCGTGGGACCGGGCAATGTGCTCAAGGACATGATCCGTTCCCACTGCTTCAATGTGGTGAAACTTACCCACATCTTCCGGCAGGCGGCGGAGAGCGATATCGTGGTCAACGCCCACCGGATACACGACGGGCAGGAGATCGCCCTGGACAATCAGAGCAGGGATTTCTTCTGCCTGAAGAGGGAGGACAGCCACGGCGTGCTGGAGGTCATGCTTTGGCTGGTGAGGGAAAAGATGCCGAAGTACACCCACTGCACCCCCTTTGATGTGCAGGTTCTGACTCCCATGAAGAAAGGGGAACTGGGGGTGTACCGATGCAATGAAGTTCTGCAGCGGTATCTGAACCCGGAGACCCCCGGGAAAAACCAGATTGAGAGCCATGGCATATTGTTTCGCGAGGGAGACAAGGTCATGCAGATGAAAAACAACTACCAGATCAAGTGGGAGGTGAGGGGGTACAATCAGATGGTCATCGAGGAGGGAACCGGTGTGTTCAACGGAGACTGCGGTATCATAACCGATATTGACAATTTCAACCGGGAGATAACCGTGCGGTTCGAGGATGAGAAATATGTGATATACCCCCAGGGGAACATGGATGAATTGGACTTGGCGTACGCCATCACTATCCATAAATCCCAGGGGAGTGAATATCCCGCGGTGGTACTGCCTCTGCTGGCAGGGCCGCGCCCGCTTATGAACCGTAATATTCTTTACACAGCCGTCACCCGCGGCAAACAGTGTGTCACGATCGTGGGAAGCCGGGAGACAGTGAAGAATATGATACGAAACAAGTCAGAACAGCAGAGATATTCCTCTCTTGCGAAAAGAATTATTGAAATAAATGATAAAACAGGGATGCAAAACCTGTAATATTGTGTTATAATATGCCTTGCATCATAGTAATATTGCCGCACCGCAGCGTAGACAGGGAATGGGGGAGAGATGTGGACATTTGGAGATGGATTTTTCCGGAACGATGTCCTCTCTGCGGAAAGGTACACGATCCCGGTGCATCGGGGATATGCTCTTGTTGCAGCAAAGGTATGCAGGTGGTGACGGAACCGCGGTGCAGACACTGCGGCAAGCCGGTGGATTCGCCGGAGAAAGAGTATTGTCTGGACTGCTCCGGCCGGGATAGTGTTCTGACCCAGGGGACGGCGCTCTGGATTTACAATGACAGTGCGAAAAGAGCTATGGCAGATTTCAAATACGGGGGATGCCTGGAGGACGGCGGTTATTACGGGAGACAGCTGGCCGCCTGGTGCGGCAGCCAGATTTCTTCCTGGAGTGTGGACTGTATTGTCCCGGTGCCCCTGCACTGGCGAAGGCTCTGGTTCCGCGGTTTTAACCAGGCGGAATATATTGCCCGGGTGCTGGGAGGATATCTCCACACGCCGGTGGTCAACGGTCTGAAGCGGGTACGCCGGACCAGACCGCAGAAGGGGTTGAATGACCGCCAGAGAAAAGATAATCTGAAAGGGGTTTTTGCCCCGGAGGAGAGATGTAGAGAGGCCATGAGAGATTGTCACAGTGTGCTTTTAGTAGATGATATTTACACCACGGGGGCGACCCTGGAGTCCTGTGGCCAGGTCTTGCTGGAACAGGGAGTGAAAAAAATATATTTTGCCTGTCTCTGTATAGGCAAGGACTATTAAAAGGAGGTAGATAGGTATGGAGGTTGTTACATGCAAAAGCTGTGGAAGATTGTTTAATCATATTGGGGGTCCCCGGGTCTGCCCGAATTGCCAGAGAAAGCTGGAGGAGAAATTCGTGGAGGTGAAAAAGTATGTCAGGGAGCACCCGCATATTGATATGGCAGAGCTGTCAGAAGCCATGGAGGTCAGTGTGCGCCAGATCAAGCAGTGGGTCAGGGAGGAGCGCCTGGTGTTCTCGGACGACTCGCCGGTGGGCCTGCCCTGTGAGAGCTGCGGCACGATGATCAAGACCGGCCGTTTCTGCGCAAAATGTAAAAATGAGATGACCAGTGGACTGCTCCATGCAGCCGGTATGGATAAGAAAAAAGATGATTCCCCGTTGAAAAAGCGCGGTTCTTCGGAGAGCCGTATGCGTTTTCTGGACAACTGAAAGATTTGCCATCTGTGCGGTTGCTTTGGCAGCATAGAGGGCAAATTTGTTTGTGCGGGATCCGTTTGTTAGAGCTTTCGAATGCCGGATTCCGTGATCTCGATTTTGTGTTCTTTCATCAGCCTTCCTATGGCCCGTTTGAAAGCGTTTTTGCTTATTTTAAATTCCCGTTTGATGATTTCCGGGGAGGTTTTGTCGTGGAAAGGGAGAAAACCTCCGGCGGATTCCAGTCTTTCATAGATCAGATCAGCGTCTTTTCCCATTTGGACTTTAATTTTCTCCTGGAGAGTGAGAGTTAATTTCCCCTCCTCTGTGACGTTCTTGACCCTGGCGTCGATCTCTTCCCCCACAGATAATACCCGGCTCATCTCGTTGCGGGGCAGCAGGGCGGAGTACCTGTCGTCCACTGCGACAAAGACGCCGAATGAATCGGTGATCTCGTAGACTCTGCCGTGTACCCAGTCGCCCTTTGTGTAGGGACTCTGGCTGGAGAGATAATCGTAGATATGCATCGTGGCGCACAGCCGGCCGGTCTTGTCCACATAGAGCGCCACCGGCAAAACGTCCCCAACGTAGATCGGACAGGTCTGCTCCTTAAAGGGCAGCAGAAGATCCTTGGCCAGTCCCCAGTCCAGAAAGGCTCCGATTTTTGTAGTGTCCTTCACTCTCAGAGGGGCAATCTGATGAAGTTGGATATAGGGGGTGGCAGTGGTGGCCGTCAATCTGTCCTCGGAATCCCGGTATAGAAAGACGGAGAGGGAATCTCCCTTTTTTGCTCCGGGAGGTACCTGGTTGCCCGGAAGGAGGACTTCCAGGCCGGGGGCCTCGTCGGAGGACAGGTAGACTCCGTGCCTGGTGGATCGGACTACATACATCCGGGCGGTGGTGCCCAGTAATTGTTTTTCTGTATTCATTCTTCGCTTTTTCCTTTTCTCATAAATTCGCTGACAAAATAGGGCGTGCCGTCCCGGTCAGTGAAGACCACATAGAAACAGCCGTCGCATGTGCCGGTGCGGGTGTACAGCGTGTCTCCCATTTTGGCGGCCAGGCGGAACTCGGCCCGAAACTCGCTGACAGGGTAATCCTGGGGGAGCGCATTCACTGCCAGGCGCACATACTGACCGTTATTTACATGGTTGTTCGTGTCCAGATAGTTCTGGCATACCGGTATTTGGCCTGCCTCTTCCAGATTTTCGGGGACATGGACCTTGCGGGACCGATACTCCATGTCGTAGGCCGGTTCTACCGGATAGACAGCCAGTTCGTCTTCCTCCACCCTCACCGGAACTCCCCTGGCGGAGTCAAAGTAGAACCAGGTGCTGTCTGCGTAGGCCAGAGTCTCCTTCTCCGGCGTCTCCATCAGAAAATTTCGCATTCCGAACACGCCGCGAAAGCGGTAGGGCCATGTGTGTACCATGAAGTGTTCTCCCATCACGGGCCGTCGGCAGAAGACCACATGCCAGGAATTTACAAGCCAGGCACGATTCTTTTCCAAAAGCTGAAGTGCGGAGTGCCCCTCGTCCTGGCTGTGGAACATGCAGCTGTCCTGCAGGGCGTCCACGATGTTGGATATCCCCATAAGCCCATCTTTGTCGATGCGGCTGAACGATACCCGGTCGTTATAGCTATACATAGAAACCTCCTGTATCAATTTTTGATCCAATGAACAGATTGCTGCCATTCGTAGTAACAATCTGTTTCCAGTATACTATTGATCGAGAAAAAAAACTAGTGTATTCTTTATAACTGTGGTAAAATATGACTTGCATCCCTCGCCGGGCGGCATCCTGCATCAAAGATGCAGGATAGTCTTTGATGCAAGTCAGGACATATCATGCCCCGCAGGGGTATGATGCCTCTCCGGCGAGGAGCGAAGCGACGTAATATGACTTGCATCTTTGATGCAAGTCAGGAGCGAAGCGACGTAATATGACTTGCGATCTAACATATCTTCGAAAAAGTGAGAAAGGAGTAGACACTATGAAGAAAGTGATATCAACAGACAAGGCCCCGGCGGCCATAGGGCCTTATTCTCAGGCGGTGGAGGCCAATGGATTTTTGTTTACCTCGGGAGTGATCCCCATTGTGCCCGCCACCGGTGAACTGGTACAGGGCGGGATCGAGGAGCAGGCAGATCAGGCCATCGGCAATCTGGCAGCTCTGATCCGGGAAGCTGGCGCCAAAATGGAAAATGTCGTGAAAACCGTGGTTTTTATCAAGAATATGGACGATTTCTCCAAGGTGAATGAGGTGTATTCGAAATATTTCAATGGTGAATGTCCTGCCCGGTCCTGCGTAGAAGTGGCCAGGCTGCCGAAAGACGTGCTGATCGAGATTGAGGCTGTGGTGGTTAAAGATTAGGGCAATTGTTAAAATTAGCGATGCCCCAGCGGACACGGAATCTTTTCTGTCCGATATATCCACCACACAAAAAATAAATTGCAGGGTTTGCCTGCAAAAACAATACGCCGCCTTCGCAAACTTGCAGCCTGCCATGCTTTTCCATGTTTCTCTGTGGCATTTTTCACTCACCGGTTCGTTATGCGCCACTATTTGCTGCTGATTTCTGCGGGCACGCCGAAGGCGTTTGTTTTCAGGGGGCTGCCATACTTGCAAATATATTTGCAGATATGGCAGCCCCCTGAAAACAGATGCGACGCATCTGCCCGCAGTATAGATGTTTTTAAGTGGCGCAAACAGAACCGCTGCGTAGTGAAACTAGCGAGAGCGTGCCACAAGGAAACATGGAAAAGCATGGCAGGCTGCAATATTTTTCGGTAGCGGATCTTAAAGACAGAAAAGATTCCGCCTCCCCTGTGCAATATCCCCGGACAAACTGTGCAAAGCCCGGCTGTCCCTTGGCGTTCAGGTGGGTTCCGTCCTGGTAGAACCAGTCGGGATGTTTTTTTGCCTCCTTGGCCCAGGGGATCAGGTGGACATTCTCATTTTTCTGCACCAGATCCTGGATCGTCCTGTTCACATCCTGCTGAAATTCCAGATTTTTCCCGTAGGCATTCACCCAGTATATCGTCCTCTGCCCCAAATAATCGATCAGCTCCTGGCCTGTGGCGGGATTGAACGGGCCGTTGGTGCCCAGAGAGATGATCACGGTGTCGCCCAGCTTGTGCTTTTTGTTCAGGTTCCTGGCAACCTCCAGGCCGTGGCGGACCTGCCTGGAGATTTTGGCGTCCACCACGGCATTTTTCTGGATTTTCTTAAACGAGGGAGCCGCACCGAGAAAGACGGAATCGCCGATGACAGTGACAATGCCCTCCGGTTCCTCTGTCGTTTCCGGGCTCTCCGTCTTGTTTTCCGTGACAGCTCCGGGACTGTCGGATATATCCTCCGACTGCAGTTCCTCCTCATTTCTCCGCAGCTCCTGCTCCATCTCCGTCTGGTCGGATTCCGGCGCCATGAAAATGCCGTAGCCCCCGATGGCTGTGAGACAGAGCAATACAAGAATCTTGACCCATATGTTGACTTTTTTCATGCTTAACCTCCCTTTTGACATTGACATTTTTTACAGCAGCGCCAGTATGATGACCGGATAATGCCACAGATAGATCCCGTAGCTTTTCGCCCCCAGCCGGGACAGAAAAGAAGACTCGAGCAGACCTCCGATCCGGTCCTCCTGCTCGATGACCGTATTTATCATGGCGGCAAAAAACAGGCTGATCAGAAACATGCCTCCCTGATAGAGAAAGGCGTTCTGTCCGTCCACGGTAAAAAACAGTACGGCCAGGATGGATAGAAATACAGCAAAAAAAGGCAGAATGTTTTTTACGGGCCGGGAAAATACCATGTGGTACTGTTCCCGGAAGGCCCCCAGAAAGATTCCGATCAGCAGCGGGAATGCCATGGTGTCGGTGCCGTAATACACCCGGGAGGGATCTTCCCCCGGGATATAGAGAAACATCATCTTTCCCGCCGACAGAAGAGCCAGCAGCAGGAAGACAAAGCACATTTTTCTGCCGCTCACCACCTGACAGGCCCTCTGGTAGAGCAGAAACAGGAGGGGCCAGAAAAGATAGAACTGCATTTCCACTGCAAGAAACCATAGGTGGGTGAAAGGAGAGGCGTCGGCCAGTTTGGAGAAATAGGATGCGTGTTGTCCGATCTGCCACCAGTTTTCATATCCCAGGAAAATGCTGCATATCTCCTGGCGTATGCCGATCAGCATACTGCTCCGGATAAGTGTCATAAAGCAGCAGACAGCCATCACCATAGTGAACAGCGGGGGAACGATCTTTTTTATTCGTTTTCTATAGTAGGTACCGACACTGAACTCACCGTTTTCCCAGCCTCTTTTGCTGGTGACAAACATGAGATATCCCGACAATACAAAAAACAGGGGAACGCCCAGGAAGCCGCCCCGGAATACAGAGGGGGACAGATGGTACAGGACAATGGCGGTGATGCCGATTCCCCGCAGTGCGTTTAAGCCTTTCATTTTCATGGCTGCTCATCTCCTTTTTGCTGTAGTTTTTATCGTGTTTATAGACATGATTTACTTTGTAAACCGATTATACACTGATGGGTTTATTTTGTCAACCGTTTTTTGCGAGGGACAGCAAAAATATGATTGACAATCTAAACCTTATAGTATATAATGGGTTTACAAAGTCAAACTAAACTGTTGCGCTATAAGCTCAGAAATGGAGGACAATGTGAATCAGGAGATCAAAGTAACAAACAGTGAATGGTATTTAATGGACTGCCTGTGGCAGGAGAGCCCCCTCTCTCTGATGCAGCTGGTATCGCTTCTCAAGGAGCAGATGGGATGGAGTAAAAGCACCTGTGCCACCATGGTTCGGAGAATGACGGAGAAGAACCTGGTGGGGTATGAGGAGAGAGGCAAAACCAAGTTCTTTTTCCCGAAGGTCAGGAAGGAGGACGTGGTAGTCCGGGAGACAAGGGATTTTCTGCAGCGGATTTATGACGGGAGCGTGGGCATGATGATGAGTGCGCTGGTCCGCCAGAATGATCTGTCCAGAGAGGATATCCGGGAGCTGCAGGAGATATTGAAGACGGCGGAGATGGAAGATAAGAAAGGAAAATAGGAAACAGAATGGAAGGTTTTTTTGAGTGGATGCTGGAGTCTTCCCTGCTGGTGCTGCTGATGCTGGGGGTGCGGAGGGCCTTTACGGGAAGAGTTCGTTACGCGGGGATTTATGCCCTGTGGCTTGTGGTTATGATCCGGTTTCTGGTGCCGGTAAATGTCATCTCCACACCGCTCAGCGTGGCGAATATCTTCTCCGGGACGGCGGCGTCGCCGGAGCAGGGCGGTCAGGTGGACTCCGTGGGAGAGCTTCCGGTGCTGGAGATGGGAGACCGGGACCGTGATGCGGCGGAGAGCCGGGAGACCGGCAAAGATGCCGGAGTGCAGGAGAATACCCTGGAGAAAACGGGAAGCGAGCCTGCGGCCCGTGTTCTGCCGATCCGAAGCGGAGCGGCGGAGGACGGGAAGGGCCGGAAGAGAATCCCCCTGTATGTGTGGGGTCTGGTTTCCTGCGTTCTTTTCCTTTGGCTGCTCTTGTCCAATCTGCTTTTGATGCGGAAGATGAAAAAGGAACGTGTGCCGTACAGTGATCACAAGCTGCCCGGTGGGAGAGAAAGCTTGAAGATATATGTGGTTTCTGCTATCCAAAATCCCTGTCTGTACGGTTTTTTCCGCCCTGCCATCTATCTGCCCCGGTCCCTTGTGGCGGAGGGGCAGGCAGACGGGGAGGAGATAGAGCAGATGATTCTCCACGAGTATGTCCACTATCGGCATCGCGACCACATCTGGGCGATGCTCCGTATCCTGCTCGTGTCGGTGTACTGGTTTCATCCGCTGCTCTGGCTGGCGGCGTCCTGTTCCAAAAAGGATGCGGAACTGGCCTGCGACGAGACAGTGATCCGACAGCTGGGAGAAGAGAGACGCCTGGAATACGGCGGAATGCTGGTCAGATGGGCGGCGGACGCAGGGCCGGGAGATTTCCGGTATGCCATGCTGCCGATGAGCAGACGGGGGAAAGAAATCGAGAAGAGGATCCGCGCCATAAGTGCCAGGAAGCATTATTCCAGATGGCTGCTGATTCCGCTGGCTTTCGCCGTGCTGGCCGTGCTGGGTATCACCTGTACGGCGGGGAGCGATTCCCGTGCCAGCGGGGCGGCGGAGGTCAGAGAACAGAGCCGGGGGCTGTTCGGCAGTCTGGATCCGGAATCCGGAGCTGTGCAATATCTCAACACCTATGGCGCCGGGGCGGGAGATGCCACGGTGGAGGGGGCTTTCCGGCGATACATAGAGACGTTCACGGAGGCGGTCAACACAGGGAGTGTGGATGAGATGGCCCAGGTGCTGGCGGCGGATAGTGACGTATACCGGCAGCAGTGTGCCTTGATAAAGAATTATTACAAGAGGGGAATCCATGAGGAGATTGTATCCTGGTCTGTTGCGAACCAGGATATGGTGTCGGAAGATCAGGTGGAGATCCTTTCGAAAGAAAAGATCAGAGTCCATTATGGGGATGAGACAGAAAAACTTGTCAGGCAGAAATATCGCTACACCTGTCAGCGCATCGGCCGGAACTGGATCATAGTCGGGATGGATGATACCGGGGCAGAAAAGTGAAAGAGGGCCAGCCGCAGCTGAGCGGTCTGGCCTTTCTTTCCGGTTTCAAGCAAGGACGTCGATGTTGGCACCCAGGTTGGGATTGACAGAGAGTTCCATCATTTGGGTCATCTGTGCGCCCATCATTTCCTGGGTGTCCAGAGTTTTCTTCAACATACTTACACTCACGGCACTCATTACGTTCGCTTGCGCTTGCATAATGGAATATGCCTCGATGTTCATACCATCACTTATCTCCATATGTAGAACACCTCCTTTGCTTTTCAATAACAGTATAACATTGGATATGGGAAAAAGCAAAAAGAAAATAAGACTTCTATTGTAGAATATTTGGGGTTTTCATTTGAAAAGGATTAAAAAAGGATAAATAATGTAAAAAATAAGGGATTTCATGGGTTGACATATGAAAAAATAGTTGTTATACTGAAATATGTACTTAACAATTTTGTAATAATTGCTGAAAAAGTTATGAAGGACGATCTAGACGATTTAATTGGAGGGAAGTAAATGCAGCATAAAAGGTTAGTCAAAGTCGCTCTGGGAGCAGGACTTGTGTTATCCTTTGGTGTGTTTGGAAGATGTGTCATCGCCACGTCTACGACAATGTGTTCTGAGAGTGAACTGGCCGGCATGGTATATACTCTGGATCAGTATTGTTCTGTCCAGACCGGGGCCAGCGCATCGGATCCGGAGGCCATTGTGGCCTTTGAGGACACGGCGGCCGTGGGAGGAAATACGGCGGCTGTCACCAGCGGCTCGGCGGTTACTACCGGGACGCCCCAGACCACTACGGCGCCGGTGGCCACAGCCACACCAAAGCCGGAGTCCGAGTATGCCAACGTGGGCATCTCTATTGCGGCAGATTATGTGAATATACGGAAGAAACCGAGTACTGAAGCCACGATTGTGGGAAAGCTGTACCGCGGAAGCGCGGCGACGATCATGAAGACAGAGGGGGACTGGGTGTACATAAAGTCGGGATCTGTCAGTGGATATATTATGAAAGATTATCTCGCCATCGGTTACAGTGCAGAGAAACTGATCGGGGATTTCGGTACGAAATACGCCACCGTCACTACGGAGACGCTGAAGGTCCGAGAGGAGAAGAATACCGATTGTACGGTGTTGACCTTGATACCTGAGGATGAGAGCTATGAGGTTCTCAAGGAAGAGACAGATTGGGCCAGGATCCGTGTGGATGGCGACACCACAGGCTATGTATCCAAGGATTATGTGAAGATATCCGTTCATTTCAAGAAGGCAGTCTCCATAGAGGAGGAGCGGGAGGAAGCGAGAAGGAAAGCGGCGGCGGCAGCAGCGGAGGCAGAGGCAGAGAGAGAGGAACAGGAACGGCAGCAGCAGTCCTCCAGCAGTTCCAGTAGCAGCAGCTCCGGCAATTCCGGAAGCTCCGGAGGCAGCAGTAGCAGCAGCTCCAGCAGCTCCGGCAGCAGTGGCAAGAGCGGTAGCAGCAGTTCCAGCAACGGAGGCGGCGGTCAGAGCGGCAGCAGCAGTTCCAGCAACGGAGGCGGCGGCAAGAGCGGCAGCAGCAGTTCCAGCAACGGAGGCGGCGGTCAGAGTGGAAGCAGTGACTCGGACGACGGAGGAAGTACCCTGGGAAGCGGTGATGGCTCCGCTATCGTATCCTACGCACTGAATTTTGTGGGTAATGCTTATGTGTACGGAGGGACAAGCCTGACAAACGGTACGGACTGCTCCGGTTTCACCCAGTCGGTATTCCGCAAGTTCGGGATAAGCCTTCCGCGTACTTCCGGTGAACAGTCTAGAGTGGGCAAGAAGATCAGTGTGTCCAGCGCGAGAGCGGGAGATCTCATCTTCTATACCAGCGGCGGCCGGGTGAATCACGTGGCCCTCTGTATGGGCGGCGGCCGGGTAGTGCACGCCAGCAACCCGCGCACGGGAATTACCACAAGCAATATGTATTATCGGACACCCTATTGTGCAAGGAGAGTTTTGGGATAATCGACATAACAGGAAATCATGAGAGGGAATCGCCTTGGGCGGTTCCCTTTTTTCTGTTTTTACAGGAAACAAAAAAATGTCCTTAATCAACATCTAAATGTCTTTTCAAGTCGGTTATCCGGTGATATAATTAAGATATGTACATTTTGGCCCTGACATTATAGAAAAAATGAAGGAGGTTATTTGTTATGAAGAAACATATGAAAACGGTAAGGTTGGCCCTGATGATATTCTTTTTGGGGGTTGGATTGATCCAGTTCACCCCGGCGAGGGCGGCCAATCCGTATCTTCCCCACTGGGAGCACATCCCGGACGGGGAGCCAAGACTGTTTGAAGATCCGGACAATCCGGGGAAATACCGGGTGTACATTTACGGTTCCCACGACACAAGAAAAACTGCGTACTGTGGTTACGACCTGGTGACCTGGTCGGCGCCGGTGGAGGATCTGAATGACTGGCGCTATGAAGGCGTGATTTTTGAGTCCATTGTGGATGGTGAGGCTGACGTATTGTTCGCGCCGGATGTGGTGGAAAAGAAGGACAGTGCCGGGAACAAAACCTATTATCTCTACCCGAATAACCAGTCTTCCGGGCGCGGTGGCATGATCGCCAAATCCGACAGTCCGGTGGGACCCTTTGAGGTGTGCAACTGGAGTGAGGGGAGCAGTACAGAGACAGACGGTGAACTGGGCTTTGACCCGGCGGTGTTTATCGACGACGACGGGAGAGTTTACGGTTACTGGGGATTTCAGTCCTCCAATATGGCGGAACTGGATCCGGACACGATGTGTACGGTGAAGGAGGGATGTGACATTTTGGGGGAGAGTTCCACGGGGATCGACGGCAGTGAGAAGGGGGATAATTTCCGCTTTTTTGAGGCATCTTCTCTCCGCAAAGTGGGCGACAAATATGTATTCATCTACAGCCGGAAGACAAAGGTAAATGAGTTTGGTCTGGGAGCTTCCAACAACACGCTGGCCTATGCCTACGGAGACACACCGCTGGGACCCTGGACTTACGGGGGTACTCTGATAGACGCCCGGGCCAGGGAGACGGACCAGAACGGGAACCCCATATGTGCCATGCAGGGCTGGGGGAATACCCACGGAAGTATACTGGAGATCAACGGGCAGTGGTATGTATTCTATCACCGCTGCATCAACAACAGCATGTTCTCCCGCCAGGCGATGGTGGAGGCCATCGACGTCAATGTGACGGAAGATGGAAAAGTGGAGATCAGCGAGGCGGAGGTTACCTCCCAGGGCTTTGAGATCAACGGATTAAATCCGTACAAGAAACAGGCGGCCGGCAGTGCCTGCTTTGTGACGGGAGGTCCCCTGATCGAGGCCCATTATAATACGTCCAACCCCGGCAGCAGTGTGGTTGATATCAATAAGGGATCCATTGTGGGATACAAATATCTGAATTTCGACGCAGGAAAGGGTACCCGAGACAAGAATATGATTGCTGTGGATCTTGTGACGGAGGGTGTGGACGGAACGATTGAGATCATGCTGGACCGCCCCTGGGAGAGTAATGGCGGTACCAGGATTGGTACGATAGAGATTTCAGAGGAAGATGGTACAAACACGCTTATCAAGACAGCAGAGATCAAGGATCTGGACACCATAAAGGGAAAACATGCGCTTTATTTTGTGTTCCAGGCCGGCGAGGACGTAAACAAGTACGAAATTCTATGCTCGCTGAGGGCGTTCCAGTTTGGAGAGAGTACCGTTACAGACGCAGATGAGGGACAGGATCCGAAGAAGCCGGAGCCCACGGCCACCCCGGATGGGAAAGCGCCTCTGGCCTCCGCGGCACCAGCCGGTGCGGCACCAACCAGTACGGCGCCGGTGAACACGGCAGCGCCGGTCGCCACCACCGGGCCGGATGAGAATTTGCCGAAGAAGGGGACCTCTGTCACAGTTGGCAGCTACGTGTACAAGATCACCAAACCGGATGCCACGGGAAAGGGTACAGTCACCCTGACCGGTACGAAAAAGAAAAAGGCAGGGAGCATCAAGGTGCCGGATACCATCACGGTAAAGAAGGTCAAATACCGTGTGACGGAGATCGGGAAATCTGCATTCAAGGGATGTAAAAAGGCCGCCAGTCTGGTGGTGGGTAAAAATGTAGCACAGATCGGCAGTCAGGCATTCCGGTCCTGCAGTAAAATGAAAAAGATTACGTTCAAGACGGAAGTGCTGAAAAAGATAGGCAAAAACGCCTTTAAGGGAATTCACTCGAAGGCAAAGATCACGGTTCCGAAAAAACAGAAAAACAAGTACAAAAAGATGTTGAAGAAACCCCAGGGAATCAAAAAGACCATGAAGATAAAATAGAGGTTTGACTGTTTCGACGGTGAAGACGAAATGAGTATGGGTATGGGAGTCTCGCTATACAGATTTTATACTTTTCAGGTATTCACCGGGCGTTTTCCCCGTGTATTTACTGAAATTTCGGTGAAACGTCCGGATGGTATCATAGCCGCATAAAAAGGCAATTTCGGAGACAGGTTTGGATTCCTCCTGCAGGAGTCGGCAGGCGTGATGGATGCGCAGCTGGTTCAGGTAGGAGGAATAGGTTATTCCGATGTTGTCCTCGAAATATTTGGATAGGTAGGTATAGTCATAGTTTATGTGTTTTGCCACATCCTTTAAGGAACATTTGTCGGTATAGTGCTCGCCGATGTAGGTGAGTATCCTGTGGAGCAGAGCCAGTTCCTGTGCCGAATGGCATTTCTGCATCCGTGTATTCTCGATATAGCAGCCGCAGACGTGGTAGAGAAGGGATTTACGCTCGTAAATATTGTCTGTGTCGGCTTTTTCCAGAGGGACAGGGATGTTGTGCAGTATGGGATTTTCCGGCAGAAAACCGGCGTACTGGTGGGTGAAATCCCCGATTATATCCGGCGAAAAAATGATGGCAGTCATCTGGGAGGCGTTGATTGTGGTAAAGGAGTGGAGTTGATTGGGGAAAAATAATATGGTGTCGCCGACGGAAAGATGGTACTCCTGATTGTCCAGCAGAATCTGAACCCGGCCCTCCAGCACGGAGAGCATTTCATAGGAACGGTGGAAATGAGAGGGGTATGAGCCGTTGGTCATGGGGAATACGTAGTAACTGTCGTGGGTGCCGTAATTGAAATCTTCGTAAAAAAACATAGGACGATCTCCTTGGAGGTATGATATCAGTAATGCGGGTGGATTTGGAGGTTATTATATCAGAAATGCCGGGAGGTGTCTACTGTGGAATGGCGGATTTTTGAGATGGAAACACGTGTGGAAGGCATTTTATCATAGGAGGGGGTTATAGTGGATGTTTTGAGTTATACCCGTGAGCCGGGGGAGGATATGATTTATGCAAGCAGGTTGGCGTACAGTATGCATCTGGCTTATCGGGAGGGGGAGAAATTTGTTCCGTTTCATCACAATGAGGGGATACTGTATGCGAAGGCGACGCACAATCCGGATGGTACGATGAATGCAAAGAGTCTCAGGAGTCCGTGGATTTTTGAGAGGGGATCGGTCGGTTACGGTGTAGCTGCCATACGTCTTGAAGCGGATGGAGAGGCGGATCCGGAGAGCGAGGGATGCGTGCTGGTTTTTGAGAGCGGTGATCTGGTGCATTTTGATGAGATCGGACTGTTCCGGCTCCAGGAGGGTGGTCATATAAGAGAGGTGCGCTGCCGTTTTGATGAGGAGCAGAAGAGTTATCGCTTTTTGTGGAAAAATGAGAATGGCACATGGATGGAGGGGGAGGGAGATCCCTTTGCAGAGAAGCAGATACGAAATCAATCTGTGGTGGGGGATGTTGTAATATCATTTCCGGCGGCAGAAGCTGCCGCAGCGTCCGGCGCGGATATGGAGAGGATTGAACCGGGGAATATATTGGAGATTCCGGATTCTGTGGGAGATTATATGAAACAGAAACTGTGTCAGGGGTATGGGACGGATTCTGCGCTGGCAGATGACAGCCGGCCGATGTGTTTTCCCTTTCCTTTTGCAGTGAATCGGGCGGATCCCTGTTGTATGTACTGGCACGGGAAATATTATTATGTGGCGACGAATGATGCGGATGAGAATCATACGCTGTATATCCGGTGCTCTGAGACTCTGGAGGGGATTATATCGGCGGCGGAAGTGCTGCTTCTGGATTCCGATACATGGCCGGGGATAGCCGGGCTGTTGTGGGCGCCGGAGTTCCATGAGATCGGGGGCAGTCTGTACATATTCCATGCGGCTACATCGGGAGAGTTTTTCTATGAGGAGTCCAGGGTGATGAAATTGCGGGACGGGGGAGACCCCATGTGCCGGGAGGACTGGTCGGCTCCCCGCCTGGTGGTGAGAAAAGACGGGACGCCGCTGTGTCAGGAGGGGAGAGTGATTTCTCTGGACATGACGAGCTTTGTGTATAAGGAAAGAGTGTATGCCATGTGGTCCCAGCGGCAGTTTCTGCCGGTGGATCAGGGAGCGTGGCTGTATGTGGCGGAGATCAATGAGAGGGAACCGTGGAAGCTGGAGAGCGATCCGGTCTGCATTGCAAAACCGGAGTATGGCTGGGAGAACAATCACACGTTTGTGGTGGAGGGGCCCTACGCACTCTGGCACGACGGGAAACTTATGGTCACCTATTCCGGGGCGGCGGTGGACGCCACTTACTCCGTAGGACTTCTGGTGCCGAGAATGGGGTCTGACATTCTGGATCCTGTCAACTGGCGCAAGAGCAATTATCCGCTGCTTTCATCCCGCTCGGTTCCCGGGGAGTACGGTCCGGGACACAATTCCTTTATGGAGGATGAAGACGGGACTTTGTGGAATTTTTACCATGCCAGGGCCGGTCTTGATGCGCCGCGTTCGTCCGGGGCGCGCCGGGTCTATTTCGATGTGGACGGCGAGCCGGTGCTGGATGTGGTGGTGTGAAAGACGGATTTGTGAAAGACGATAGATTTAATTTTGTTAAGGAGGAAGATTCATGAGAGGGAAAAAATATGGAAAGAAGGTTGTGGCGGCAGTGACGGCTGCAGCGATGGCAGTTGCTTTGATTGTATCTCCCACTGCGGAAGCGGCGGGGAAGGGTGTGAAACTCAGCAAAAAGAAACTGACGGTCAGGACGGGCGCGTCTGCCAGCCTGAAGGTGACCGGAAAAAAGATTTCATCCGTGAAATGGAAATCATCTAACAGCAAGATAGCGAAAGTGAAAAAGAAGGGGAAAAAGGTGGCTGCGATCAAGGGGAAAAAGGCGGGAAAGACAAAGATCAAGGTCACTGTAAAGCAGAAAGGTTCCAAGAAAAAGGTGCTGACCTGTACGGTCACAGTAAAGGGTAAGGCAACGGAGGAGACGCCGGGGACCGTGACCCCGACACCTGTACCTGCGCAGACATCGACGACTGCGCCGGCCCCCCAGAGATCGGCTTCGGCCTCGGCACCGGCATCTGAGGCTCCGGCGACGCCTGCGATTTCGCCAACACTGCAGCCGCTGGATACGATACCGGAGAATGAACTGGCTCTGTGCTCCTACCCGACTCTCTGGTCAGATGTGCCGGATCCGTATATCTGTCGAAAGGGTGACACCTATTACATGGTCAGTACGACGATGTTTTTGAATCCGGGTGCGCCCATTATGAAGTCCAAAGACCTTGTGCACTGGCAGACGGTCGGATATGTGTATGATCAATTGGCAGATGACGATTTCGGAAACATGGACAACGGCAAGGATATGTATTCCCATGGCTCCTGGGCGGCTGCTCTGTCTTACAATGAAGAAGAGGATCGGTTTTACGTCTGTTTTAATACCCATGATGAGGGCTGCTTTTTCTTCACGACGGATAATATCGAGGAGGGGAACTGGAAACGATACAAATCGGAGAGAGCATACCACGACCCGGGCCTTCTCTTCGAAGATGGAAATATGTATGTCTTCTACACCTACGGGCAGTGTGACATGGCTCAGGTAAAACTGGAGGAGGACGACGACGGCGATGGGGTCGGGAAAGCGGTGCAGGTCGGAAGCAGCAGAACGCTCATTAAATCTGAGAATTTCAGCGGGACGGAAGGGTGGCATGCCTATCATATCGGTGACTACTATTACCTGTTGTCCATCGGTTCCCCCAACGGCAAATGGTTCCGTACAGAGATCTGCTATCGGACGAAGGATCTGCAGAACGGGGAATGGGAGGAACAGGTTGTGTACAGCGGGCCCTCCGGCGGATTCACTGTGCAGGGACTGGCCCAGGGTGGCATAATTGACACGGTTTACGGCGAGTGGTATGGATATCTGTTCCAGGATCGGGGATCTCTTGGCAGATGCCCCTCCATCGTGGAAGTGAATTGGAATTACACGGACGAAGAGGGAAACAACTACAAGGACTGGCCGATGATGGGGACTTATGACGCTGACGGTGTATTCCATGCCGGCGTGTCGGAGGATCCGATCCGCATCCACTTGAAGGACAGCGGGGAGAACAGCTATATATGGGGCGACGACGATTTCACCTACGAGGAGGGTGAACCTCTGAAGCAGATATGGCAGTGGAACCACAATCCGGAACCGGAGAACTGGTCTGTCACAGAGAATCCAGGGTATTACAGGATCCGGAGCGGACGGATTGTCAAAAACGTGTATGGGGCAAAGAACAGTCTGACCCAGAGGACCTACGGACCGGAGTGTGTATCCGAGACAAAGATCAATGTGGCAGGGCTCAAGCCGGGGGATTATGCCGGACTCTGTGCCTTTCAGGATACCTACGGCATCATCGGCGTCACCTGTGATGCAGAGGGGAAGAAATATCTCGTACAGGGACAGGGAAAATTCAACGAGCAGTCTGACGGATATTACGATAAAGAGCCGATCACGGAGAATGAGAGGGCCGGTACACCCTTGGCTTCCGATGAGGTGACGGTGAAGATTGAGTACGATTTCAGCCATACCGCCACATATCAGACCGATATGGCAGAATTTTATTACAGTCTGGACGATGGAAAAACCTGGGCGAAGCTTGGAAAATCGCTGAAACTCACAAACAATTATCAGACTGTGTTCATGGGTGCGCGTTCCTATCTGTTCATGTACTCCACAGAGCAGACCGGCGGGTATGCAGACTTTGATTATTATAAGATATACGATTGAGGAGATAACGCTTCTCAGGCCGGGTAGTCCGATGCCAAATTGTCAAACACTTTGAAAAATGGTTTTTCAGTTAGACAAAAGTAGTCCTGAAAATGTCACAAAGTTATCCACAATTAAAATAACGATTTTGCGATATTTGTTAGTTATACACAAAGTTATGCACATTGTCAACAAAAATAGTAGACTTTTGTAGGATGGGAAAATGGATTTTACAATTTGCCAAATTGTCATACAATTTATCTTCGCAGAACTTTTGGTTGCCCCAAAAATGGATTTGTAGTATAATGGGACTACAAGATAGACGAGAAGATTATCTTGAAACTTATGGGCAAAGGAGCTGAGCACTATGAATTTAGTAATAAGCGGAAAGAATATCGACATAACAGAAGGGTTACGTTCAGCAGTGGAGGAAAAGATCGGCAAGCTGGAAAGGTATTTTAGTGAATCGACAGAAATACACGTCACTCTCAGTACAGAGAAGAACCGCCAGAAGATCGAGGTTACGATTCCGATGAAGGGAAACATCATCCGGGCGGAGGAGACAAGCACAGATATGTATGTATCCATCGACCTGGTGGAGGAAGTGATTGAGAGACAGCTGCGTAAGTATAAGAACAAACTGATTGACAAAGAACAGACGGCAGCGCACCTGAGCAGGGCATTTATCGATGAGGATGTGTATGACGACGAGGAGATCCGCATCATCCGTTCCAAAAAATTTGCCATGAAGCCTATGGATCCGGAGGAGGCATGTGTACAGATGGAACTCCTGGGGCACAATTTCTTCGCGTTCCGCAATGCACAGACAGAGGAAGTGAACGTGGTATACAAGAGAAAGGGCAGTACATACGGGCTGATCGAGCCAGATTTTTGACACTATAGGAATATCGTGAACTTTTGGGCGATCCGAGGCATCTGCGGGATGCGGGGGATTGCCCTTTTTTGTTAAAAAGCTATGAACGGAATGTAAAATTAACTATAAGATAGCAAAATAATCATTGAAACCCCTTGCAACAAATGGTAGAATGATATGTAATGGCATTTTAGGATGCCGGATGAATTTTTTTTTGGAGAGTGGCTATTATGGGATTACTGAATAAGATGATCGGCACTCACAGTGAGCGCGAGGTCAAGAGAGTGATTTCCATCGTGGACAAGATCGAGGCGATGGAACCGGATTTGGAAAAGTTATCTGACGAGGAGCTGCGAGGGAAGACATCTGAGTTTAAAAAGAGGCTGTCGGAGGGGGCGACGCTGGATGATATTCTGCCGGAAGCCTATGCCGTGGTGAGGGAGGCGTCAAAACGCACCATCGGCCAGCGGCATTTCCGGGTACAGCTGATCGGCGGCGTGATCCTGCACCAGGGGCGTATCACAGAGATGCGGACTGGTGAAGGAAAGACGCTGGTAGCTACCCTGCCGTCGTATCTGAATGCCCTGGAGGGAAAGGGAGTCCACGTCGTGACGGTCAACGACTATCTGGCAAAGCGTGATGCGGAGTGGATGGGTCAGATCCATGAGTTTCTGGGGCTGACCGTGGGCGTGATCCTCAACAATATGGACAACGACGAGAGGCGGGAGGCCTACAACTGCGATATCACCTATGCGACCAACAATGAACTGGGGTTTGACTATCTGCGGGACAACATGGTGATCTACAAGGAGCAGCTGGTGCAGAGAGAGCTGCACTACGCCATTGTGGATGAGGTGGATTCGATCCTCATCGACGAGGCCAGGACGCCGCTTATCATTTCCGGCTCCAGCGGGAAGTCTACCAAGATATACGAGGCCTGTGACAACCTGGTGCGGCAGCTGAAGCGGGGCACGGAGAAAGAGCTGTCCAAGATGGATATTATTATGAAGGAGGACAGCAATGAGACAGGGGATTACGTGGCCAATGAAAAGGAAAAGACAGTGAATCTGACCGAGCAGGGTATCCGAAAGGTGGAGCGTTTCTTCCATCTGGAGAATCTGGCGGATCCGGAGAATCTGGAGATCCAGCACTGTGTGAACCTGTCACTGCGGGCCCATGCGCTGATGCACCTGGACAAGGACTACGTGGTGAAGGACGACGAGGTGCTGATCGTGGATGAGTTCACCGGGCGTATCATGCCGGGGAGACGATACTCCGACGGTCTTCACCAGGCCATCGAGGCGAAGGAGCATGTGAAGGTGAAGAGGGAGAGCAAGACGCTGGCCACCATCACCTTCCAGAACTTCTTCAATAAATATACAAAGAAATGCGGTATGACCGGTACGGCGCTGACGGAGGAAAAGGAGTTCCGTGAGATCTACGGCATGGATGTGGTGGAGATCCCCACCAACCTGCCGGTGCAGCGTGTCGATCACAACGACTCGGTCTACAAGACAAAGAAAGAAAAACTGAACGCCATTGTGCAGGATATCGTGGAGAGCCACGGGAAGGGACAGCCGGTGCTGGTGGGCACCATCACCATCGACGCCTCGGAGGAATTGTCCCATATGCTGAAAAAGCGGGGGATACCCCACAAGGTATTGAACGCAAAGTTCCATGAGATGGAGGCGGAGATCATCGCCGACGCCGGCGTCAAAGGGGCGGTGACCATCGCCACCAACATGGCCGGCCGTGGTACGGATATCAAGCTGGGTCCCGGCGTGACAGAGCTGGGCGGCCTAAAGATCATCGGTACAGAGCGCCATGAGTCCCGCCGTATCGACAATCAGCTGCGGGGCCGTGCCGGTCGTCAGGGCGACCCGGGTGAGTCCAAATTCTATATCTCCCTGGAGGACGATCTGATGCGTCTCTTTGGTTCCCAGAACCTGATGCAGATGTTCAACTCCCTGGGGATGCCGGAGGGTGAACAGATCCAGCACAAGATGCTGAACAAGGCCATCGAGCGGGCCCAGAAGAAGATCGAGAGCAACAACTACGGTATCCGCAAGAACCTGCTGGAGTATGACCAGGTAAACAACGAGCAGAGGGAGATCATCTACGCCGAGCGGCGCAAGGTGCTGGACGGCGATGACATGAGGGATACCATCATCGACATGATCGAGGAGTCCGTGGATAAATATGTGAACATGGTGATCGGAGATGACCAGATTCCGGAGGATTGGAATCTGAAAGAGCTGAATGATATCCTCATCCCGCTGATCCCCATGGAGCCGGTCACCTTTGATCCGGAGAGGGATAAGCATATGACAAAAGCCGGTCTCATCCAGGATCTGAAGGAGAGAGCGCTGCACATATATGAGAGCAAGGAAGCGGAGTTCCCGGAACCGGAGCAGATCCGTGAGATTGAGCGTGTGATCATACTGAAGGTGACGGACAGCCGCTGGATGGATCACATCGATGACATGGATCAGCTTCGCCAGGGGATCGGCCTGCAGGCCTTCGGCCAGCGGGATCCGGTGGTGGAATACCGTTTTCAGGGGTATGATATGTTCAACGGCATGACGGAGTCCATCCGGGAGGAGACCGTGAAAATGCTCATGCATGTCCGGATCGAACAGAGGGTAGAGCGCGAGCAGGTGGCGGAGGTCACCGGAACCAACAAGGACGATTCCGCCAATATGCCGGTGCAGAGAAAGAGTGAAAAGATAAGCCGGAATGCCCCCTGTCCCTGCGGCAGCGGCAAGAAATACAAATATTGCTGCGGGCGTTAGACCCGTACAAAAATATTAAGGTGGTGATTTTGTGGTAGAACTGGATAATATCCGAATCGAACTGAGCAGTTTTGAGAAACCACTTCTGGAAGTAAGGGATTCACTTTAACTTAGCAGAAAAGAAGTTGAGGATCGAGGAGCTGGAACGAAACATGGAGGCCCCGGATTTCTGGGAAGATGCAGAGAAAGCCAGCGCCGACATGAAGGAAGTGAAGGAACTGAAAAGCATTGTGGAGCGGGCGGACAGACTCAGCGCGTCCTACGATGATATTATGACACTGATCGAGATGGGGAACGAGGAGGAAGACGAATCCCTGATCCCGGAGATCCGGAGCGAGTACGAGAGCTTCCAGAGGGAATTTGACGATCTCCGCATCACAACCATGCTCACCGGTGAGCACGACGGCGAGAATGCCATTCTGACTCTCCACGCCGGAGCCGGCGGTACGGAGAGCTGTGACTGGGCCAGTATGCTCTGCCGCATGTACGAGAGATGGGCGGATAAACGGGGATTTTCCGTGACGGTACTGGACTCGCTGGATGGCGAGGAGGCGGGATTGAAATCCGTCACTCTGGAGATCGCCGGTGAGAATGTCTACGGCTATCTGAAAAGTGAGCACGGTGTACACCGGCTGGTGCGCATCTCCCCCTTCAACGCGGCGGGGAAGCGGCAGACCTCCTTCGTGTCCTGCGATGTGATGCCGGACATAGAGAGGGATATCAATATCGAGATCGCGGACGAGGATATCCGCATCGACACCTACCGCTCCAGCGGCGCCGGCGGACAGCACATCAACAAGACATCCTCCGCCATCCGTATCACGCATTTCCCCACAGGGATCGTGGTGCAGTGTCAGAATGAGCGCAGCCAGCACATGAACAAAGACAAGGCCATGCAGATGCTGAAGGCCAGACTTCTCATACTCCGGGAGCAGGAGAACCTGGCGAAGGAGACGGATATCCGCGGGGAGGTCAAAGAGATCGGCTGGGGCAGCCAGATCCGGTCGTATGTGATGCAGCCCTACACCATGGTGAAGGATCACAGGACCAACGCGGAGACCGGGAATGTGAATGCTGTTCTGGACGGGGACATCGACATGTTTATGAATGCCTATTTGAAGTGGTTGAACCAGTAGTGACAAAGCGGGAAAGGGAAAGGTGGCGCGATGAAAGAGATAGTTGCATTTTTCCTGAGCGGGAAGGAATACGGCGTGGAAGTCGGTCATATACACGGACTGGAAAATTATGCAGAGATCCTGCCGATGGAAGGTATGCCGGAGACGTTTCTCGGCGTGGTGGATATCCGGGGTGAGGCCATCCCGGTGATGAACATCAAAAAGAAACTGGTGCTTCCCCCTGTGGAGGTGACGAGGGAGACGAAGATTGCCGTGTTTTCTACCAGGAGGGGGAAACTGGCCTGTGTGGCGGACGGGGTATCCCAGATCTTTCAGGTGGAGGGCGGCGATTTTCAGAATGTCCCGGCCATTTTGCGGAGAGATGACACGACGTATGTGGATTTTGTGGCGAAGATCGACAAGGGGCTGGTGATCGTCATCAACCCGGAGAATCTTCTGACGGACGAGGAATGGAAGAGTGTGACGAAGATGTTGACGGAATATAGAGAGAAAGGAAAAGAAGAAGAGAAATGATCAAGATAGCAGTGTTAGGCTACGGGACAGTGGGATCCGGTGTGGTGAAGGTTCTGAATACAAATGCCAAGCTGATCGCCAGACGTGCCGGGCAGGAAGTGGAAGTGAAATATGTTCTGGATCTCCGGGATTTCCCGGAGGATCCCATCCAGAGAAAGGTAGTCAAGGACTTTAATATTATCGTGGAAGACCCGGAAATTTCTATCATAGTGGAGACCATGGGCGGCACCAAGCCGGCCTATGAGTTTGTGAAACGGGCCCTGCTGGCGGGCAAGAGCGTGTGTACCTCCAACAAGGAGCTGGTGGCTGCCTACGGGGCGGAGCTGGTACATATCGCGAAGAGCAAGAGCGTAAACTTCCTCTTTGAAGCCAGCGTGGGGGGCGGTATACCGATCATCCGTCCGCTGAACCAGAGTATCACCGCGGACAGGATCGAGCGGATCAACGGCATACTCAACGGGACGACCAACTATATTCTCACCAAGATGGCCGAGGAGGGGTCGGACTTCGGGGATGTGCTGAAGGAGGCACAGGAGCTGGGATATGCGGAGAAGGATCCCACCGCCGATGTGGAGGGATACGATGCCTGCCGTAAGATCGCGATCCTCACCTCCCTGGCATACGGCCAGCAGGTGGACTACGAAGATATCTATACAGAGGGTATCACGAAGATCACAGCGGAGGATTTCCGGTATGCGAAAGAGGCCGGTGCGGTGATCAAGATTTTCGGCTCCAGCCGGAAGACAGGGGGAAAACTCTACGCCATGGTGGCGCCCCAGATGATCCGGCCGGACAATCCATTGTACAGTGTAAACGGCGTGTTCAACGCCATCTGTGTCACCGGCAATATGCTGGGGGATGTGATGTTTTACGGACAGGGCGCAGGCAAGGAGGCCACGGCCAGCGCAGTGGTGTCGGACGTGGTGGATGCGATAAAACATATGAATATCAATGTGATGACCATATGGGAGGATGAGAAACAGGAGGTATCTCCCATGGATGATATGGAAAACCGGTTCTTTGTCCGGATGGGCCGGGACGAGAGGGAAAAAGCCCGGAGAGAGTTTGAGGACATCGAAGAGATAGACGCCGGTGTGCCGGGCGAGTTCGGCTTTATCACACAGAAGATGAAAGAGAGGGCATTTCACGATGCGATCGCCGGCTTTGACACATTTATCACCCGCATCCGGGTGGGATTCTAGCGAATGAAAGGACAGATATGTGATGAAGTATATATTGGTATTGTGTGACGGCATGGCCGATGAACCCATCGAGGCGCTGGGGGGCAGGACGCCCATGGAGTATGCCAGGACGCCCAACATGGACAGACTGGCCGCCGGAGCGGAGATCGGTATGGCAAAGATGATCCCGGATGGCATGAAACCCGGATCGGATACGGCGAATCTGGCCGTGCTGGGATACGATCCCAGACAATACTATACCGGCCGGTCTCCCCTGGAGGCTCTGAGTATCGGTGTGCCCATGGAGGATACAGATATCGCTGTCCGGTGCAACCTCGTGACGGTCTCCGAGGAGGAGGCCCCCTATGAGGAGCGCCGTATCCTGGATCACAGCAGCGGTGAGATTTCTACGGAGGACGCCGCCGTCCTGATGGACGCCGTGAGGGCGGAGCTGGAGGATGATTTCTATCAGTTCTATGTGGGGACCAGTTACCGACACTGCACCATCTGGAAGGGCGGGAGCGTGGTGGAGCTGACGCCGCCCCACGATGTGCTGGAGCAGGTCATCGGTCCGTATCTGCCCGGGGACGGGAAACTCCGGGAGATGATGAGAAAGAGCTATGACATCCTGAACCGCCATCCGCTGAATGAGGAGAGAGCAAAAAGAGGCCTTCACAAGGCCAACTCCCTCTGGTTCTGGGGGGCGGGTACCAGGCCCATGCTGGATTCCTTTGAGGGGAAGTATGGCAAAAAGGGCGTGATGATCTCCGCGGTGGATCTTTTGAAGGGTATCGCAGTGGGGGCCGGGATGACCAACATAGAGGTGGAGGGAGCCGACGGGACTCTGAACACCAACTACCGGGGGAAAGCAGAGGCCGCCGTGAAGGCGGTCCTGGAGGACGGATACGATTTCGCCTACATTCACATTGAGGCCCCGGACGAGATGGGGCATCAGGGCAGTGTGGAGAGGAAAGTGCAGGCCATCGAAAACATCGACCGGGAAATCCTCTCCTGTGTGACAGACCGGATGGAGGCGGCGGGAGAAGCGTATCGCCTGCTGGTGCTGCCGGATCATCCCACACCGATCCGGACCCGCACCCACTCTTCGGCGCCGGTTCCCTATCTGCTCTATGACAGTACAGACAGGCGGGATACAACGCTCCACTACAATGAGCGGGAGGCGGAAGCCGGTGGGAAATATTGGGATACGGGATACAAATTGCTGGGTTTCTTTCTGGGAGACTGAGATGGTGAAAGGATAGGGATATGGTTTCTTCGGGACAGCTGACGGCGATGGCGCTGGCCATCCTTCTGCCCCTTGCGGCGGCAGGGCTTTTGTATATGATAATCAACAGACGTTCCCGCAAACTGGAGACGGGACTTCTGGGAGCGGCAGGATACGGACTTTTGGGATATCTCTGGCAATATTTGTTTTATCTGATGATCATTGTATTCCTGTCCAATCCCAGCTGGATGCGGAACATCCTGCAGAATAATTTTGCGGTCTCAGCCCTGGTGTACGGATTGCTCTGCAGTATCTTTGTGGCTTTGGGGATGTACTGGGGGATATATCTCACCAATCAGAAACAGAAATCCCCGTTCCGCTCTACGATGGTCGGGCTGGGATTCGGTGTGGGAAATACGGTCTGGAATATTGTGGTACCCTACAGTATGAGCTTGTATTATTCTGTTCAGATCAATGCGGGTACCTTTGCCGGACAGCCGGAAATGAAAGAAAATATTCTGAACACACCGGTCACTACCATGTGTGTGGACGCCTACCGGTGTATCCTGATGCTGTTCATTTACACGGCGGTGGCGCTGGTGCTTGGGAAGTTTTATCTGGAGGGAAATCGGGTGTCTGCCTGGGGGACTCCGGTCATAGTACAGCTGCTGATCAGTCTGACCAATGCATTTATGCAGGAGCTTATGCCGGAAACGGCGGCCCGTATCGGAATGCTCATAGTGCTGACAGCCATGGCGCTGTACAGCGGTTATCTCATATTTACAAAACTCAGGAAAGATTGTTGATCACGTTTATGATCTGCTCCGGCTGGTAGGGTTTCTGGATAAATTCAATGGCGCCGTTTTTGATGGCGGCTACCATTTTGCTTTTCTGGCCGGCGGCAGATACCATCACCACGTTTGCACTCCCGTCAGTCTGTATGATTTTCTTCAGGGCGGCCAGGCCATCCATCACCGGCATAGTAATGTCAAGGGTCACGATCTGTGGCTGCAGCGCAACAAATTTTTCAAAACCAATCTGGCCGTTTTCTGCTTCACCGACGATCTCATGTCCCTCTGCAATCAGAATATTTCGTAGCATGCGGCGACTGGTCCTGGAATCATCAACGATTAATATTCTTGCCATGATATCTGTTCCTTTCTGTTGGATGTGCAGGGAAAATCAGTTGGACTCGGATTCTGTGTTGGGATTTTTTTTCAGCTGCACCACCAGCATGGATTCCTTTCCTTCCACATACACGGGGATGCAGTAGAACTCGCCGTCCCCCTGAAGGATGTCATCAAATTTATACTCCGGCGGGAGCATATCCATCTCCACTTCCTTGTAGCTGAGTTCGGTGGCGTACAGGCCGTTGACACAGTTTGTAAATTCCCCCACGGAATCCAGGGCGTCCTCGTCCACGGTGTCGAAATTTTCCTTGGCATATCCGTCGGCGATGGCAAGAATACCGTCGCTGTTGCAGCAGAAGCCGAGGAATCCCTTTTTGTCACCCTCTGTGTGCTGCAGGGCGGCGTATTTGATCGGAAGTTTGGTGATGGCAGCGCCCTTGTCGATGCGTATGTAAGAACTGATAAACCGAACGATATTGCGCAAAGTGAGTCCGATCAGTTCCTGGTAATCCGAATCCTCTTCGTTGATGAAAGCGGGGAGGATCTCCTCTATATTTCCCTCCTTGATCGCCTCCATGACGGTGTCAGAAAATCCGTTATCCTTCTGGAATGAAGCCAGACACTCGTCAATCTCCTCTGTTGTGAGATCTGTTTTCTCTTCCAGAGCCTGGATGAAGATAAGGTAGGGGTTGGCCTGTTTGCCCAGCAGATAGGATACATCCTTCTCGGTCAGGTAACCCTTCTCGATCGCGAGATCACCGAACTTTTTGTCAGACTGCATCTGAAGATAATTGAGCTCAGTGGCCTGGTTGTGCGTCAGCAAACCTTCGTCTTCAGCGATCAGCCCCAGCTTCACATGATTATCCATAATATACTTCATGCAGGAGGAAAATTGCTCGGAGGTTATTTTCTGGTTTTCAACTAAATAATTTCCAAAGAACTGACTAAACATAAAAAATCCCCTTTCCTTTGTGTTCTTTTTATTATACAATAGAACGCAGAAAATGCAAAGTAATTTTGAAAGGAAGTGTGAAAAAATGGCGGGTTCTGTTCTCGGAGAAGTGTTTACGATCATGACGTGGGGGGAGTCCCACGGGGAGGGGCTGGGCGTCGTGGTGGACGGTTGTCCCGCCGGCCTGCCGCTGTCGGAGGAGGACGTGCAGAAAATGCTGGACCGGCGCAGACCGGGGGAGACAAAGTACGCCACGCCCAGGAAGGAGGCGGACAGGGTGTCCATTCTGTCCGGAGTGTTCGAGGGCAAGACCACGGGAACACCCATTGCCATGATGGTGGCAAATACTTCCCAGAGGTCAGGGGATTACTCGGATATTGCCTCATCCTACCGGCCGGGCCACGCGGATTACACCTTTGATGCGAAGTACGGCTTCCGGGATTACCGGGGAGGGGGGAGGAGCTCCGCCAGGGAGACCATCGGGCGGGTGGCGGCCGCCGCCATAGCCGTGAAGATCCTGGAGTCCCTGGATATCCGGGTGCGGGCATACGTGAAGCAGATCGGCCCCTATGTGTGCAGGGCAGACCGGATGGAGGACGGCAACCGGGAGAAAAGCCCTCTCCGTATGCCGGATATGGAGATGTCTGAGCGGGCGGAGGAATACCTGGCAAAGAAAATGCAGGAGCACGATTCCGTGGGAGGGATGATCGAGTGTGTGATCTCCGGTATGCCGGCGGGGATCGGAGAGCCGGTGTTCGGAAAGCTGGACGCCAGGCTGGCGGGAAATATTTTCTCTATCGGCGCGGTGAAGGCGGTGGAAATCGGAGCGGGGATATCTGTGGCGGGGGAAACAGGATCCCGGAACAATGACGGATTTTACATGTCGGAGGGCAAGGTGAAGAAATATACCAACCATGCCGGGGGAATCCTGGGCGGCATCAGCGACGGGGACGACATTGTGATCCGCGCCGCCTTCAAGCCCACCCCCTCTATTTTTCAGCCCCAGCGGACGGTGAACCGTCAGGGGGAGGACATCGAGATGCAGATCAGAGGACGGCATGATCCGGTGATCGTGCCCAGGGCTGTGGTGGTGGTGGAGGCCATGGCGGCCCTGACACTGGTGGATGAATTGTTCCTGGGCATGACTTCCCGCCTGGACAGGATACAGGATTTTTACAGGCGCTGACGGTTGTCTTTTTTGTACGGACCGCGAAAAATGTCATATGATGGTATAAAGTGTGACAGAAAGGCAGATGACAGGAGGGCACATGAAAGAGTTTGTCTGCATCGGAGATACTTTGCTGGTGGAGGATGAGACCACGATTTATGAGATCGATCTAAACTGTTACCGGGGGCTTTCGGAGGAGGAAAAGCGGACCTATTTCTCCGGGAGGGAGAGAGAGGCTGCCGAACGGGGACGGTAGATCAAAAGAAAACCCGCATCCGGGAAAAAGTAAACTTTTTCACCGGCTGCGGGTTTTCCGTTCATTTAGACAGGTGCTCCATTAGCAGCAGAATCCGCCGCCATTGCCGCCGCAGCAGCAGAGGATCAGCAGGATCCAGATGATGCAGCTGCAGTCTCCCCCGAAGGAGCCACCGCCACAGCCCCCGAAGGAGCCGCCACAGCAGCAGAGCAGAAGGATGATGATCAGCCAGCAGGAAGACCCATTTCCCTCATTGCAGGAGCAGCCTCCGCCGCACTGTGTTGCCGATAAATCACTCATAGTATTGCCTCCTAAAATCATTTACAGTTTCATCCTATGCGGGGTGGCTTGGTCGATTTACACAAAAGGAGAAGAATATTAAAAAAATATTATATTTGTATGTCCGGGGATAATATGATGCCAGGGTCGAAAGGTCTAAATGCCGATTGTGCTTGCACAAAAAGGCATTTGACCTTGAGACCCGCTAAACATGAGAAAGTAGCCGTTTCCAGCGGAAACGCGCGGATTTCGAATGTTGAAGGATTGCGAAAATTGCGTAGCAATGGAGCAATCCGTAGGCATCAGTTGGGGGGGCAAAAAAACTTTTGACCCCAACATCATAATATTGTATAATACGTGTAGCATCAATATAATCAGAGAAGGAGACGAAATACCTTTATGAAGCGTTTTATTCTGGCTGCCTTTATGATGGCTTTGGGCCTGGGGCTGATGGCCTGCGGGGGCACCGGAGACAAACAGGGGACCGCCCCGCCGCCGCAGTCACCGGAACAGACGGTATCTGCCCCGGCAGCGGAAGCAACGCCGCAGTCGGATATCACGGAGGGACAGGCTTTTTCCATGGCGGAGGAGTATCTGCAGCACATGTCCCTGGAGGAAAAGACGGGACAGCTGTTTCTTGTAAACCTTACCAGCCTGACAGAGAGCAGGACCATGGACGGCGATATACTTGCGGCCACCGGAGAGATCAAAGAAAATATAAAAAAATACGGAGTCGGGGGGATCTACCTCACGGCGAACAATATAGGAAACCGGAAGCAGACCGGGGAACTGGTGGCGGATCTGCAGAGTGCCGCTTCCGGCGGAGCCATGTATATCGCGGCGGAGGAGGAGGGCGGCGGAACCCATTCCCTCTCTGCCCAGGTGAAGGATCTGCAGGCCAGCGGTTTTACGACCCAGAGTGAGATGGGGGCGAATATGACGGAACAGCAGGTGTATGAGACCGGACGCACCATTGCGAAGGAACTGACGGATATGGGCATCAACCTGAATCTGGCACCGGTGGCGGACATCGCGGGAGAGAACAACAAAGAATATGCTCTTCGGTGTTTTTCCTCGGACAGAGATGTGGTGGCGGATATGACGGAGAGCATTGTCGGCGGTATGCGTGAGGGAGGCCTGGCCGTGACATTGAAGACCTTTCCCGGTATCGGCAGCGTGTCGGGGGAGACCACGGAGACCATCGTGGAGACGGGGGAGAGCCTTATGACCATGCGCAACAGGAATTTCGTACCTTACTCGTCAGGGATGGAGGCCGGTGCAGACTGCGTCATGGTGGGAAATGTGGCGGTGCAGAAAGTCACGATGAACAAGCTTCCGGCTTTTATGTCCACGGATATCGTCAACGGTCTCCTGAGGGAGGAGCTGGGATTTCACGGCGTCGTGCTCACATCGCCCCTGGACGACAATGTGATCGTGAAAAATTATACAGTGGGTTTTGCCGCCCGGGAGGCCCTTCAGGCAGGATGTGACATCCTATTTCTTCCGTCGGATTTCAAGGCGGCATACGACAGCATACTTGCCGACGCCAAAAGCGGCAAAATAGATGAGAAAGTAATCAACGCAGCAGTGCTTCGGATCTTGCAGAACAAGATCCAGCGGGGCATTCTTAATATAAGCAATGAGTAAATTTTAGGAGGACAAAAAATTGGAAAAGAAAGAGATGCTCTATGAGGGAAAAGCAAAGAAGGTTTACAAAACGGATGTTGATTCTGTCTATATCGTCGATTACAAGGACGATGCCACGGCCTTCAACGGTGAAAAGAAGGGAACGATAGTGGGAAAGGGAGTCATCAATAACCGCATGACGAATTTCCTGTGCCGGAAGCTGGAGGAGGCCGGTGTGCCCACCCACTATGTGGAGGAACTGAGCGACCGGGAGACGGCGGTGAAAAAAGTGGATATCATACCTCTGGAGGTGATCGTCCGCAACACGGCGGCCGGTAGTTTTTCCAAGCGGCTGGGAGTGGAGGAGGGTACCAGACTTCTCTGTCCCACGCTGGAGTTCAGCTACAAGGACGATGATCTGGGGGACCCGCTGATCAACGATTATTTCGCCAGAGCGCTGGGGCTGGCCACCCAGGAGGATATAGACACCATAACAAAATACGCCTTTATGGTGAACGATTTTCTGATCCGGTTTTTCAAAGAATGCGGTATAGAGCTGATCGATTTCAAGATCGAGTTTGGGAAAACGGAGGACGGAACGATCATCCTGGCAGATGAGATATCTCCGGATACCTGCCGCTTCTGGGACATCAAGACCAGGGAGAAGCTGGACAAGGATCGTTTCCGCAGGGATCTGGGCGGTGTGGAGGACGCCTACAACGAAGTGGCAAAGAGGATAGGACTGACAAAGTGATTGGGACGAGAAAGGAATGCAGATGAGTTCGATTGTGAATGAAATATATTCGGATGAAGAGTATGAGGACGGCCTGCACGAGGAGTGCGGCGTGTTCGGCATGTACGATCTGGACGGGAATGACGTGGTATCCAGTATTTATTACGGTCTTTTTGCCCTGCAGCACCGGGGGCAGGAGAGCTGTGGCATTGCAGTCAGCGATACGGAGGGGCCGAAGAGAAAAGTGATGTCGGCCAAGGGGATGGGCACGGTGAACGAGGTGTTTGACGCGGAGTCGCTGGGACGGCTGAAGGGGAATATCGGTGTGGGCCATGTCCGCTATTCCACGGCGGGAGCCAGCACCAACTCCAACATCCAGCCCCTGGTGCTGAACTATGTGAAGGGCACCCTGATGCTGGCCCACAATGGCAATCTGGTCAATGCGCCGGATCTGCGCAGGGAGCTGGAAAAGACCGGCGCCATCTTCCAGACCACCATCGACACGGAGGTGATCGCCTATCACATCGCCAGGGAGAGGCTGAACACGGCGAATGTAGAGCAGGCGGTGCTGAACGCCATGAGGAAACTAAAGGGGGCGTACTCACTGGTGATCGCCAGCCCCCGCAAACTGATCGGAGCCAGAGATCCCTTCGGCTTCCGGCCTCTGGTCATCGGCAGGAGAGACCGCTGCTATATCCTCGCCAGCGAGACCTGTGCGCTGGATGCCGTGGGAGCGGAGTTTGTCCGGGATGTAAAGCCGGGGGAGATCGTGATGCTGGACCGGGACGGCATTGCCAGCGATGAGAGTCTGTGCGGGGTCAAACCGGCCAAGTGTATTTTTGAATATATCTATTTTGCCAGGCCGGACAGTTATATGGACGGTGTCAGTGTCCACAATTCCCGCATCATGGCGGGGAAGATCCTGGCCCAGATGCACCCGGCGGAGGCGGATATCGTGGTGGGTGTGCCGGATTCCGGCAATGCGGCGGCCATGGGATTTGCCCTCCAGGCGGGAATCCCCTATGGAGTGGCTTTCATCAAGAACAGTTATGTGGGCCGGACGTTTATCAAGCCCAAACAGTCGGCCCGGGAGTCCAGCGTGAAGATCAAGCTGAATGTGCTGAAGGAAGTGGTGCAGGGGAAGCGCGTAGTGATGGTGGACGACTCCATCGTCCGTGGGACCACCAGCGGACGTATCGTGGAGATGTTGAAAAATGCCGGGGCCACGGAGGTTCATGTCAGGATCAGCTCCCCGCCGTTTCTTTATCCCTGCTATTTCGGCACCGATGTTCCCAACTGTGATCAGCTGATCGCCCACAATAACACGGTGGAGGAGATATGCAGGCTGATCGGGGCGGATTCCCTGGGCTATCTGGACGGGGAGCGCCTGCCGGAGCTCATCGAGGGGGATACGGGATACTGTGACGCATGTTTTTCCGGAAATTATCCGGTGGAGCCGCCGGCGGAGGACATCCGCGGTGAGTACGAAAAGTAGAGAAGGAGAGAGATATGAGTACAGATAACTATGTCAGCCCATTGTCGGAGAGGTACGCCAGCAGGGAAATGCAGTTTATATTCTCTCCGGATATGAAATTCCGTACCTGGAGGAGACTCTGGATCGCCCTGGCGGAGACCGAACAGGAGCTGGGGCTCAAGGACGCGGAGGGAAAGCCCCGGATCACCGATGAGCAGATCGCGGAGATGAAGGCCCACGCAGAGGATATCAACTACGACGTGGCCAGAAAGAGGGAAAAGGAAGTGCGCCACGACGTCATGAGCCATGTGTATGCCTACGGGCAGCAATGCCCGAAAGCTGCCGGCATCATCCATCTGGGGGCCACCTCATGTTATGTGGGAGACAACACGGATGTGATCATTATGACGGAAGCCCTCCGTCTGGTGAAGAAAAAAGTGGTGAACGTGATTCATGAGCTGGCGGATTTCGCCATGAAATACCGGGAGCTTCCCACCCTGGCGTTCACCCATTTCCAGCCGGCACAGCCCACTACGGTGGGAAAGAGGGCCACACTGTGGATACAGGAGCTTTTGATGGATCTGGAGGATCTGGACTACGTTCTCTCGGGCATGAAACTTCTCGGCTCCAAGGGAACCACGGGGACCCAGGCCAGTTTTCTGGAGCTTTTTGACGGCGATGAGAGCAAATGCCGGAAAGCGGATGAGATGATCGCGGAAAAGATGGGATTTTCCTCCTGCTTCCCGGTATCCGGCCAGACCTACTCCCGGAAGCTCGACACCAGGGTCTGCAATGTGCTGGCAGGCATCGCGGCCAGCGCCCACAAGTTTTCCAACGACATCCGCCTGCTCCAGCACCTGAAAGAGATCGAAGAGCCCTTTGAAAAGAGCCAGATCGGATCCTCCGCCATGGCCTACAAGAGAAATCCCATGCGGAGTGAGAGGATGGCCTCCCTGTCCCGCTATGTGATGATTGACGCGCTGAATCCGGCGGTGACCTCGGCCTGTCAGTGGTTTGAGAGGACGCTGGACGATTCGGCCAACAAGCGTCTCAGCGTGGCAGAGGGATTCCTGGCTGTGGACGGGATACTTGACCTCTACCTGAATGTGGTGGACGGGCTGGTGGTCTATGACAAGGTGATCACAAAGCACCTCATGGCGGAGCTGCCCTTCATGGCCACGGAGAATATTATGATGGATGCCGTGAAGGCCGGGGGAGACCGGCAGGAACTTCACGAGAGGATACGTGAACTGTCTATGGAGGCGGGGAAAAATGTGAAGGAGAGAGGGCTGGATAACAATCTTCTGGAGCTGATCGCGGAGGATGATCTGTTCCCCATGACGCTGTCACAGCTGAGAGAAACCATGGAGCCCGGCCGGTATGTGGGCCGCGCTGTGAACCAGGTGAAAGAGTTTCTGGAGGAAGTGGTCCGGCCGGTCCTGTCAGAGAACAGTGAACTGCTGGGCATTAAGGCGGAGATCAATTGCTGAAACAGGAAATGATATTTCAGGTGCAAAAACCAAAGGAGGCAGGGGTATGTCGTTAGTAAATAAGGAAAAGGCAATGAACGGATTTGAAAAAGCGGTGGATGCGGTGAACGGAGCGGCGGACAAGGCCGGTAAGTATGCCAAAGAAAAAGAACTGGACAAGAAGGTGGACAGCATGGCTCAAACGCTGGAGGAGGGAGTGTGCGCCATCGGCAGGAGTTTCAAGGATCTTTTTTCAAAAAAGTAAAAAAGTCCGTCCCTGCCGGAAAGCTATCTCTGGTGCATTTTCCGGTATTGGCCGGGGGTCATCCCCTCATGGGATTTGAACTGCCGGCAGAAGTGTTCCACATTGCGATAGCCGCAGATGCTGCTGATATTCTGGACGCTGTCCGTGGCTCGTGTCAGGAAGGCCTTGGCCTTGGTAATGCGGCTCTCGATCACATCATTGATACAGGACACACGGGCGAACTCCAGATAGGCCTTCTGGACGGCCCGGGTGCTCAGGTTGACTTTTTTTGCCATGGTCTCCAGCGTCCAGTCATATTCAGGGTGCTTATAAATTTCATTCCGCAGCCGGATCAGTGCGTTGCGGTGGCGGGGGGAATCCGTGAGAAAGGCGTGGTCGTGTAGACGGTGAAGGATGATCTCCATCAGGTCGGGGAGCACGTACTCACTGCTGGGGTGCTGCCAGTAGTTCTCATTTGCCACCATCTGAAAATATTGGAGATAATACTCGTAATCCGGACAGAAGACGGGGACGCCGAAGGGGAGGTGATCCTCCTCTGTGAAGAGCGGCTCGTCGCAGTTAAAGCGGATCCAGCTGTAGGTGAGGCGGCCGGAGGCGGCATGGTAGTGAACGTGCTGGCCCGGTTTGTAGAGGATGCAGGTGTGGCCCGGATATTCCTCCATTTTGCCGTTTACCTCAATGACAGTGGGCACCTGGAAGAGCATGATCTCATACTCCCCCGGGGCAAAGACCAGGTTGTCCACGAAGTCTTCCGGCATACATTCTCCAATTACTGCGTAGATGATTTTCAGCATTCCGTCTCCCCCTCTGTTTGTTTCTGATTTTCGTGATATTCTGAAAGAGATTATATCAAAAAATGCCATATAAATCAATATATGTACCGTATTCTTCATTGTGTCCGGCCTTTTCCTGTGTTATCATCTATTATCATTGATGTATAGAAAAGGGGGATTTACCATGAAGTGGAAGCAGATCGGCAGTTTTCTGGTTGCAGAGGCTTTGGTCGTGTCACTGGGGATTGGCGGCATGGGAGCTGCTCCTGCCCAGGCGGCAGCGAAGAAGGCGGCATTGAAAACAAAGAAAATATCAATCGTTCAGGGAAAGACAAAAAGCATCAAGCTGAAGAACAAAAAGAAAAACTGCAAGTACAAATTCAAGACGAATAAAAAGAAGGTGGCAACCGTCACATCCAAGGGGAAGGTCAAGGGGGTCAAGGCAGGCAAGGCGAAGATCACGGTGACCGAGATTGCCAAAAAGGGGAAGGGCAAGAAGAGGAAAGTCGGTGTTGTCAATGTGACTGTCAAGGTAAAGAGCGCGGCGACAGTGACTCCGGCAAATACGACAGCTCCCACAGGCGGCAGTCAGACGTCTGCGCCGGGGACAGGCACAACATCCAAGCCGGAAGCATCCCGGACTCCGGCGGCCACACCGTCGGCCACACCGTCGGCCAAGCCGGAAAAACCACAGGTTTCACTGGCTCCCAGTGTGGACAGTGACAAAGCAAGCGTCAGGGTTTATGTGGACAGCATGGAGGAGTCCAACCTGATCGCGGCGTTGGACGGCGTGGGGACGGAGCCCACGGAAGAGCCTGTGATGGAAGGGACGCCCACACCGGTACCCACACCGGAGGTTTTGATCGACAGCAATTTTGAGGACGGCTCAAAAGGGGCATTCAGCAGCCGCGGAAGCGCGACTGTGGATGTCACGGACGGCGGGGCCAACGACACGGCCAAGGCACTTACGGTGACGGGACGTACCGCCGGCTGGCATGGAATTACCATTGACGTGACAGAGCTTTTTGAGACCGGCAATAATTATGACGTGGTGTTTTATGCGAAACATAATGAGACCGGGGTACAGAAACTGAACATGAGTTTCCAGATCACCGATCCGAACACGGAGGAGGCAGCCTATCCGGGTATCAAGACCGTCAACGTGCCGGAGGGAGATTGGACGAAGTTTACCGTGCAGATCACGGATGTGCCGGATCATATCGGCGCCATCCAGATGTACTGGCAGGCCAGCGAAAATACAACCATGGACTTCTCTCTGGATGAGATCCAGGTGTCCGGCGTTGCCAAAGAGAAGGTGGATGCACCGGATCTGACGGTGGGATTGCCAAAAACCGAGTTTGGCAACCCGATACTGAGTTCACGGCTGACAGCGGATCCCTTTGCCATGGAGTATGACGGCAGAGTGTATGTATATGGAACAAACGACTCCCAGCAGTATCAGCACAATTATGACAATGGAGTCATGGCTGACAATAACTATTCCAAAATCAATACCCTCAATGTGTATTCCTCGGCGGATCTGGTCAACTGGACGGATCACGGGCCCATAGACGTCAAGGGCGCTGCCAGGTGGACGGCCAATTCCTGGGCGCCGGCGGCGTGTCATAAGACCATTGACGGAAAGGAGAAGTTCTTCCTGTATTTTGCCGATAACGGAAGCGGGATCGGTGTGCTGGAGTCTGACAGCCCAGTCGGGCCCTGGACGGATCCCACGGTGAGTGATGCGAATCCAAAGGGGAAACAGCTTATCAGCCGCGACACACCGGGATGTTCCGGTGAGGAGGTCCAGTGGCTGTTCGACCCGGCGGTCCTGGTGGACGACGATGGACAGGGATATCTGTATTTTGGCGGATTTGGCAACAGCAAGGGTGAAGACTATGACAAGAATCCGCAATGTATCCGTGTTGTCAAGCTCAGCGATGATATGACCAGTATCGTGGGGGAGCCGGTGATGATCGATGCACCGTATGCTTTCGAGGATTCCGGGATCAATAAATTTAACGGGAAATATTATTACAGTTACTGTACAAACTTTACCACGGCAGCAGGATCGGATCCCGCCGCAGGAAGCGGCAGGATTGCGGTGATGGAAAGCGATAATCCCATGACGGGCTTTCAGTATATCGGCACTGTGCTGCCCAGCCCACCGGGAGGCGGCAATAACCATCATTGCTTTATCGAGTTCCAGGGGAAACACTATGTTTTCTTCCATGCCATGAAGGATGCCCAGGCAGCCGGCGTCCATGCAGGTTTCTACCGTGCTACTCATGTGACGGAGCTGGATATGGGTGACAATGGGAATTTCACCAACGCAGACGGCAGCGTGGCGGTGACGGACAGCAACGATCCGGATGCGGTATCCGCCGTGGCCGCCCTGAATCCCTACGAGACGGTGGAGGCGGAAACCTACGGCCTGGCCAACGGCGTGGGAACTGTCGTGAATGAGGAGGAGAGTGTCCATCCGCTGTGGACGGTGAACTGTTCTCTGTACAACAAGGCAGTGGGAAGTTATGTGGGCGTCGCCAACGTGGATTTCGGAGATGAGGCCGCCAAAGGGCTAATAATGAAACTGTCGGATACGGAAAAGGACGCATATCAGGATCGCGGTGTCACCCTGACCCAGGAGGTGAAGGGGACGCATAAACTGTATTTTGTCTTTGACAAGTGCAATGTGCTGGTTGATAAATGGCAGTTCGTTAAATAATTTTAATAAAACTTTTACCCAAATGAAATTCCGCCGGAGGTTTGCCCCCGGCGGAGTTTTTTTGCCCTGCGCCCGGCCTGCGTATAAGTGATTCTTGTGGGGGCGGGTGAGATTGTGTATAATGGTAGGGGAAGAGGAAAGGAGACTTCTATGTGGATTGCAGATAAATGGAGAGATTACGAAGTGCTGGACACCTCGGCGGGGGAGAAACTGGAGCGGTGGGGGCGGTATATCCTGGTGCGCCCGGATCCGCAGGTGATCTGGGATGCCGGCCATACGGCGCCGGAGTGGAAGAGAAAGAACGGACATTACCACCGCAGCAGCAGGGGGGGAGGGCAGTGGGAGTTTTTTGATCTGCCGGAGCAGTGGGAGATCTCGTATGGGAAGCTGACATTTCGTCTCAAGCCCTTCCGGTTCAAGCACACGGGGCTTTTCCCGGAGCAGGCGGTGAACTGGGACTGGATGGCGGAGCAGATTGGCAGGGCGAGAGGGGAGACGGATCGGGAGGTCCGGGTGCTGAACCTCTTTGCCTATACCGGAGGGGCCACCATGGCCTGTGCCGGGGCGGGGGCCAGGGTCACCCATGTGGATGCGTCGAAGGGGATGGTGAACTGGGCCAGGGAAAATGCCGCGGCTTCCGGGCTCTCCCATGCGCCCGTGCGCTATCTGGTGGACGACTGTGTCAAGTTTGTGGAGAGGGAGATACGCCGGGGGAATCGCTACGACGGGATCGTCATGGATCCCCCCTCTTACGGAAGGGGCCCCAAGGGGGAGATATGGAAGCTGGAGGAGAAGGTCTACCCGCTGGTGGAGAGGTGTGTGGAACTGCTCTCCGACAGAGCGGTGTTCTTTCTGATCAACGCCTACACCACCGGGCTGCAGCCGGCTGTGCTATCGTACATGCTGAACCTCAGTGTGAAGGCCAGACTGGGGGGGAGTGTGGAGGCGGAGGAGATCGGACTCCCGGTGCGGTGCGGG
This sequence comes from uncultured Eubacterium sp., assembly GCA_964484225.1. Classification (GTDB taxonomy): domain Bacteria; phylum Bacillota; class Clostridia; order Lachnospirales; family Lachnospiraceae; genus Eubacterium_F. The sequence goes on from CAZAEM010000002.1 coordinate 141,968, forward strand.
GAGGGGCTGATTCTTCCCTGCGGTGCCAGCGGCAGATGGAAACGGACATGAAAACAGGGCGGAGATGAAAAAGGTTTGGAAAATTTTTGTTTTTTTCTGAACCTTTTTCTTTGCCGCTACAATATATGAGTGAGAAGGAAAAAAGAAGATCCGCTGTGCGGGAAGCGGAAACTGTGATGTATGGAGGAGAGCAGATGACAAAGAGGGAAATCAGTCGCTTGATCGAGACATATGGTTCCGACGTGTATGGCTTTTGTTGTCATCTCACGGGGAATAAGATGGAAGCGGACGATCTCTACCAGGAAACCTTTTTGAAAGTGTTGGAACGGCGGAACAAGCTGCAGAAGGAGGGCAATCCCAGAAGTTATATCCTGGGGGTTGCGGTGAGGATCTGGCAGAATCAGAGAAAGGTCAAGGCAAACCGCCAGAGGATCGTCCCGCTGCAGGAATATAAAGAGGAGAAGATCTGCGCAGTGAAAGATGACAAGGGATCGCCGGAGGATGAAGTCCTGCGGCGGGAGCTGAAAGACCAGGTGCGGTCTGCCGTGGCGGCACTGCCGGAGAAGATCCGCGTGGTGGTGTATCTGTTTTACACAGGGGAGCTGTCGGTGAAACAGATCGCGGATATGCTGGATATACCGGAGGGGACAGTGAAAAGCCGGCTGAGTGCCGGGAGAAAAATGACCAGGGATTATTTGGAGGGAAAGACCTATGGACGAGAAAATAATGGATGAGATTCTCCGCTCTTCGCTGGCCCCGGACAGGGAGCCGGAGGAAGCGCTGAATCAGGCGATCATAAGCAAGGTGCAGAAAAGAAGGCGGAGCCGCCGGCGGCACAGCGTGGAGATGGCGGCGGGGATTGCCATGGTGTTTATCGTGGCCGGTTCCCTTCTGTTCCACGAGCAGATCCGGGCCGTGATGCAGCAGTTCTTTGGCTCCATCACGGAATACTACGGGGAGGATAAGACCAGGGAGCAGAAGAAGGAGACGGAGGAGGAAGTCCACAAGGTGGGAGATACGGTGGTCAACCGGAATATCCCTATCACGCTGGAGGAGGTGCTGGTGGACGCCAACAAGGTGGTCTACTCCGCCAGAGTCAAGATCCGGGACAAATCCGTGCAGCTGGGCGATGAGCTGGATATGAAAGCCCATGTTTTCATCAACGGACAGGAGTTGGACAGACCGGCGGTGGCAAGCCCGGTGGAGGTGTCGGAGGACAGCATCATCTGCGTGGGGGAGACGCCGCTAAATCCTGGGATGGAGTTCTACGGCGAGGTGCATGTGGAGATTGTCATCACGTCACTGGGATTCAAGCAGATCATCGACGGGGAGTGGAAATTTGACGCCAACGTGAACGTGGATAAGGCCAACAGCCATACCATCAAGGATATGACCAGCCACAAGATCGAGATGTCCGATGGAAGCATCTTATATATAGAGAAAGTGATCCGCACTTCGACGGATTGCAAACTGTACGGTAAGATCGTCTGGGACCGGGTGTCATACTGGCATTGGGGAAAAACCATCATCCTGAGGATCGCAGGGGAGGATAATCTGGGGAATAAGATCAGTTTTGAGAAAATGCCTCTGCATCTGGAGAAGGAGGGAAAGACTACCGTGCATCTGGTGTTGAACTGCGAGCAGACCATCAGCCAGGGGGCCGAGTATCTCATGCTGCGGCCGACGATGCAGAAAGGAAAGGAGGGCGATGTGGAGACGGGAAAAGAGTTCCGTGTAAAGGTGGGAAAGGAGTGACTATAGATGATAGATTGGGAGCAGAGAGACAGTGTGATAGAGAATAACGTATAAGACTGGGAGGTGCGTGACTATGAGAGTGAATGTCAGAAAATGGGTGGCAGTGTGGATGTGTGTGATCCTGGCAGCGGGGATGGCGGGATGCGACGGTGGGAGCGATAAGAAAAATCCCTCATCCTCCGGCTCTGCGGCGGCAGCGGAGGAGGGGAAGGAGGGAAAGGAAAAGAAGCGTTTTACAGATCTGGGCGGTATGTCCATATTGATCGGGGACTGGTATACCGTCTCAGATGTGGAGGCGACATCTCAATACGCCAAGGATACGGAAAAGTATCGCAGAGAGATCCAGGAGGAGTACAATTTTACGATAAAGCGGGATAATATCGCCCACTTTTCGGATATGCAGACAAAGTTTGTAAACGGCGTGATGGCCAACAATCCGGCGTGCCAGATCTTTTATCTGTATCAGGAGCAGGTGGCGGAGCCCCTGATGAAGGGGCTGATGAAAGATCTGTCGAAGCTGCCGGAACTGGATTTCAACGAGGAGAAGTGGAATCCGACGGTGGTGGATCTGATGAGCATCGGGGATGGCATCTGGGGCATGAATCCGGAGAAGGAGCCAAGGGGAGGGATTTTTTATAACAAGCGCATGTTCAAGGAGGCCGGCATCCCGGAGGAGGAGCCCTATGACCTTCAGAAGGAGGGCAAATGGACATGGGAGGTTTTCGAGGATTACTGCAAGAAACTGACAAAAGACAATGACGGGGACGGCAAAACCGACCAATATGCCATGGCAAGTTTTTCAAAATATTATTTACCCATGTGTGTGGCCAACAACAACGCAACCTTTGTCACCCGGGGAGAGGATGGCAAGTATGCCAGCGCCATCCATACCCAGGAGTTCAAGGATGCGATGAACTGGGGCGTGAGTCTGATCGAGAAAGGATACATGCAGCCGAAGCCGGAGGGGGCAGCCTGGGATTGGTATAAGGCGGCTTTCCGGGACGGAGAGTGTGCGATGCAGACGGCGGAGACCTTTGAGATCGGCGCTTTCGCCAACATGGAGGACGACTGGGGATTTGTGATGTTCCCCTACAACCAGAAGAATGACAAGGCCACGAACAAGACGATACCAAACGATAACATCGTCGTCATACCCAGTTGTTTTGACGACGAGACGGCGGAGAAGATCGCCTTTGCCTACGATCTCTACACGGAGCCCACAGAAGGGTACACCATCGAGGAGGCGGCGCTGGAGCCGTACTATGACCGCTTCCGGGACGAGAGGGCAGTCAACGAGACCCTGGTCATGATGCGTGAGCCGGAGCATATCCAGGCATCCTACGTGCCCATGATCAGCGATATTGAGACCGGGGATATCTGTTACGGCGTCTATGCGCAGGCAGCCACCCCGCAGAAGAAGATTGAGGAATTGTCCTCCATATGGGACAGCAGGATCAATACCATGAATGAGAACTATGAGAAGTTTGCCCAGAGCCATTAGGGTGCGGGCTCTCGGGTTTTCCGCCAAAAAGGCGCAGGACGAAGCGTTCTGCGCCTTTTTTGACGGAATGTGAAATATAACAGGGTTATAGCATTTCCCACAGTCTTTCTTTTTGCTCAATGCCAAATTTTAATATTCTCCAAAGCGAGTCAACGGCATCCTCTCCGTAGCATTTCATATAGGAGATATGCATATAGACCGCGCCGTGCCAGAGCAGATCATATTCTGTGCGTTGAGGTTTTTTACTCTCATAATAGCCCTTCAGAAATGCCTTCGCATAATCAAAACGATATTGCAGGTTCATTTTGTCATCGTGTTCAACAAACTGAAAGATAAAGGGATATCCCAGATCAAGATAGCGGCTGCCCGCACCTGCGTCGTCGAGATCTATAAGTATTGCCCTTCCGGCTGTGTTTATTATGGTATTATGAGGGCCCAGATCCGTGTGGATGAAGCACCGTTCCAGTCTGCTGAAATCAGGGAGGGTATCCAATATCGCGTCAAACTCTCCTTTGAAATCTCTGGCACGGAACCACTCGTAAAATCTGTGTTTATCTTCATTTAGACCCGATGGGAGATTATAGCCTGTGTAGGAATGATATTGTCGTGCAAGTCTGCCGAGAAGGACCTCGTTTTCCTCACTGGCGCTCATGGGTACGCCTTCAATAAATTCTGTCAGGTAAAACCAAAAGCCGTTTTCCTTTACATAAAAACCACCGTTTGTCATTTCAAAAATGCGCGGAGCAATCCCCTTGTCATTCCCGAGAAATCGGTGTGCGGAAACATTGCCGATAATAACGTCCTCGGGCTTTTCTTCGGGAATACCCTTCAGTATGTAGAATCCGCCGTCAGCCTCAATCCTGAAAATCAGCCGGGGAGAATCCTGGTGGATCTGTTCCCGGACTTGGATCTTGGAAAAATTCCAGTGTCTTAAAGTTTTAGTGATCATGTTCCACGCTCCTGAATGTGTACTCCGCTTTGTGTCTGCTCCCTCCCTTTAGAACATTTAACCACAATTCTTAGGTGTCGGCAAGTGTAAAGTTAAGCATTTACCCTTTTTTTAAAAATTTCTCCTTGCATTATTTTCCATACTATGGTATAGTAAACCTTGCTGTGACATTGATAGCGATGAAGCGCGAGGTTGCCGCCATACGGCGGGTTTTTCCGTGGAGCGAATGTCAAGAGGCCGGAAGATCAGCGAATCCGGCCGGTAAACCTGACGACAAGTCACTGTACCGTAGCATAATTTCTGCCGACAGAGCAGATAAACGTGTGAGTCCGCCACCGACAGGTGGCAATTTGAATGAGCCGATGCGACACACACGGATGAGTGTACAGTCACCACTTGTTGTACTTGGGGGATGCGGAGGCATTTCCTACTATATTAAAGAGTACGAAAAGGAGGCGACTATTTTTATGGCAAGTAAAAAAAGTCAAAAAATGAGAATCATATTGAAAGCATATGATCACCAGCTGATCGATTTCGCATCAGCAAAATTAGTGGAAACCGTGAAGAAGACAGGAGCAAAGGTGAGCGGGCCTGTGCCGCTTCCCACCAAAAAAGAGGTGGTTACCATCCTGAGAGCCGTACACAAGTACAAGGACTCCCGTGAGCAGTTCGAGCAGAGAACCCACAAGAGACTGATCGATGTACTGACACCTTCACAGAAGACGGTGGATGCGCTCTCCAGACTGGAGCTCCCCGCCGGTGTTGCCATTGATATCAAAATGAAATAAATCCTATGATTATTGTGGCTGGCCTACGGTTCAGGGCAGAGGCCATATGACTAGGATGATTGCCGAAGGGCAATCCGCTGTAGAATTTATAGGAGGAAAAAGGAAATGAAAAAAGCTATCGTAGCTACAAAAGTCGGAATGACACAGATTTTCAACGAAGACGGTGTTCTGACGCCAGTCACTGTGCTTCAGGCCGGTCCGGTTTACGTGTCTCAGGTAAAGACCCTGGAGAACGACGGATATGAGGCGGTGCAGGTGGCATACGGCGATATCCGCGAGAAGCTGGTGAACAAACCGCGGAAGGGCCATCTGGAGAAAGCAGGAGTGGGAAACAAGAGATTTCTCAAGGAGTTTAAGTTTGAGAATGCTTCTGAGTATGAATTAGGACAGGAGATCAAAGCAGACATTTTTGAGGCCGGAGACAAGGTTGATGTGACCGCCAGGACAAAGGGTAAAGGTTTCCAGGGTGCCATCAAGCGCCATGGACAGTCCAGAGGGCCCATGGGTCACGGCAGCAAATATCATAGACATGCCGGTTCCAACGGCAGTGCATCGGATCCCAGCAAAGTATTCAAGGGCAAGAAGATGCCCGGTCAGATGGGAGCGGTACAGGTTACCATTCAGAATCTTGAAGTGGTCCGGGTGGATGCAGAGGACAATCTGCTCCTCATAAAAGGCGCTGTTCCGGGGCCGAAGAAATCGACAGTAATTATCAAAGAATCCGTAAAGGCATAACTTTTCGGAAAGGAGGAAGACACAGATGGCAAGCGTATCTGTTTATAATATGGAAGGCAAAGAAGTGGAGAAGATGGATTTGAAGGACTCGGTCTTTGCTGCACCTGTAAATGAACATTTGGTTCATATGGCCGTTGTTTTACAGCTGGCCAACAAACGCCAGGGGACACAGAAGGCGAAGACCCGTTCTGAGGTTCGCGGCGGTGGCAGAAAACCCTGGAGACAGAAGGGGACCGGACATGCGAGACAGGGTTCCATCCGCGCTCCCCAGTGGACAGGCGGCGGTGTTGTATTTGCACCGGTACCGAGAGACTACTCTTTCAAGATGAACAGGAAAGAGAAGGTGGCAGCGATCAAGTCCGTGCTGTCCGCCAAATTGAGCGAGGACAAACTCGTGGTGGTGGACTCCCTTGAACTCGAGGCCCCCAAGACAAAGAAAATGAAGGAAGTGCTCGACAACCTGAAAGCCGAGAAGGCACTGGTGGTTGTGGGCGAGGATGCAAGGAATGTGATCCTTTCTGTGAGAAATATCCCGACAGCAAGAGGTGTGTACAGCAATTCCATCAATGTCTACGACATCCTGAAATATGACAAACTGATTCTCACCAAGAGTGCTGTGGCAGCAATCGAGGAGGTGTACGCATAATGGCAGATCTGAAATATTATGATATCATTTCCAAGCCGGTGATCACGGAGAAATCCATGTCCGGTATGGAGTACAAGAAATACACATTCTATGTTCACACGGAGGCGACAAAGACACAGATCAAAGAGGCTGTGGAGAAAATGTTTCCGGGGACGAAGGTTGCCAAAGTCAACACCATGAACGTGGGCGGCAAGAAGCGCAGACGCGGGATGGTTACGGGAAAGACCGCAAAGAAGAAGAAGGCGATCGTTCAGTTGACAGAGGACAGTGCAGATATTGAGTTTTTTGAAGGATTATAAATAGAAAGGAGTGTAAGAGATGGGAATCAAAACATACAACCCATATACACCTTCCAGAAGACAGATGAGCGGATATGATTTCAAGGAGATCACAGCTTCCAAGCCGGAGAAATCCCTCACTGTCTCCCTGAAGAAACACGCCGGACGCAATGCTCAGGGAAAGATCACCGTGAGACATCGCGGAGGCGGTTCCAGAAGAAAGTACAGAATCATTGATTTTAAGAGAAACAAAGACGGGATCCCCGCTGTGGTAAAGACCATTGAGTACGATCCCAACAGAACAGCAAATATCGCTCTGGTCTGCTATGCGGACGGCGAGAAGAGATATATCCTGGCTCCCGTGGGACTGAAGGTGGGACAGGAGATCATGAACGGCTCGGAGGCCGAGATCAAGGTGGGAAACTGCCTGGAGCTGAAAGATATGCCGGTGGGTACACAGATCCACAACATTGAGATGTATCCGGGCCACGGCGGACAGCTGGTCCGTGCCGCCGGTGTCAGCGCGCAGCTGATGGCGAAAGAAGGAAAGAACGCCATTCTCCGTATGCCCTCCGGTGAGATGCGGATGGTGCCGATCATCTGCCGGGCTACCATCGGACAGGTGGGAAACACAGAGCATAACCTCATAAATATTGGCAAGGCGGGGCGCAAGCGCCATATGGGTATCCGTCCTACCGTCCGCGGGTCCGTCATGAATCCCAACGACCATCCCCATGGAGGCGGCGAGGGTAAGGCTCCGGTAGGACGCCCGGGACCGTGTACACCATGGGGTAAGCCTGCACTTGGTTATAAGACGAGGAAGAAGAACAAGCAGTCGAACAAGATGATTATCCGTCGCAGAGACGGAAAAGCCCTGACGAAATAAAGGAGGTAGAAATAGTGTCACGATCATTAAAAAAAGGACCATTCGCTGATGCGCATCTGTTGAAAAAAATTGATGCCATGAATGAATCTGGGAATAAATCAGTTATTAAAACCTGGTCACGCCGTTCCACTATCTTCCCGAGCATGGTGGGACACACCATCGCTGTCCATGACGGAAGAAAGCATGTGCCTGTATATATCACAGAGGACATGGTCGGTCACAAACTGGGCGAGTTCGTCATCACACGGACCTACAGAGGTCACGGCAGAGACGAGAAGAGAGGTTGACAAAAAGTTTAGTTTGAATATTGAAAGGAGGTTTCATCCGTGGCTAAAGGACATAGATCACAGATCAAGAGAGAGAGAAACCAGAATAAAGATACGAGACCATCTGCTAAGCTGTCGTATGCCAGAATGTCTGCCCAGAAGGCGGGATTTGTACTGGATGCCATTCGCGGCAAGGATGTGCAGACGGCACTTGGTATTTTGGAATACAATCCAAGATATGCGTCTTCTGTTATCAAGAAGCTGCTCAATTCCGCCATTGCGAACGCAGAGAACAACAATGGACTGGACCCGGAAAATCTTTATGTTGAGGAGTGCTTTGCTGGCAAGGCCACCACAATGAAAAGAATCAGACCGAGGGCCAGGGGTATGGCTTACCGCATTGAGAAGAGAATGTGCCATATCACGGTAATCCTGAATGAGAGATAGAGATAGTAGTAGATCTGCATGGTGTATGCCATGTGGAGAGTGAAAGGAGATCAAGATGGGACAAAAAGTTAATCCACACGGTTTGAGAGTCGGCATCATCAAAGACTGGGATTCCAGATGGTATGCGGACGGCGAAAACTTTTCCGACAACTTAGTGGAAGATTATAAAATTCGTGAATTTTTGAAGAAGAAATTGTATCACGCCGGAATTTCCAGGATCGAGATCGAGAGAACCCAGGATCGCGTCAAGATTCTGGTGTACACCGCAAAGCCCGGTGTCGTCATCGGAAAAGGCGGCTCGGAGATTGAGAAGCTGAAGGGAGAGCTGGCTCATTACTCCACCAAAAAAATTCTTGTGGACATCAAGGAAGTGAAAAAACCGGACAGCGACGCACAGCTGGTGGCAGAGAACATCGCCGGTCAGCTGGAGAACCGTATTTCTTTCCGCCGTGCCATGAAGTCCTGCATGGGCCGCGCCATGAAGGCGGGAGCCAAGGGGATCAAGACGGCTGTCTCCGGACGTCTGGGCGGTGCCGATATGGCCCGGACCGAGTTCTACAGCGAGGGCAATATTCCCCTTCAGACACTTCGTGCCGACATTGATTACGGCTTTGCAGAAGCCAACACAACCTATGGCAAGATCGGTGTCAAGACATGGATCTACCATGGTGAAGTACTTCCAACCAAAGGTGGAAAAAAGGAAGGGAGCGATAAATAATGTTAATGCCTAAGAGAGTAAAACGTCGTAAACAGTTTCGCGGTTCCATGAAAGGAAAAGCGTTGCGTGGAAATAAAATCACTTACGGTGAATACGGTATCGTGGCCCTGGAGCCCTGCTGGATCAAGTCCAACCAGATCGAGGCGGCCCGTATCGCCATGACCCGTCACACCAAGCGTGGCGGCCAGGTCTGGATCAAGATTTTCCCAGACAAACCGGTGACGAAGACACCTGCCGAAACTCGAATGGGTAAAGGTAAAGGTGCTCTGGAGTACTGGGTAGCAGTAGTTAAACCGGGCCGGGTGATGTTTGAGATTGCCGGTGTGCCGGAAGAGACGGCAAAGGAGGCGCTCCGACTGGCAATGCACAAGCTTCCGGTCAAGTGCAAGATCGTTTCTCGCGCAGATTTAGAAGGAGGTGCGGGCAGTGAAGAGTAAGGACTTTATGAATCGTTTGGCAGATATGTCGCTGGCGGAATTAAACGACGAGTTAGTAGCTGCTAAAAAGGAATTGTTTAATCTTAGATTCCAGAACGCAACAAACCAACTTGACAATACAAGCAGAATCAAAGAAGTGAGAAGGAACATTGCTCGTATTCAGACAGCAATGACAGCTGAACAGAAAGCAGCGAATGAGGCTTAGGAAAGGAGGACATTGTTGTGGAGAGAAATTTGAGAAAGACCCGTACAGGTAAGGTTGTGAGCGATAAGATGGACAAGACGATCGTCGTGGCAGTTGTGGACAACGTGAAGCATCCGCTTTACGGCAAGATCGTGAAGAGAACGTATAAATTGAAGGCACATGATGAGAACAATGAGTGTAACATCGGCGACAGAGTGAAAGTTATGGAGACGAGGCCATTATCCAAGGACAAGAGATGGAGACTGGTTGAGATCATCGAGAAAGCGAAGTAATATTGGAGGCCAGAAAGGAGTAATTTGTTATGGTACAGCAGGAGACCAGATTGAAAGTCGCTGACAACACCGGAGCAAAAGAATTGCTGTGCATCCGTGTTCTTGGCGGTTCTGTTAGAAGATATGCAACCGTTGGCGATATCATCGTTGCTACGGTCAAAGATGCAACGCCAGGCGGAGTTGTGAAAAAAGGGGATGTCGTAAAGGCGGTTGTAGTTCGGACTGTAAAAGAAATCCGTCGTCCCGATGGTTCTTACATTCGCTTTGATGAGAACGCAGCCGTGATCATCAAGGAGGATAAGACTCCGAGAGGAACTCGTATTTTCGGACCGGTAGCGAGAGAGCTGAGAGACAAACATTTTATGAAGATTGTCTCCCTGGCTCCAGAAGTATTATAAGGAGGTGTCCCATGGCAACATCAAAAATAAAGAAAGGTGACAATGTCCGTGTCATTGCCGGTGTGGAAAAAGGCAAGGAGGGCAAAGTCCTGGAGGTAAAGAACGGCAAAGTCAAGGTGGAGGGCATCAACAAGGTAAAGATGCACGTGAAGCCGAACCAGGCCAACGCCAAGGGCGGTATTGTAGAGGAAGAAGCATTTTTGGATATTTCAAATGTTATGTATGTAGTGGACGGCAAGGTGACCCGAATCGGTTTCAAGACAGAGGAGGGCAGGGACAAGGTCCGCTATGCAAAGAAAACAGGCGCTGTGATTGATTGACGGAGAGAGGAGGTACTGTTAAAGTGTCTAGATTAAAAGAAACATATTTGAACACTGTCGTGGATGCCATGATGAAAAAGTTTGAGTATAAAAATGTTATGCAGGTACCAAAGCTCGAAAAGATTGTGATCAATATGGGCGTTGGTGAGGCAAAGGATAATTCAAAGGTTTTGGATACAGCAATCAGCGATCTCGAGACTATTTCAGGTCAGAAAGCTGTGGTCACAAGAGCGAAAAAGTCTGTTGCGAACTTCAAGCTCCGTGAGGGACAGCCCATCGGATGCAAGGTGACGCTCCGCGGTGAGAAGATGTATGAGTTTGCCGATCGTCTGATCAACCTGGCACTTCCGCGGGTCCGCGACTTCCGCGGGGTAAACCCCAATGCTTTCGACGGCCGGGGAAACTATGCCCTTGGTATCAAGGAACAGCTGATCTTCCCGGAGATCGAGTACGACAAGGTGGATAAAGTGAGAGGTATGGACATTATCTTTGTCACCACGGCAAAGACAGATGAGGAAGCACGTGAACTCTTGGCACAGTTTGGTATGCCGTTCAAGAAATAGTTAGGAGGGTAGTTTCATGGCGAAAAAGGCTCTGAAAAATAAGCAGCAGCGCAAGGCTAAATTCTCCACGAGAGAGTACAGCCGCTGCAAGATCTGTGGTCGTCCACATGGATATCTGAGAAAATACGGAATCTGCAGAATCTGTTTCCGTGAGTTAGCTTACAAAGGCCAGATTCCTGGTGTGCGCAAAGCAAGTTGGTAAAGGAGGAAAATCAAATGACGATGAGCGATCCCATTGCAGATATGCTTACAAGAATCCGTAATGCAAATACGGCAAAGCATGATACAGTTGATGTTCCTGCTTCCAAGATGAAGATTTCGATTGCTGAGATTCTTTTGAAGGAAGGATACATCAAAGGTTTTGAGGTTGTTGAGGTGGATGGGTTCAAATCCATACACATTACATTGAAATATGGAAAAGATAAGAACGAGAAGATCATCTCCGGACTGAAGAGGATTTCCAAGCCGGGTCTCCGGGTGTACGTGGGAACGGAGGATCTGCCGAAGGTTCTCGGAGGCTTAGGTATCGCTATCATTTCCACAAACAAAGGTGTGCTGACGGACAAGGAGGCGCGCAAGCAGAACGTGGGCGGTGAAGTCCTCGCGTTTGTATGGTAGCTGCGGTGCTTTTTGTGAAAAGTATGGCATGGACAGATCGAATTAGATCGCAGTAAGAAAATAGGAGGTAACGGCATGTCACGAATTGGAAGAATGCCTATCGCGATACCCTCGGGTGTGACTGTGGATATTGCAGAAAATAATCAGGTGACGGTAAAAGGGCCAAAGGGAACACTGACGAGAGTGCTTCCGGCTGAGATGGCCATTGTGAAAGAGGGGGAGGAGATCAAGGTTTCCCGCCCCAATGATCTGAAAAAAATGAAGTCCCTTCACGGACTGACAAGGACTTTGATCAACAATATGATCATCGGTGTCACGGAAGGGTATGAGAAGAGACTGGAGGTAAACGGCGTCGGCTACCGTGCGGCAAAGCAGGGCAAGAAGATCGTGCTCTCCCTGGGCTTCTCCCATCCGGTAGAGATGGAATCCCCGGAGGGGATTGACGTGGAGGTAGACGGACAGAACCTCATTATCGTAAAAGGAATTGACAAGGAAAAAGTAGGCCAGTACGCCGCTGAGATCCGCGAGAAGAGACCGCCGGAGCCATACAAGGGCAAGGGGATCAAGTATGTGGATGAAGTGATCCGGCGCAAAGTCGGCAAGACTGGTAAGAAATAGAAAGGAGTGAAAGAGAGATGGTGAATAAGGCAAACAGAAACGAAGTTCGCAAAAACAAGCACAGAAGAATACGCAGCCGCTTATCTGGTACTCCTGAGAAACCGCGTTTGACCGTGTTCCGCAGCAATAAGCACATGTATGCACAGGTGATCGACGATGTGGCGGGCAACACGATCGTCTCCGCGTCCACACTTCAGGGCGACGTAAAAGAGGGACTGGAAAAGACCAATGACATAAAGGCCGCTGCAAAGCTGGGCGAAGTGATTGCCAAAAAGGCGTTGGACAACGGGATCAAAATGGTGGTTTTTGACCGTGGCGGATATATTTATCAGGGCAAAGTAAAAGCATTGGCAGACGCAGCTAGAGAAGCCGGTCTGGAATTCTAAGCAAGGAGGAAAACTCATGAAACATGAACTTATTGATGCCAGCCAGTTTGAATTGGAAGATAAAGTAGTGACCATTAAGCGGGTAACCAAAGTGGTAAAGGGCGGCCGCAATATGAGATTCACCGCGCTGGTGGTAGTCGGAGACGGAAACGGCCATGTCGGTGTCGGATTGGGCAAGGCGACAGAGATCCCGGAAGCCATCCGCAAGGGAAAAGAGACGGCGGCAAAGAACCTGATCGAGGTGCCGTTGGATGAGAATAAGAGCATTCCGCATGACTACACGGGAAAATTCGGCAGTGCATCCGTATTGATGAAAAGGTCTCCGGAAGGTACCGGTATCATCGCAGGCGGTCCTGCCCGTGCCGTGCTGGAGCTGGCGGGATTCAAGAATATCCGGACAAAGTCACTGGGCTCCCGGAACAAGCAGAATGTGGTGCTGGCCACCATGGAGGGCCTGAAAGAATTGAAGACTCCGGAGGAAGTAGCAAGACTTCGCGGCATTTCCGTGGAAGAAGTGCTGGGCTAGGAGGTGCAGGAAAATGGCAAACAAATTAAAAATCACATTGGTTAAGTCTACCATCGGTGCGATCCCTAAGCACAGAAAGACGGTAGAGGCACTTGGCCTTAGAAAATTGAACAAAACCGTCGAGATGCCTGACAATGCCGCTGTCCGCGGTATGATCCAGAAGGTCAGACATCTCGTGAAGGTGGAAGAAATCTAATCAAGGAGGTGCAGAGAATGAACTTATCAGAATTGAAGCCGGCAGAGGGCAGCAAACACAGCAATGCGTTTCGCCGCGGCCGGGGCCATGGCTCGGGGAACGGTAAGACGGCCGGCAAGGGCCACAAGGGCCAGAAGGCCCGCTCCGGTGCTCCCAGACCCGGTTTTGAGGGCGGTCAGCTGCCGTTGTATAGAAGATTGCCGAAACGGGGGTTCAAAAATATCAACAGCAAGAGGATCGTAGGAATCGGCCTGGACTGTCTGAATGTCTTTGAGGACGGTGCGGAGGTCACCGTAGAAGCATTGGTGGAAAGAGGTATTGTAAGTAATCCAAGGGATGGGGTAAAGATTCTTGGAAATGGAGAATTAACCAAAAAGCTTGATGTGAGAGTGAACGCTTACAGTGCGAGCGCTGCCGAGAAGATTCAGGCTGCTGGTGGAAAAGCAGAGGTGATCTAATGTTGACAACCATTCAAAATGCGTTTAAGACAAAAGAAATCCGCAAGAAACTGCTCTATGTCCTGATGGCGCTGATCATCGTGCGGATTGGATGTAATATTCCGATTCCCGGTGTGAACGCCAGTGTCATCCAGGAGATGTTTAACAACAATCAGTCTCTGGGATTTCTCGATGTAATGACCGGTGGATCATTTTCAAGGATGACGATCTTTGCCTTGAACATCACACCGTATATCACCGCGTCCATTATCCTGCAGCTTCTGACCATCGCCATTCCCAGGCTGGAGGAGATGCAGAAAGACGGAGAGGACGGGCGGAAAAAGATCAACGAGTATACCAGATATCTCTCTATTGCCCTGGCCGTGATCGAGAGTGTTGCCATGATCATCGGTTTCCGCAATCAGAACCTGTTTAACGACAATGGATACACATCCATGATCGTTGCTGTGGTTGCCCTGACTGCGGGTGCCGCCTTTATGATGTGGCTGGGTGAGCAGATCACAGAAAAGGGAGTGGGAAACGGTATCTCCATCATACTGTTGATCAACATCGTGGCGAGGATCCCCAGTGACCTGTCCACGCTGTACAAGACTTATATCACCGGGGCAGGCAATATTACCAACGCTATTTTGGCGGCTGTGATCATTGTGGGCGTCATCGTGGCAATGTTTGTGTTTATCTGCTGGCTGCAGGACGGAGAGCGCCGTATTCCGGTGCAGTACGCGAAGAAGATCCAGGGCAGGAAGATGACGGGCGGACAGTCCAGCCATATTCCTCTCAAGGTGAACACCGCCGGTGTGATCCCGGTGATCTTTGCCAGTTCTATCATGTCCCTGCCGGTTGTGATTGCCAGCTTTGCGGGGATCCAGCCCCAGACAGGGCCGGATGCCACCGTTTTTCAGAAGCTTCTGACTGTCTGTAACCAGAGTGACTGGTTCAAGATCGGAAGCTGGGGCGAATTTAAGTATACACTGGGGCTGCTGGTCTACATTGTGTTGATCATCTTCTTTGCCTATTTTTACACATCGGTGACATTCAATCCTTTGGAGATTTCCAACAATATGAAAAAGCAGGGTGGATTTATCCCCGGTATCCGTCCGGGTAAACCGACGACGGAGTACCTCACCAGCGTGCTGAACAGTATCATCTTTATCGGCGCGGTGGGCATGGTGATTGTCTGCGTTGTCCCGATCTTTTTCTCGGGAGCGTTCAATGCCAATGTATCCTTCAGCGGGACGTCGCTGATCATCGTGGTGGGCGTAGTGATCGAGACGCTGAAACAGATCGAGTCCCTGGTTTTAGTCCGTCACTACAGAGGATTTTTAGGAAACTAGTTTGGACAGTGGCCCCCTGCCGGCGGATGATCCCGGCGGGAGGTCGCTTGTTATTGTCTATTGAGTTTATGGAAAGAATGGAGGCAGAGTGATGAAAATTGTTATGTTGGGCGCGCCCGGCGCAGGAAAAGGGACGCAGGCGAAGATGATTTCTGAAAAATACGGGATCCCCCATATCTCCACAGGAGATATTTTTCGTGCAAATATCAAGGAAAATACAGAGCTGGGACAGAAGGCGAAGACCTATATGGATCAGGGACTCCTGGTTCCCGACGAACTGGTAGTGGATCTGGTGGTGGACCGGCTGGCCCAGGACGACGCAAAGAAGGGCTATGTGCTGGATGGATTTCCCAGGACCATTCCCCAGGCCGAGGCGCTGACGGAGGCTCTGGCAAAGATAGGTGAAAAGCTGGACTACGCCATCGATGTGGATGTGCCGGATGAGAATATCATCAGCAGAATGTCGGGCAGACGTGCATGCGTATCCTGTGGCGGAACATATCATATTAAATATAACCCGACGAAGAAGGAGGGGGTCTGCGACGCCTGCGGCGGCGAGCTGATCCTGCGGGACGACGACAAGCCGGAGACGGTCAAGCAAAGGCTCACTGTTTATCATGAGCAGACACAGCCGCTGATCGATTATTACACCAAAGCCGGTATTTTGAAAGAGGTAGACGGCACCGTGGATCTGGAAGAAGTCTTTCAGGCGATTGTCCGGATCCTGGGTTGAGAGCAGTAGGAGGCCGAGAAAATGGCAGTTACAGTTAAATCAGAGAGAGAGATAAACTTGATGCGGGATGCCGGCAAGATCCTCGCGGAGGTTCACGACCGGCTGGCAGAGATCATTGCCCCGGGGATCACCACCATGGAGATCGACCGCAGAGGGGAGGAGATGATCCGGAAAGCGGGGTGTATCCCCTCCTTCAAAAATTATGAGGGGTATCCGGCGTCCATCTGTGTGTCGGTGAACGATGAGGTGGTGCATGGCATACCCAATAAGAAGCATCGTTTGTTTGAGGGGGACATCGTCAGTCTGGACGCCGGTGTGATCTACAGGGATTACCAGTCGGATGCGGCCCGCACCTATGGGGTGGGCAGGATCGATCCGGAAGCCCAGAGACTGATCGATGTGACGAAAGAGAGTTTTTTCCGGGGTATCGAGTTTGCCAGAGCGGGCAATCACCTGTACGATATCTCGTCGGCGATCCAGAAATATGTGGAGGCCAACGGGTTTTCCGTGGTGCGGGATCTGGTGGGACACGGTATCGGCCGGGATATGCACGAGGAGCCACAGATTCCCAATTACAAGCCAAAGGGCAAGGGGATCCGGCTCTGCGCCGGCATGACGCTGGCCGTAGAGCCCATGGTGAACGCCGGGAAGTACGAGGTGTGGGTGCTGGAGGATGAGTGGACGGTGGTGACGCGGGACGGAACCAATTCCGCCCACTATGAAAACACCATTTTGGTTACGGACGGAGATCCGGAAATTTTGTCGCTACAGTAGGCGAAGCATTGGGATTGAATGTATAGTTGGAGGTAAACATGTCGAAAGCAGATGTTATTGAAATCGAGGGAACAGTAGTTGAAAAATTGCCAAATGCAATGTTTCAGGTGGAATTGGAGAACGGCCACAGGGTTCTGGCCCATATCAGCGGCAAGCTCCGCATGAATTTTATACGTATCCTGCCGGGGGACAAGGTGACGCTGGAGCTCTCCCCCTACGACCTGACAAAGGGCAGGATTGTCTGGAGAGATAAGTGAGATATCCTGTGTCAGTGTCTGTGAAGAACTGTGCGGGTGTTTCCTGTTTTGGAAAAAAATGCTTGCGTTTCCCGGTTCGCTATGATATACTAAAAAACGGACTTTTTTGAAAGGAGGGTATTACTGTGAAAGTAAGATCATCAGTAAAACCGATTTGCGAAAAATGCAAAGTCATTAAAAGAAAGGGCAGAATCCGTGTGATCTGCGAAAATCCTAAACACAAGCAAAGACAAGGATAATGAATTTTATCGAACACCTGAAGATGGCGTCTTTGGGTTGTTTTCGTGTATATATTTCAGGTTCTTGCTTTCTGTGTTACAACACCGACCGTCATAGGCATAGCCCGAATCAGGTGTTGTGATATCACAGCTTTTGCTGTGATTTAAAGCGGCTGTGGCGTTCGCGCCAAACTACAAAAAATGAAAATAAATAATGGAGGTGTAAAACACACATGGCTCGTATTAGCGGTGTAGATTTACCAAGGGAAAAACGTGTTGAGATAGGTCTTACCTATATTTACGGAATCGGTGTTTCCAGCTCGAGGAGAATCCTTGCTGAGGCAAACGTTGATCCGGATGTCCGCTGCAAAGATCTGACGGATGAGGACGTGTCCAAGATCCGTGATGTCATCGACCGGACCCAGGTTGTGGAGGGTGACCTTCGCAGGGAAGTGGCTTTGAACATCAAGAGACTGCAGGAGATCGGATGCTATCGGGGAATCCGTCACAGAAAAGGGCTCCCGGTTCGTGGTCAGAAGACGAAGACGAACGCCAGGACGAGAAAAGGTCCCAAGCGCACGGTGGCAAATAAGAAGAAATGATTGATTTAGGATATAGGAGGGCAAGACATTGGCTAAACAAGTTGCAAAAAAAGTGACAAAGAAGCGTGTCAAGAAGAATATTGATCGCGGACAGGCACACATTCAGTCATCTTTTAATAATACAATCGTAACCCTGACAGATATGGAGGGAAATGCGATTTCATGGGCAAGCGCCGGCGGACTCGGCTTCCGCGGCTCCAAGAAATCTACTCCTTATGCGGCTCAGATGGCGGCAGAGACGGCGGCAAAAGCGGCATTGCCCCACGGCTTGAAATCCGTGGAGGTCAAGGTAAAGGGACCGGGTTCCGGAAGGGAAGCTGCGATCCGCGCTATCCAGGCATGCGGAATCGAAGTGACTTCGATTCAGGATGTGACACCGGTGCCGCACAATGGCTGCAGACCACCCAAACGTAGAAGAGTTTAATAAGGAGGAATGAGAGAATGGCTAGAGATATGACGCCTGTTTTGAAAAGATGTAGAGCGCTTGACTTAGATCCGGTTTATCTGGGCATTGATAAGAAATCCAAGAGAAATGCCAGAGTCGGAAAGAAGCTGAGCGAGTATGGAAGTCAGTTGAAAGAAAAGCAGAAAGCTAAGTTTATTTACGGTGTTTTGGAGAAACCTTTCCGCAATTATTTCGCCAGGGCACAGAAATTGAAATACGGCACCACCGGTGACAATCTGATGATCCTGCTGGAGCTGAGACTGGACAATGTGATGTTCCGCCTCGGATTTGCCAGAACCAGAAAAGAGGCAAGACAGATCGTTGACCACAAGCATGTACTGGTCAACGGCAAGCGTGTCAATATCCCGTCTTATCAGCTGAAGGCCGGAGATGTAGTGGAGATCAATGAAAAGTTCAAGGGTGCTCAGAGATACAAGGATATTCTCGAAGTGACCGGAGCGAGACTCGTTCCCGCGTGGCTGGAGGCGGACCAGGAGAACTTGCAGGGTACGGTGAAATCCATTCCTACCAGGGCAGAGATCGATGTCCCGGTGAATGATGTGCTTATCGTCGAGTTGTACTCTAAGTAATTTTGTAAACCCAAAAGGAGGGTCCTGTATTGTTTGAATTTGAAAAGCCGAGAATAGAAATTGCCGAGATTTCTGAAGATAAGAAATATGGACGTTTTGTAGTGGAGCCACTGGAAAGAGGATATGGAACTACTTTGGGTAACTCTCTGAGAAGGATTATGCTTTCGTCGCTGCCGGGCACTGCGGTCAGCCAGATCAAGATTGACGGTGTGGTGCATGAGTTCAGCTCGATCCCCGGCGTGAAGGAAGATGTGACGGAGATCGTGATGAACATCAAGAACCTGGCGATCAAGAACAGCAGTGAGGACTTGAGCACGCCGAAGCTGATGTACATTGACGCACACGGTGAGAGTGTGGTGACAGCGGCAGACATTAAGTGCGATTCGGACCTTGAGATCATAAATTCAGATCAGGTAATTGCGACTTTGAATGGCGGTGCAGACTGTAAGCTTTACATCGAGATGACCGTGACCAACGGGCGCGGGTATGTGAGCTCCGACAAGAACAAAAAGGAAGATATGGCCATCGATGTGATTCCCATTGATTCCATCTACACACCGATTGAGAGAGTCAATATCAATATCGAGAATACCCGTGTGGGGCAGATAACGGATTTTGATAAACTGACTCTGGATGTATACACCAACGGCACACTGGAGCCGGACGAGGCGGTGAGCCTGGCGGCGAAGGTGCTGAGCGAGCATCTCAATTCCTTTATCGATCTGTCTGAGAAGGCGAAGATGGCAGAGATCATCGTGGAGAAGGAGGAGGATGAGTCTCAGAAGGTGATGGATATGAACATTGACGAACTGGAGTTGTCCGTCCGTTCATACAATTGCCTCAAGAGAGCCGGCATCAATACGGTGGAGGAGCTGACCAACAAGACTGCGGAAGATATGATGAAGGTTCGTAACTTAGGACGCAAATCCCTTGAGGAAGTGCTGGGTAAGTTGAAGGAACTTGGTTTGTCTCTCTGTACGGGAGAGAGTGAATAATTGTGTGAACAAGGAGGAAATACAATGGCAGGCTATAGAAAACTTGGAAGAACTTCCAGCCAGAGAAAAGCTTTGCTTAGAAATCAGGTGACGAACTTGCTGTACCACGGCAAGATCATTACCACGGAGGCCAAGGCAAAAGAGATCCGCAGGATTGCGGAGGGTATGATTGCTCTGGCGGTAAAGGAAAAGGATAATTATGAGACGGTCACCGTTCAGGCCAAGGTGCCCCAGAAAGATAAGGACGGCAAGAGAGTGAAGGAGGTCGTGGACGGCAGGAAAGTGACTGTTTACGATACGGTGGACAAGGAGATCAGGAAGGACAGCCCCTCCAGGCTCCATGCGAGACGCAGGATGCAGAGGATGCTCTACACCGTCAAGGAGGTTCCGGTGGAGACAGCCGGCAGAAAGAAAGGTACAAAG
Organism: uncultured Eubacterium sp.; assembly: GCA_964484225.1. Classification (GTDB taxonomy): domain Bacteria; phylum Bacillota; class Clostridia; order Lachnospirales; family Lachnospiraceae; genus Eubacterium_F. The sequence goes on from CAZAEM010000002.1 coordinate 162,305, forward strand.
ACGGTGGACGTGACAAATATCCTGTTTGACGAGATCGCGCCCAAGTACGCAGACCGCAACGGCGGGTACACAAGGATCATCAAGATCGGGCCCCGCAAGGGCGATGCGGCCATGGAGGTTGTGATTGAGTTAGTGTGACGGGAGATCTGTATGTTATCGAATTACCACACGCACACAAAGCGGTGCCGGCACGCCACAGGTGAGGATCGTGAGTATGTGGAGGCGGCCATAGAGGCGGGGTATCAGACACTGGGGTTCTCGGACCACTGTCCGTGGGTGTATCCGGATGATTATGTATCCAATATCCGTATGACCCTGTCCCAGGTGGATGATTACTTTACATCACTCCGGAGTCTGAGGGAGGAGTACAAAAGTGATATCCGGCTGCTCATCGGCTTTGAGGCGGAATATATTGAATCACTGATGGAGGCCCAGGATGGATTCCTCAGGGATTACCCCCTGGATTATATGATCCTCGGGCAGCATTTTGTGGGGGAGGAGAGCAACGCTAACTATGCCGGGAACAGAACAGATCGCCCGGATATGCTCAAAGGCTACGTGGATCTTTGTATCCGGGGAATGAGGTCCGGGCGCTACCGGTATCTGGCGCACCCGGATCTGATTTATTTTACCGGAAATGAGGATAGGTACGACAGGGAAATGCGGCGTCTTTGCCGGGCCATGAAAGAGCTGAACGCCCCGCTGGAGCTGAATGTCCTGGGGCTTGCCACCGGGCGGAATTATCCGAACCCCCGTTTCTGGAAGATCGTGGAGGAGACAGGCAATCAGGTGGTGATCGGCATGGACGCACACAGCCCGGAGAGTCTGCTGGACATCGGGGCGCGGAAAAAAGCGGAGGCCTTCTGCCGGAATATGAATCTGGTATCCCTATAGAATAAGAGCATTTTTGCCGAAATATATATACACAGTGAAGCGGGCTGAAATGGATTTCGGCCTCAAATTTTATATCCAAGGAGGAGATGCTATGAGTGCGGTATCCGATATCATGGTTGCCACCCAGACCCAGGCGGGCAGCGAGGTGGACGGCACCAAAAAGAAGACGGACGTGCGCGGGAAGACGATTGGGAATCCCCAGCTGAGTGAGAAGGCAGCGAAATATTATGAGGAATTGAAGCGCAAGTATTCCGGCATGGATTTTATCCTTGTCAGTGAGGATCAGAAGGCCACGGCCCAGGCCCAGGCCGGAAAGTACGCCAATGCAAACAAAATGGTGGTTCTCATCGATGAGGAGAAGATCGAGAGAATGGCGGAGGATGAAAGTTACCGGAAACAATATGAGACCATCATTGCCAACGCCTCCAGTGGCATATCGAAGCTGGCGAAGAGCCTGACCGCCAAAACAAATGCCAATATAAAGGGCTTTGGCATGGAGGTCAAGGACAACGGCCTGACTTCCTTCTTCGCAGTGCTGGATAAATCCAGTGCGGCGCAGAGGGCCCGGATCGAGAAGAAGGCGGCCGAGAAAAAAGAGGCCAAGAAGGCAGAGAAAAAGAAGGCAGCCAAACAGGAGCAGGAGGAGCGGCTGGAGAAGAGCCGGCAGGCCCGAGCGGAAAAGGCGGAGGTCAACAGGCCCGGCAAGGACGGAGATACGGTGACGATCACGGCCAATTCCATGGAGGAATTGATACAAAAGATTAACGATTATACGTATATGGAAATGAGTGATTATGTCCGGACAGAAGAAGAAAAACAGGTCGGACAGGGATTTGATTACTCGATTTAGAATGAAAGAGAGGAATTGAATGAAAATAGTATGAAAACGTGCGTTGATTGTATGTCTTTTGCTTTCTATGGCGGTTGCGCCTTTTGCCATGAGTCCCGCTGTGGCAGAGGGGAAAGCGAAGCTGGGAACAAAGAAAATGAAACTCACGACAGGACAGAAGAAAAAGATTGTCATCAAGGGGAAGAGAGCAAAAGCCAAATATACCTTTTCCTCTTCTGCCAAATCCAAGGTCTCGGTTTCAAAAAAGGGTATCGTGAAGGCAAAGAAGCCCGGCAAGGCAACGGTTCTGGTCAAGGGGAAGTATAAGAAGAAGACGAGGAAGATTGGAAAGATTTCCGTGACAGTCAAAGGAAAAGAGACGAAGGATGTCACAGTGGATCCGACGCCGACGGCTGCGTCCACGCCGGTTCTGTCTCCGACACCCACGCCGGTTCAATCACCGGCAGCAACTGTTTCACCGACGCCAACACCGGAGATCATTCCCACGGCAACGCCTGTTCCCACTATCCCTCCGGCCTTTACAGATACGGATTTTACCCCGCCGGATCAGATCCAGTTTAGATTGATGACGGAGCGCCTTATATATCATGGAATGCCGCCGACATAGGGAAGGCGAAGGATGTGATTCTGGTATGTCCCGGCGTTTGCGCAAACGAGTCAGGAAATCAGGAGATTGAGGCCTATGATAACTTTATCAATGACCTCACGCAATGCCTGATGCCGGCCATTGAGGAAAATTATCCGGTACTGACGGGAAGGGAAAACACGGCTATATGGGGATTTTCCATGGGAGGCCGGGAGAGCTTTCAGATTGGTTTCACCAGACCGGATCTGTTTGGCTACATTGGAGGAATGTGCCCGGCACCGGGGATTCACTCAGATCTTTTCCCCGATGGGAAATTTGAGATACCGGACGAATATAAGAACAATACCCTTGTTATGATTGTGAAGGGTGAAAAGGATGATCTGGTGGGAGACAGCCCGCTGCTCTTTCATCAGACCCTGGAGGAGACCGGCACGCCGCACCTGTACTATGAGACAATGGGCTTTGGCTACGGCAGCCACAGCAAAGATGTGTTCCTGCACGGGTATTATAATCTCCTGGTCAGGGCGTTTCCGGCAGAATGATGTGCGGATATCTTAAATAAGGGAAGTTTTTTTGCGAAGTAGTGATGGAGTAAGAAAAGCAGCAGACGACGGATTCTGTCATCTGCTGTTTTTATATGATCAGGATGTTGGCGCACTCCAGGTCATTTGTGAGGTCATATACGGTGCCGCTCTCCAGGCCTACGACGGTGGGTCGGAGTACAGAGTGGGCTTTGTTTTCCACCACTTTGGCCTGCTCCCCGTTGCTCAGCTGGACAATGGTGTCCACGGGATACAGTACCACGGTTTCAAGAAAACTTTTCATGGCTGTGATGTCCAGCTCCTCCGTCATGGACATGATCATCTCCACGGCGGTGCGCTGGGAGAAAGATTTCTTGTAGGGGCGCTCTGTCACCAGGGCGTCATACACATCGGATACGGACAGGATTTTGGCGTAAGGGACGATCTTGTCCGCCGTACATCCGAAGGGATAGCCCTTTCCGTTCATTTTTTCATGGTGCTGGAGAACTGCCAGAGAGATGGAGCCCGTGAACTCGTTTTTTTTCTTCAGGATGCTGTAACCCAGTTCCGAGTGTTGTTTCATAATGGCAAATTCTTCATCGGTGAGTCTGGCAGGCTTGTTCAGGACTTCATTGGGGATCTTGGACTTTCCCATGTCGTGAAGGAGACCGGCGATGCCGATATTGTACACATCCTTTTGGGACATGCCCTGGTTTTTGGCGATGATCATGGACATGGTGGCCACGTCCACACTGTGTTTGAAGGTGTATTCATCACTGGTTTTCAGGGTGCTGATATCCACAGCCAGGGCGTCGTTGTCATTGATGGCTTTCATCAGATCGTTGGTGATCTTTCCTGACGTGGAGGTAAACTCCGGTGAATCCGTATTGCTGTACAGATATTGGATTCCCTCGGAAACCCGTTTCTTTACACTGGCGGAGAGTCTTACTTTGGCGGGGTCTTCCCGGCGGTATTTTTCTATATTGTGGCGCACGATGGGAGGAAGGTTTTCCTCCTTCACTTCCGGTTCGGGATCCTCTTCCCCCTCCTGTATGTATACCCCGTTGACTCCCCGTTTCGCCAGGCTTTCTATCATAAAGGCATCCAGCGGAGTCCCCCGGGCGATCAGAGTGCGGTCCATCCGGTCCTTGATGGACTGGCCGATCCGCATACCCTCCTTTAGCGCGCTGGTGCGCACAAAATATCGTTTTATCATAATGTATCCTCTCCTCGCCGATTCATAGATATATGTAACATTGTATCACAGATTGGACAGAATGTCTTTATTTTTTACAGAAAAAACCAATCATTGCTGAGGATAAAAAAATATGATAAGATGATGCCATACAATAGGATCGGAGCGTAGAACGGATGAACCCAAACCCCTATGAGAAAACAATACATGCCTGTTTTTTCGGCTACATAGTGCAGGCGATCGTCAACAATTTTGTGCCGCTGCTGTTTTTGACCTTTCAGTCGACCTATGGGATTTCCCTGTCCAGGATCACCTGGCTGGTGACGATAAATTTCGGGATACAGCTGCTGGTGGATCTTGTTTCGGCGGTAGTCATAGACCGGATGGGATACCGGTTTTCCATTGTCCTGGCCCATGTTCTCTCGGCACTGGGGCTGGTGTTTTTGAGCGTACTGCCCGACAGGATGCCGGATCCCTATGCGGGGCTTTTGATCGCTGTGTGTATCTATGCCGTGGGGGGCGGGCTGCTGGAGGTGCTGGTCAGTCCTATTGTGGAGTCCTGCCCGTCGGAACACAAGGAACAGACCATGAGTCTCCTGCACTCCTTTTACTGCTGGGGACATGTGGGGGTGGTGCTGCTGTCCACGGCTTTTTTCTCGTTATTCGGCATCGGGCACTGGCGCGTCATGGCTGTGATCTGGGCACTGGTCCCTGCGGTCAATACGATCGCTTTTCTGAGAGTGCCTATCGCTCCTCTGGCGGAGGAGGAGACCGGAGGGGTTACGGTGGGAAGCCTGGTGAGAAAAAAGATATTCTGGGTGCTGATGCTTCTCATGGCCTGTGCCGGAGCCTGTGAGCAGGCGGTGAGCCAGTGGGCGTCTACTTTTGCGGAAAAGGGGCTGGGGGTCAGCAAGACCATGGGTGATCTGGCAGGGCCTATGATGTTTGCGATCCTCATGGGGAGTTCCCGGGCATTTTACGGAAAATACGGAAGCAGGATAAATCTGGAGAGGTTTATGGTGTACAGCGGCATTCTCTGTGTGTGTTCCTATCTGCTGATCTCCCTGTCGCCCTCGCCGGTGTTCAGCCTGATCGGCTGCGGTATCTGCGGGCTGTCTGTGGGGATCATGTGGCCGGGGACATTCAGTATCGCGGCGGCAGCGATCAGGGGAGGTACGGCCATGTTTGCGTTTCTGGCCCTGGCGGGAGACCTGGGGTGTTCCGGCGGCCCTACCTTTGTGGGGATGATGTCGGATTTGTTCTGCGATGATCTGAAAAAGGGAATACTGACAGCCGTTATCTTTCCGGTTCTGCTCCTGCTGGGTATGGCTGTCTATAAATCGGACAGAAGGAAGAGCGGGGCAGTGCATTGAGCGGCTGCTGTTACCATTCACAGCGGATTGTTCAAAAAAAGAGACCGTAAACTTGATATCTCAGGACAATCATTGTATAATTAAAGATAAATATTTATCTGCTGAAACAAACGAGGAGAGGAAAAGATGAGTATTAAGAAGAAAATTTTATTGCGAATGGTTTTGACGGCAAAGATTACAATGACCGGGATTACGTCAAACACGCATTCCAGGGGGAGACCTTTATCTCGGATCCGCTGATCAGTAAAATAACCGGAGAATTGACTATCATCGTGGCGGCGCCTCTGTGGGATAAGGGGATTTCCGGGAAAAAGGTGGCAGGGGTTGTATATTTTGTGCCGCCTGAGACGTTCCTCAACGATATCGTTGCCAGTATACATATCAGTGAGGGCAGTTATTCTTATATGCTCAACAAAAGCGGCACCATCATCGCCCATCCGGACATGGCGAAACTGAAAACTACAGTAAATACCATCGAGGAGGCGAAAAGTGATGAATCTCTGGCGGAGCTGGCTGCCCTGGAGACAAAGATGATCGGCGGGGAAAACGGATTTGGTTTCTACGATGACGGGGAAATGAGATGTTGCTGGCATTCAGTCCGGTTTCCGATACCGATGGCTGGAGCATCGCTATCGCGGCACCGAAGGATGATTTTATGGAATCCACGAGACAGAACGCCACGCTCACCTTGATCGTGCTGGTGATCGCTTTGGCCATATCGGTCATTGTGGCTCTGCGGATGGCTACCAAGATCGGGAAGCCTATGGCGTTGTGTACAAAGAGACTGGAGCAGATGGCTGCCGGGGACTTTTCGACACCTGTGCCGAAAGTGCGCTCCCGCGATGAGACGGGACGTCTGGCAAATGCCACGGAGAGTATCGTGTCCGCCCTGTCCGCTGTGATACAGGATCTGGTATACACTCTGAGCCAGATGGCGAAGGGCAATTTTGACGTTGCCCTCCGTAACAGGGATAAGATGGTGGGGGAACTCTCCCCCATTGGCGCGGCCATGGATACGCTGATCGATCAGCAGAATGACGCGCTGAGTCAGATCAATGCGGCGGCGGCTATCCGGAAGGGCGTCGGCATCGCAGAGGAGACAGCCCAGACCCTGGAAACCGTGGTAAAGGGCAGCCAGGGGATCGAGGTGGCGATCAATCAAATTGCAGACCACGCTTCCAAGCAGTTTGAGGAGACCCAGCAGGCGGCACAGAACGTGGAACAGATATCCAATATAGTCCAGACAAATTCTGCCACCAGTGAGGAGAGTGCGGCGGCCAGCGAGGAGCTCAGCGGACAATCCCAGATGCTCAAGGAACTGGTTTCCCATTACAAATTGAGGTCAGGGAAGGGGAAATAATACTTTGTTAAAAAAAATCGCTCTATGGGTCTTTATTATTGTAGTATTGACTCTCAGCGTCGGCACCGCATCCTCGGCGATCTATCACCATATAATGAGAGGACGGGAGGACGCTGTGCTGGCGGAATACGGAGTGGGACAGCCTGTGGATGTGGAGGGAAAGAAAATCAATGTATTTTCCTATGGAAATCCGGAATCGGATACAACCATTGTATTCATGGCAGGGGAAGACGCCGGTGATGCGGTGATCTCCGCCAGACCGATGCTCGATAAACTGCAGGAGAGGTTTCGTATATCGATCGTTGACCGTGCAGGGAACGGCATGAGTGATGATACGGAAGAGGACCGCACGGTGGATGTGATCGTGCAGGAATACCGCCAGGCCATGGAAAAAACAGGGCCTGCCCCCTATCTTTTGATGGCTCATTCCATTGCCGGCATGTATGCGGAATACTGGGCCAGTCAATACCCCGGGGAGGTGGCGGGCATTGTCTATCTGGATTGTACGCCGGCGGAAGCCTGCGCGGAGGCGGGGCCTCCCGGTTCCCTTTCCCGGATGAGAGACCGGGTGGAGAATTATGTGTGCAGCACGGGATTGCAGAGATTTCTGCTGCCGAAGACGGCTTTGATCGGCGAGGAGGAGAAAAATCTCCTCTCAGAGCAGGAGCGGGAGCTGTGTCTTCTCCTGATGTATCGCCATACCTTTTCGAAGGCCGCTCTCTCCGAGAGGGAGTTCAGCTATCAGAATGCGCTGACCGTGCTGGCGCATCGAAATATAGACCGGACACCCCAGTTGTATCTGGCGGCTGACTGCCTGTACGGGGAATATTTTGATGAGATATTCCGCGGCAGACTGGACCGCGAGTTCGGCGATGACACGGCGGCGAAAAACGAGTGTATGCGGGAACTGCGGGAGGAGTTAAGGTATCGGGTCAACTATGCTGTGGTACACGGGAACGTGACCCTGCAATACATATCGGGGCCCCACGTACTCTATCGCTATGCGCCAAATGAGATAGCGGAGGCGGTGCTCGCCTGGTATCCGTGACGGAATTTTCTATGTATAATTATCCGGGGAATGGATACTCTATTTCTGATCGTGAGAGTTTTGTAGCGAAATATGTACGAAATGGAGTATTGAATATGGAGGCAAATACGATTCAGTTACTGAAGGAGTGCAGCTCCGGCTGCAAGATGGCGGCGGAGAGTGTGGAGAATGTAAAGGAATATGTAAGGACGGATAAACTGCGGGATCTTCTGGATGCCTACGCAGACAAGCACAGAGAGATCGAGCGGGAAGTGATAGAGATGCTGGAGGATTACGGGAAGGCGGATGAGGATCCCAGCAAGATGGCAGAGATGTGCTCGTGGTTTGATATCAAAGTCAAGATGCTGATGCATTCCGATGAACACCAGATCGCCAAGCTTATGATGGACGGCTGCAATATGGGGATCCAGTCCCTCAGCGAATATGTAAATAAGTATCCGGACGCTTCTAAGGAGAGTCAGAATCTGGCGAAAAAGCTGATCAAGGTGGAAGAGGATTTTATGAAGGAAATGAAGGCCTGGTGTTAAGGCGGTGGGATTTTCACGCAGATACGCGGATGTCAACAATTTTTGTTATAGATATTAACAAAAATTGTTGACATTTTTCTTTTTCTGTGTTATTTTTATAGCAGAGGACAAGAGAAAGGAGAATGTGATATGATCACTGAATTTGGGAAAATTCTCAGAAAGATCCGCATTGACCGGGATGAGATCCTGAGGGACATGGCGTCCAGATTGGGGGTCACGGCGGCCTATCTGTCTTCTATTGAAAACGGGAAACGGGAGATTCCCGGGGAATGGGTTTCCGAGATCACCAGACTGTACGGCCTGGACGAGGAGGAATCACGGAAAATCGAAGAGGCGGCACTGGCGAGCAGAAGAAGTATAAAGTTCAATCTGGTGGAGGAATCCGACAGAGACAGGGATCTTCTGCTGGTATTTGCCAGGAGGTTTCGCGATCTGAGCGACGGAGACGTCAGAGAGATGAAAGAAATTTTAGAAAGGGAAAAATAGGGTATCAATTGAAAGAGGTGTATATTGGATGGGAGAGATGCTGGTGTGCAAGGCAAGGCCGATGACGAGGGAGGCCATCCGGCGCATTGCCGACAGGATCAGAAGATGCGAGGGCTGTGAACGGGAATTGTATTTTGACATATTACATTTTATGGAAGTTACATTGCCGCTTATGGTTCCTGACTATGTGTTCAGAGTGGCCGACAGGGAGGAGATGGGTGAAAATCATGGATTGACATTTCCGGATCAGGGTGTCGTGAAAATCCGGGAGGACGTGTATGAGAGAGCTTTCGCCGGTTATGGGAGAGACCGTGCGACAGTGGCGCATGAACTGTTTCATCTGCTCATGCATAATAATAAAAATATAACCTGTGTCAGAGCCGGAGGGCAGATGGATATCCCACTATGGGAAGATCCGGAATGGCAGGCGGATGTGTTTGTGGATGAGCTTTTGGTTCCGCGGGAACAGATCCGGGGGATGAATACCAGCGAGATTTCCATATATTGCGGGGTGCCGCTGACCACGGCCCGCCATCAGCTCTGTGCCCTTTGAGACGGGAGATGTAATCAGGCTTTTACGCCGTTTACATAAATATGTTTTGGGATTGCCAAATTTGCATAGCAATGGAGCAATCCGCAGGCATCTGTTGGGGACAAAATATCTTTTGTCCCCAACATCATAGTATAATAGGGAAAGGAGACAGCAGCAATGAAGATGTATAGAAGGAAAGCGAAATCCATCAGCTACGGTGGGAAACGTTCGAAAAAGACGGTGAAGTATATCGTGATCCACTATACGGGCAATAAGGGAGATACGGCAAAGAACAATGTGGACTTTTTTGCCACCGGGAACACAAGACAGGCCGGCGCGCATTTCTTTGTGGACAGGAGCGGAAATATTGGCCGTTCCATCCCCATGAATCGCACGGCCTGGGCCATCGGCGGATCGAAATATCCCGGGACCAGCGGCGGCAGTTACTATGGCAAATGCAAGAACAGTAACTCCGTGTCCATTGAACTGTGCAATCTTGTGAGCGGCGCTCCCAGCCGGGAGCAGATGAAGGCGGCAAGGCGGCTCGTGAGGTACATCCAGAAGTATTGCCCCAATGCCAAAAAGATCATCCGCCACTGGGATGTCACAGGCAAGATCTGTCCGGCCACCATGGCGGGTAAAGACAATAAGCAGTGGAAGAAATTTCGCAAGTATCTGAAGAAGAAAGATTGATATTTGACGTTGCTATTCATCCAAGACAGACTATGGTATTTCCTATCATAGTCTGTTGTTTTTGCCTTGCATATGGACAAAGAGATCAGGGTGAGTTATAATATATATCCATACGAGGTTTTTCGTATGGATCTGCGCGGCATCAGCCGCCTCCAAATGTCTCGTCAAATTATTCGGGGAGGTAAATTCTATGTCCATGATGCCTATGATCGTTGGAATGATGGTGCTTGTTATGACAGCCGGTGTCGGCTATATGTATTTTGTCTTAAAGAGAACGGCTAAGAATTTTGGAATTCCGGTGGAGCGGAAACTTACGAAGGGGATCCTGATCCTTCTGGCCATAGCTCTGGGGTATTCCTGCAGCAATATGTTTTCTACATCCACCATGGTGATACTCCACGTGGTGGGAGCCTCTGTGGTGGTTGACCTGTTGAACCTGGTACTGCGGAAGGGGATGGGCGAAAAATACCGGTCCGGCGGGGGTGCTATCAAGGTCTGGCGCTGGCTCCATGGGAAGTTGCTTCTGCCAATCCTGATCATGGCATGTTTTATGCTCTGTGGACATTACAACATGATGCATGTCCGGGAGACGGATTTTTCCATGAATTCGGACAAGACATTTGCCATAGAGGAGGACGGGCAGTACCGCATCGCTCTGATGGCGGATATCCATTATGGCATTTCCATCGACGATGACGGACTGCGCCGTATGTGTCAGGAGATTGAGGAACAGAAACCAGACCTGGTGGTACTGTGCGGCGATATTGTGGATGAGAGTACGACGAAGGAACAGATGCACACGGTGTTCCGGGAACTGGGAGGGATCGAGAGCAGGTACGGTGCATTTTACGTGTATGGGAACCACGACAGGCAGCTTTACCGGCCGGAGGAGGAGAGGACATTTACAGAGGATGAGCTGGCGGATTACATAGAGAGCTGCGGTATACGGATATTGAAGGATGAGAGGATTTCATTGAATGATGAATTTGTGGTGGTGGGCCGCGAGGATCACTCCTATGAGCGGTACGAACCTCGCAAGTCAATCCGGGAACTGACGGAGGGCGTGGATCCGGAGGATTTTCTTCTGGTGCTGGATCACCAGCCCAATGAGTATGAGGAAAATGAGAAGGCGGGGACGGATCTGCTGCTGTCGGGGCATACCCATGGCGGCCAGATCTGGCCGGGGAATTATGTGTTTGCCCTGCTTCATATCAACGACGCGGTGTACAAAGAGACCATACGGGATGATTTTACTGCCTTTGTCACGTCAGGCGTGGCAGGCTGGGGATATTCCGTCAAGACAGCGGCGCCGGCGGAGTATGTCATCATTGACGTGAACGGGCGGCAGGGGAAATGACTGAAGGAGTACATGGATACGGAACCAACGATGTCCATTAGCAAAATCGTAAATCTGATGAAAAGCTATTTTTGTTTGCAGTGTGGGGAATGTTTCCGAAGAAATGCTGAAGAAGTACATAGAAAGTCAGGGATAAGAAAGAAGGTGGCAGCAAATGTTAAAAGCGTATAAATACAGGATTTATCCAAATCATGAGCAAAAAACACAGATTGCGAAGACATTCGGCTGCTGCCGTTTTGTTTATAATCATACTTTGGCATACCGGAAAGATGCATATGAGCAGGAAAAGAAATTTGTCAGCAAAACAGACTGTAACAATTACTGCAACAGGGAATTAAAGAAAACATATGGATGGCTAAAGGAAGTGGATAAGTTTGCCCTGACAAATGCAATTTACAACATGGATTCCGCTTATCAGAAGTTTTTCAAGGAACAAACAGGCTATCCAAAGTTTAAGAGTAAGCATAATAACCATAAATCCTATACAACCAACTTCACGAATGGGAATATATCCGTAAACTTTGAGACAGGAAGAATCAAACTGCCAAAGCTAAAAGGAGTAAAGTCAAAACTACATAGGAAGTTTTGTGGGCAGATAAAATCGGCCACAGTTTCACAGATTCCAAGCGGCAAATATTATGTATCTGTTCTTGTAGAAACAGAACATGAAGAAATCCCGCACACAAATCAAAAGATTGGTCTGGATTTGGGGATAAAAGACCTGTGTACTACTTCAGATGGGAAGAAGTATAAGAATCCAAAGGCAATCAGAAAATATGAGAAAAAACTTACAAAACTGCAAAGGCAGCTTGCGCATAAGAAAAAGGGAAGCAGTAACTACCATAAGAAGCGGAAGCAAATCGCATTGTGCCATGAGAAAATAACAAATATCAGAAAAGATTATCTGCATAAGTTCTCACACGAAATCATCAGCGAAAACCAAGTGATTGTTTCTGAAAATTTGCAGATAAAAAACATGTTAAAGAACCATCATCTGGCAAAATCAATCAGTGATGCATCATGGTACGAACTAACCAGGCAGTTGGAATATAAGGTAAACTGGAATGGCAGGGAATTTGTTAAGATAGATACATTTTATGCCAGTAGCCAGCTGTGCAGTGTTTGTGGGTATCAAAATAAAGAAACGAAAGATTTGTCAATAAGGGGATGGAAATGTCCTGTCTGTGGTACAAAGCATGACAGGGATATCAACGCTGCAAAGAATATACTGGCAGAAGGATTAAGACAAATAGCATAAAAATAACATAATAGGGCAGGGACTGCTCAAATTAACGCCTGTGGAGATAGTAGGTGACGAGGTCGATGAAGCAGGAAGCCCATTGGCTTTAGACAATGGGTAGTTCACAGCATTTCCCCACATCAAAATGACGTTGGGAGAGATTTTTGAGGGACTTGAGTGAGGCGATTTAATGCCGACAAACGAGAAAGATACCCCGCAGTCTGCTGCGGGGTATTAGTTTTTAAAAAATTCAAAAAAAATGCAACATTTTCTAACAAAATGTTGCATTTTTTCTTGACATAATATATATCGGAGCATTCTGCGGATACTTAACCCCTGTTTTAAAAAAATTTGAATCATCTACTTTCTGCCCGGATTCCCAAACGTGCGAAAATCCGGGCTTTTTTTGATAATACAACACTTTGTTAGAAAGTGTTGTATTCGCACATGCAACAAGGATTTGCAACAGTAAACCGGAAAAGGTTGAGACAAGGAGGTAGAACGGTATGTTGAAATTATCAGTCAGTCCGGGGGAGTTTTTGATGATCGGCGAGGACATCAAGATTATCTTTGCCGGGGGAGAGAGAAAAACCATCCCCATTGCGATCGAGGCGCCGAAGGAGAGGAGCATTATCCGCAGCTCGGCGGCAAAGATCAGGGGCTTTGAGGGAATCCGAAACCAGAAAAAACCTTATGTGGAGAAACCTCTCTCCGATGAGGCAAAGAGGAAGATGACGGCTATCGTCAGGGAGGATCGCTGGAAACAGCGGCAGGGCAGCAGGGAATAAAAGGAGTGAAACCATGGTCTCCTTTTATCATATATACGCCGCATGAAACGGAGTTGCGCGGCGTCCCGCGGAAAGAGCGGCTTTATCCGGAAAGGCCTGCTCCGCAGCGGAGCAAACAAAACTAAATTTTTATTACAGGGAGGTAATTATTATGATCATTCAACACAACATTACATCAATGAACGCCAACAGACAGCTTGGCATCGTAGGAGGAAACCTGGCAAAATCCACGGAGAAGCTCTCCAGCGGATATCGCGTGAACCGTGCGGCAGACGATGCGGCAGGCCTGGCCATCTCCGAGAAGATGAGGGCACAGATCCGCGGCCTGAACCGCGCCAGCGATAACGCACAGGACGGGATTTCCCTGATTCAGACGGCAGAGGGTGCGATGGATCAGCAGGATGCGATCCTTCAGCGCGTGAGAGAACTGGTTGTCCAGGCAAGTAACAGCGGTGTGCTGGACGGCGGTGTGGCCGGTGCAACCACATTCGCAGATGAGGATGGGAATGAGGCAACGGCGGCAGATGCCATAAAGTCTTATAATACCGGTTATGCTTCCACAACGGACGCAGATGGGAATACCGTGTTCTACAACACGACTGAAATTGCGGATGGGAGCGCAGGTACTACAACCGTTAAGGATGGCTACAATGAGTCAGAGTACGGCGGCACAAAGTATTACTATGCGGATGGCAAAAACCCAGTGACTACGGACCCAGGTGACACAACGAATTACACGCAGATAGGGGATAGTGCATGGATGTTAAATTCAAATTTGTCGGATGCAGCTGATGCAACAGAGACAACTATAAACGACGGTTATGTAGAGGTAGCTGGGAAGTACTACAAAGCTGCCACAGCGGCTGAGGCTGTGGATGAATTAAACGAGGGCTATACTCAGACAACCGAATCCGTCGGCAGCGACTTCCAGAAGATCCAGGATGAGATCGACGCACTCCAGAAGGAGTTTGAGCGGATCAACACGGATACCGAGTTCAACAAGAAGAAACTTCTGGACGGGACCTACACGGATCAGTATCTCCAGATCGGCGCCAACAACGGCCAGGGTATTGAGGTGACCATTGATGAGATCGGATGGGAAATGGACGCTATGACCACAGTGGGGAAAGATAACTCCGCTGTACTTGATCAGGTGGATACCATGATCGAGAACGTAAACTCCCAGAGGAGTAAGCTGGGCGCTGTCCAGAACCGTCTGGAGTATGCGGTGAAGGTAGACGACAACACGGCAGAGAACATGCAGTCCGCCGAGTCTCAGATCCGCGACACCGACATGGCAGACGAGATGACCCGGTTCAGCAAGGAGAGCATCCTGCAGCAGGCAGCTACTTCCATGCTGGCACAGGCCAATCAGGCAAACCAGGGCGTACTCTCCCTTCTGTCCTGATCGGAACAGGATTCACTACCCTTTTGCGGGTAAGAACAATGACAGGCATACAGACCGGTTCACCGGTCTGTATGCCTGTTTGCAGGATCAAGTTTGCACGTCAAGTTTGATACAAAACTAATCTTAAGAATGCCCCGCACCCCTCCCATACAACACCGCGAACGGCAAAACCGTAGCCGCGGAAGCCGTTATTCTGAGGATTAGCATTTGTTGGAACTGTGGCTAAATTGTGGCTGTAGGCAGGAGAACCGTTGGTAGCAGCCTACCAGTTACCACCAGTGATTCGGCTATAGATAGCGCCATCAGAACAATAGTAGTAGCCCGTACGGAGAAAGTTAAGGGCAATTATTCTCACGATTAAATTTGTCTGTTGTGGATAATTATAACCATGAACGAGTTTCAGGAGGGAATGGACGGCACGGGCACATTGAGACCGTAGTCTATACAGCCAACGTCAGCGGTAAATGCAGGATTTGATGCAAATAGGATTGGGCGTGGTCAAAAGAAGAAATTAAGCGACGCAGACAAAGCAGCGAGAAAAGCCGTCAGGCAACAGAAAAAGCAAATATGGAAGAATAAGAGCATTACATTACATTTGAAAAATTTGTAGCGATCATGGGATTACCTTCCTTTGGGGACATTATATGTTTCAATGCTGGTGTTGTCAATTATAGTACAATCCCTTGGGAAAATATACCGGCTGTATGCCTATAGCCATATCGGATTGAACTGCCCTGTGCGGAAACTCTGAATAAAATGATTCTGTAAGGAGAATACTGAAAGAAAAGAAGGGACGTGAATCATATGCAAGAAATTTCAAATTTCAGTAACTGTCACAGAACCAAAAACACGGACAGGGAGAGAAAAGGGAGTATCCCTCACTATGTGTACGGAGAGGATGGGAAGTCGGACCGGGATCCCTCTGCAAACAAATATTTTAACGACGAAGACGACAGAGAGCGGAGGGACGGACCGGGAGGTGACTGAACGGAAAATGAGGGTGGATGGCGGGGGTGTCAAGTGAACACCCCTGATCCGTTCGCCCGAAACGCTTCCTTATAATACTTCAAGCATTTTATAATACCAGTCATCCCGTATGCTTTCATATGGAATCTGCACTACAACATCCTCTGAATTTCTTTTCACATACACATAATGGTCATCATATGAGATCATCTTGCTTAATTTCCCGGTATCGCTTGAAATAATTTCATTTTCCTCGCCATATTTGTCGACCATAATGTCATTGTTTTCATTGCACCGTGCATAGGAATGGGTATATATGATCATAAGTGCGGCCACAATGCACAGAGCGGCTCCGGCCGTTATGCCCCTGCATAACCTTTTTCGATAGGGACGGAAATTTACAATTTGCCCCATCCGTCTTTTCATAGATACAAAGTTTTTTTCTCCAAAATAGGCAGGGGCAGACGGTACGTTCTCAATTTTAGAACGTAGCAGCCTCAAGCTTTTCAGCAGTACTAAGCCATATTCACGTGCCTCTTTACCACTGTTTTGTATGCACACCCTGTCACAAATATCTTCCATATCTTCCTGAAAAGATTTAAGAAAAATTGTCAGAAACGGATTGATCCACAGAAGGCACCGCAGTATATCCCATGCAAAACCGCACCATAAATGCCCTAACTGGATATGTGTCTGCTCATGCCGAATAATAATATTCAGTTCATCTCTGCCGTAACGATCCACTATCACTTTTGGCAGGACGATCTTAGGCCTCAGCAGTCCAATCGTAAATGGTGTAACATTCATGTCGGTAACATAGATTTGGGTACTTTCGAACATACTTTTTTCCATTCGGGAAACAGCCCGCCAAAGACTCAATTGTTTTCCGAATATACAAATTGCAGTCACCAGAACGCCCGCCATATAAATGCGATCAATCCACAGCCATGAACTGGTGATTGCTATAATCCGCCATGTTGCTTTTAGTACGACCTCATTTTCATAAAACAGCTTTAACCTTTCGGTTCATCTATGCTATTTATTTACATATCTAATTTGATTTTATGCTCTGCCGATTGGAGAATTTTTCAAGATACTATTATGAGTTTAGTTTATATCTATACAACCAGTTGTTTGTGTTCTCCCTGCACATCCTGTAAAATAGAGCCTGAATCCGTGAAGTTCGAACACCTCAAACTTCTGTAACCACCTATATTATAAG
>CAZAEM010000003.1:0-165453 GCA_964484225.1 uncultured Eubacterium sp.
TACAGATATAGTCTTAATTCAAAGAAGATACCCGGACACCCGGATATTTATCTTCTGAAATACAATACAGCGATTTTTATTCATGGATGTTTCTGGCACAGACATCCCGGCTGTCAGTATGCGTATATGCCGAAAACAAGGGTGGAATTCTGGCAGAAAAAATTTGAGACAAATGTAAAAAGAGATTATGTTGTCAGAATGGAATTGCAGGATAAAGGGATTAAGTGTCTGATTGTGTGGGAGTGCACAGTAAAAAAAATGATGAAGAATCGCGAATCCCGTGAAACGTATCTGGTAACAGTAACAAATTTTTTAAAAAACGATAATTTGTTTTTGGAAATATAAAATATGAGAACAAGAGAAAGACAAATTTACACTCTCGGCATAGCCCGCCTCCCGGTTTGTGTATGGTATTAAATTTCGCAGTTCCACATTGATGCATACAACTGCGAAATGCGTGATGGCGGGAAGACTGAGACAAGTCAATGGCTCTCCATCACTTCTCCACCAGCAGTTCATTCTTTATCATATTCACATGTTCAATAGAGCACTCTGTGCATTCACTGATCAGTTCAACAGAAAAATTATTTCGGAACATACGGCTTATCACCTGATATTCCTTTTTTTCAAGTCCCTGCTCGACCCCCTGTTCCAGTCCCTGCTCGATCCCCTGCTCCAGCCCGTCCTCATAGCCCTCGCTCCGAACTGTCCGCATGTGCTTTTCCTCATCGTACTCAAATATACTCATGGAGATTACCTCCCTCCTGTTTTTCTCTAAAAAATCTGCCAGGATATCTTCCTTAATACATTCCCGGACCGCCCTTTCCACCGCTTCCTCCAGCGGCAATTCTTTGCTGTACTGCCGCACACGCTCCGTGTACTGGACATACTCCCCCAGCGTTTTACAGCTGTTCACCAGCTCCCGGTTGTAGCCCGGATTGATATTGAGCTGCACCACCGCCAGCTCGAGGTTGGGACAATCCGGCTTTTTGGCGAAGCTTTCGGATAAGTAAAACTCCCTCCGCTCCCTCCCTCTCAGCGATGGCCGGGAGGGCATCTTACCCGCCATCCCCGCCTGTATTGATTTGTTTTTCGGATCATAAGCAAGGATTTTGAAAATAAGATGAAATAGAATTTACCTTAATGACAGATTACCTGCTTGCATTTATCATAGCACAGGTAAAGAAAAAGTGCAAGTGAATTTTTTAGTAGCAAAACAGTAGCAGAAAAATAAGGGGAGCACATCCGCCGAAAGAGCGGAAAATGGTGCTTCCCTGGCTCTTTTTAAAAAATTTCACAGGTCAGAAAAGATAAAAACAGTAGCAGAGTAGTAGCAAAATGCCCCTGTAAATGCCCCTCAAACCCCCGAAATTCGGCATATTCTCCAAAAATCTTCATTGTTCTAGCACAATAATAAAATGCGAATGCCCCGAAACCCGCGTAAAATCGTTGTTCTTTAGTAGCGGCAAACACCAGTTCGGAGTCGGAACAAAAAAAATAAAAATCCGCCAAAGGCCCGTTCTTTTGCGAAAAAACGCAGTTTTTGCGAAAAATTTTGTAAAAAAATAGTTGCATTCTCTTTATTATTGTGCTAGAATAATCAAGTGATTAATGTGAAAGTAGCTCATGTTAGCGAAAATTTAAAAGGAGGAAACAAGATGAAAACCCAGAAAAAGAAATCATCACGGACATTCAAAAGAGCATTGGCGTTTATTATGGCAATGGCATTGGCGATGTCCACACTTACTGTATCTCCTTCTGTGGATGCAGCAAGTAAGAAGAAGCCAAAACTTAGTGTAAAAAAGAAAACTCTTTATTACAATAAGTCCGGCAAAAAGACTTATACCTTAAAAGTAAAGAAGAATAAGGTAAAGAAGATTAAGAAGACTACATGGAAAACAAGCAATAAAAAGGTAGTCAAGATCAGTTCAAAAAAGAAAACTTCCGTAAAACTGACAGCAAAGAAAGCAGGAAGCGCAAAGATTACTGCGATTGTTAAATATACAGTAAAAGGAAGTAAAAAAGTTAAAAAACAAAAATTGATCTGCAAGGTGAAATCGAAAAAATACAGCAAAACGGCTCAGTCTGCAGCACCGACGACAAATTCGACGGTGAAACCGACTACCGGCACGACAAATGCACCGGGGACGAAAGCCAGCACAAACCCGGCAGCGAGTGCGCCGGTATCCAGTGGGAACCCGGCAGCCAGCGCACCGGCAGCAAGTGAGAACCCGGCAGCCAGCGAGAACCCGGCAGTAAGCGAGAACCCGGCAGTAAGCGAGAACCCGGCAATAAGTGAGAACCCGGCAGTAAGTGAGAACCCGGCAGTAAGTGAGAACCCGGCAACAAGTGAGAACCCGGCAACAAGTGAGAACCCGGCAACAAGTGAGAACCCGGCAACCAGTGAGAACCCGGCAGCAAGTGAGAACCCGGCAGCCAGCGCACCGGCAGCAAGTGAGAACCCGGCAGCCAGCGCACCGGCGGTAAGTGAGAACCCGGCAACCAGTGCAAGCCCGACACCGAGTGCTACTCCGGCAGCAGCCAAGGTTGTTATTACAAAACCGGAGGTTACAACAATTGGTACTACAGAGGGATACAATACACTGACATTGTCGGCAAAAGTATATGACCAGGATGGCAATGAAATGGAAGGTCAGGCGGTCGCATGGAAAACAGATGATGCCACGATTGCCTCTGTTGAAGATGGAATCGTAACCGGGCATCAGAATGGTGCTGCCGTGATTTATGCTTCAGCAGGAGAGGTAGAGTCCAGTGCTTCTGCTTCCATTAAGGTAACGGTTGATGGGACAGCTCCTGTGATTACTAAGTCCGAGGTTACAGACTATTCCACGATCACTCTGTCTGTGAATGAAGCGGTGGCTACTGGATCGGCAACCAAGGTAGAAGTGTTTAAGGATACATCTACAACAGCACTCGCTGATGTGACAACAACAGTCTCGGAGGATGGTAAAAAGATTGTCGTCAGCAGTGAAGCTTTTGACGCAGGTACGTATAAAGTTGTATTGACCGGATATACCGATAAATATGGGAATCCGTTTGAGGAGGACACTAATACTGCTACCGTAGCAAAGGCGCTCTCTTACATCACCGGGTTCCTGGTAGATGAGGAAAAAACAGTTCCCGCATTGGGAGATCAGAGAAGCACAAAGATTTATTTTAAAGTAAAAGACCAGTATGGACAGACAATGGATTATTTCACATATCCAGACGCAGGTGTTACTTATAGCGTTGGTGTGGAGGCGTCCATGAAGGAAACAGGCTTGATCCTGAACAGCGCTGATGTTTTGCTTTCGACCCCCGGAGCGGAGGGTTATGTGGAAATTCCGGCAAATTCTGCTCTGACAAAAGGGAAAACCGTATCTATCAAGCTGACAAACACGAAGACAGAGTCAGTAGGTGGAGTGTCCAAGACAGAAATCATTGCAGAGGATACAATAGAAATCGTCCTTGCAGACAGTACAGGATTTGATGTTCCTACCAAATTTGATGCCATTACAGCTACAGCAAGTGTTCCTGCTGATGAAGATTCTACAAGTACAGCTGCGGCACCGGTATTTAAAAACAGTGTTATCACCAATGGTGGTTTTACTATCAAGTCCGCACTGTTCAACAGTTTCGGTTATAATGACCTGACTGGGATAGATGTAAAATATGTTATTGATGATACAACGGTTATGGATTTTAGTGGATCGAAATCAACAACAAATACCAACGATGCAAGTGTAACGGTGACAGCTAAGAAAGCCGGTACCGCAACCATTACGGCAACACTGGATGGCAATGCAGATATTACAACGAAGTTGACTGTCAAGATCTTGGATCCGGCACTGACAGCCATTTCGGTTGCCAGTCCTGTCGCAGGAACAAACAATGAGGAAACGACAGCAAAAATTGAGCCGGCCCCAGCTGGTATAACCCTCGCCGGGGAAGACCTTACGGCAGTTTTGGTATCTGGAGAAGTCAAGACACTTACGGTGCAGGATGACACGGTGGGTGGTAATACGGGCCCATATGTTCACGTTGCTGCCCCGGCAAATGGCAAGAATAATACAGTGAAGTTTGTTGTGACAAATGGTAAGAAAGAGGATCTTGATATAAACGCAGCCGAAGGAACTGCCACTGTAAAAACAGCATCTGAAGCAAACGGAATTGTGGTATCCTCTGTTTGTACGTTTACTTCAACACCAGACAAAACAGTAAAGGGCATTACAGTAAAGGATTTTGCTACAACATCCGGAACAGTAACCGCTGCCGATACGGCAGAAACAACCTATACGATTGTAAATAAATACGATGAGGATATTACAGCAAACGCATCACTATCAGATATTAAGCTGTCATCTTCGGATGCGGATGTGGCAACAGTTGACGAACATCCTACCGAAGCAGGAAAGATTACCGTAACTGGTGTAGCGCCCGGTCAGGTTACTATTTCGGCAACGTATAACTCTTTCTCTGGATCTACCAGTGTAAAGGTAGAGGATGCAAAGATAATAAAAACACTTACGTTGGATTCTGCTGATGTGGCAGTTGTCAGTGGGGATACTGATCCGGTTTATATTCCGGTCAAAGCAGAGAGCCAGTATGCCGGTGTGGCATATAAGTTGACTAGGGCAGTTTTCGAAAATAGCATTGATACAACAGAAGTAGATACTACTTTTTTGAGTGTGAAATATTATTCAAAATCCGGTGATAATTATACTGAGCTTACGGATACAAACGATAGTGGTAAAGACACAGAGATTGCTGCTCTTGGTGTGACATCCACAGCATCCGTTTCTGCAGATACAGTGAAGCCAATTACGTATAAGAAAGCAGGTACTTCAGACTTTGCCGATGTAACAAAGAACGTGACGATTAGACCGGCAAGAGCAGTAAAAACTCTGGATGTCAGTGTGAAATCTCTGACAGCAGTTTTGAACGAGACTTCTTCTACAACAAATCTGACGATAAAAGATCAGTATGGGGATGATTACAAAGTAGCCAATACAGGTATTTACAGTTCTATAAATCAAGTGGCTGCAGATGGGACAAAAACCGCAGTATCGGATGGCAGTGTCACAGTAACGGTTGGCGCTTACGATGATACAAATAAGCTGCTTCCGGTGACAGCAAGTGCGTCGACAGCCGGAACCTATGAGATAACGTTATCTACGGATTTATCACTTACTGACGCATCACCGAAGGCTGTATTTACCTTTACGGCAGGAGAGGCGGCAGACCTCGTGAAAACGATTGAATTTACTGGATATGTTGGCGACAAGAAGCTTGCGGACGTAGATTATATTAAAGTTGATACGGATACACCGGTTGTTCCCAAGCTCCAGGCGAAAGACAAGGACGGAAATATAATTGCCGGCGTGGATGAAGATTTGACTGGTGTGGAGTGGTATTATACACCATCCGCTGGATTTTCCGCTTCTGCCCAGAAACAAACGGTGACGGCAGATGCAGCAGAAAAGACCGGTACCGTGAAGATAAAGGCAGTTTATGGAACGGCCTCCGATGAAATCACTATCGATATTTCCAGCACAACACCAAAGGCAAAAGAGGGTACCTATAAAATATACGATAGTAATGAAGAAGCAAGTCCGAAAACGGATTTGAAGGATGGAAAGACCATTCGTTTCCAGGGAGACGGTACTGCGACACTGGAGGTAGTAGCTATAGATCAATATGGCGATGATTATAATGTAACACAGTTCTATGGCATTGACTCAACTGATGAAACCTTTGCAACGGTTGCACATAAAGATAATTCCAACGAAATCGTCATTACTAAGTTGAAGACAGAAGGAAAAACAAATGTCGACGTATATATTACGGAATCATTGAAGTATACGATCACGGCAAGTGCTATTCCGGATGTTACTGTAGCAGCTTTGGATGAAACCAATTGTGAGCTAATGAAGGGAAATGCAGAGACTGCAACCATCACTTACGCAGATAACGTGGCAACTATTAGTAATATATCCAATTACAATGATACACTGGTAGTTAAAGGCTTCACGATTCCGGCAGGCAAAAAGCTGAGTGATTATAGTTCTGTCAGTGTTAAGTTAAAACCAAGTAAGAAAATATACTCCAAAAATATTAAGGTTTATGTAAATCCATATGGATCTAACCATAATGTTGCAAACGGAACGAAAGTATATAATAACGTGTGTGTTGGTACAAAGACTACTAATCTAGATGCTGCTATGACAGAGTACAGCGTTCCATTGGCATTTGGCAGCAACCAATATAATGGCGCAGACATTACCGGTACATTCTGCCTTCTTATTGTCGTGGATGGTAATGACGGTAATGAGAGTGGATATGGTGCTAGTTCCATTGAAATATTCGATGTTAAGTTGATTGGATAAGACATACCAGGTAAATATATTTAGATTATCAGCTATACTGTGTTTGAGATTCACAATAAATGGACACAAGGAAAGAGGGATGGAACAATGGAATAGCCTGCAACCCAAAATATTTGAACGCGGATAATCCGTATGGGCTTAATAACAAGAGACAGGTAACCCTGACATGTGGATTAAGTTCTGTGGATAGTAGATACAAACTGAACTGCATCACTGGTCAGCTTGCCGCAAATGGGACTTTGAAGGGTAACAAGCTATTCCATTACTTTTGTATAATCCTTCATTAAATTCCTAAACAAATGGAAGATCAATTCAGTCAATAAGATTATTTTGAATTCCATACACAATCTACGTTGGTTTTGAGCAATTCATATTTTGTCATCGTGTTAGAATAATCAACATGATGCTAAGGGTCAAAAGATCAGCATTGCTCGTGCTTGCACGAAAGCAATGATTGATCTTATTGACTCGCCAAACATGATCAAAGATGCGCATTATGGCGCAGGAAAAAAAGGAGGAAGAGATTCACGATGAGGATTGAGAAGAAATCATCTCGGGCATTAAAGAGAGCTATGGCGACTGTCATGTCCCTTGCTCTGGCGATGTCCACCGTTGTCGTAGCTCCCACAGCGGATGCGGCAGCGAAAAAGAAACCCAAGTTGAGTGCAAAGAAGAAAACACTTTATTATAACGGGAAAAAGACCTTTACTCTGAAGGTGAAGAAGAACAAGGTAAAGAAGATCAAGAAGACCACCTGGAAGACCAGCAACAAAAAGGTAGTCAAGATCAGCAAGAAGAAAAAGACTTCCGTAAAGCTGACCGCCAAGAAAAAGGGATCAGCAAAGATCACCGCTACGGTGAAGTACACGGTGAAGGGGAGCAAGAAGGTAAAGAAGGTGAAACTGACCTGCAAGGTGACTTCCAAGAAGAAGAGCTCCGGCAGCAGTACAACCACGAAGACAAACGCACCGGCAACGAAAGCACCCACGACCACAGCTCCGGCAGGCGGCGGACAGGGCGGTACACAGTCAAAGGCCCCGGCGGCAAGCCAGCCCGCGGCAAGTGCAGTACCGTCAGCGGAGGCCAGTGCCCCGGCAGCCAGCACAGAGCCGTCAGCAGAGGCAAGTGCGCCTGCAGCCAGTACAGAGCCGTCGGCAGAAGCGAGTGAGCCTGCAGCCAGCGCAGAACCGTCGGCAGAAGCGAGTGAGCCTGCAGCCAGTACAGAGCCGTCGGCAGAAGCGAGTGCTCCTGCAGCCAGTACAGAACCGTCGGCGGAAGCGAGTGCTCCGGCGGCCAGTGACGTACCGGATACAACGGCAGCACCCACAACCGGTTCTGCTGCAACGGCAGCACCTACAACCGGCTCTGCTGCAACCGCAGTGCCCACAACCGGCTCAGCAGTAACGGGCTCAGCAGTAACGGGGTCAGCTGTGACTGGCTCAGCAGTGACTGGATCTGCTACATCCCCCGCACCATCGCCGGAAGCCACCCAGGAGAGTACACCAAAGCCTGATTTTGACGTGTCGAATGGGGAATTTAACTTAATGTCTGAGAACATAGTTGTGAAGCAGAATAGTGCAAACATAATAGGTGACTATACAAAAGATACCATACACTGTGGGCAAGAGGATGGTGTGATAGGATATTATGGAACGACAATGAACTTGCTGGATTTTAGTGCTCTGCTGTCTGCGAACAAAATTAACTTAAATGATTACCAGACGATGGTAATACATATAAATGCGTATGATAAAAATGGAGACAAAATTGAGTACAGTGAGTATGAAAAAGTTGCGCTTGTTACATCTGCGGACCTGGATGGCTATAGTGACTCAATGCTGGCTAGCCAGAATAAATCACTCGCCAATGATATAGAGTTGGATTTGACAACGCTTAAGTCTGGTGTTACAGATTTGTCAGGTGCTGCGGGGTTGAACATACAATTAAACAATGCTGGCAGCCATAGTGATCTGGATCACATAGAAATCACAAAAATAGCCCTTCTGAAGAGCGAGTAATAAAGAGGGATCAGAAGATCAAGGATGAGGTACAGTAAAGAGAAAAATGGTTCAGTTCAAAAAATAATTATAAGCTGACAGCGATTTTCTGTTTAAGCCAATTCGATTACTTTGATATTCCATACACGACTGGGAGGCGGGCATAGCCCGCCTCCTGTATTTTAATGCTTGTCAAAAAAATTTTTGCCCCCTGCATCATCAGGTCTTGACAAGCATTTTCTCATGTAGTATAGTATACATATGAACAATTATTCATATAATCAAATATAAGGAGGGCATTGAATGACAGAGACGGAGATGGAAACGGAAATGGAACTATGCGATGAGAATTGCACCCATGAGAATCTCCTGAAGATTGTGAGAGAGGATATGCCGCCGGAAGAAGAGCTGTATGATCTGGCGGAGTTGTTCAAGGTTTTCGGCGACTCCACCAGGATCCGCATTTTGTATGTGCTGTTTCGGGCGGAAGTATGTGTCTGTGACCTGGCAGCTGCATTGTCCATGACGCAGTCGGCTATCTCTCATCAGCTTCGGATCCTCAAACAATTCAAGCTGGTGAAAAGCCGCCGGGAGGGGAAATCCGTGTACTATTCTCTGGCGGATGACCATGTGAGGACCATCATAGGACAGGGGAGAGACCATATAGAAGAGTGAATTTGATCAGAAAGGATGAGTGAAAATGAAGAAAAAATTTAAATTACAGGATTTGGATTGTGCAAACTGTGCGGCAAAGATGGAGGACGCCATCAAAAAAATATCGGGCGTACACGACGCCAGTGTCAGCTTTATGACACAGAAAATGATGGTGGATGCTGAGGAGGAGCAGTTTGATGAGATTATGCAGGAAGTGGTAAAAGTCTGTGCCAGAGTGGAGCCGGACTGTCGGATACTTATTTAGGAAGCGTGATCCGTGCCGCAGGCTGTCCATGCGCAGGAAGGAGAAAATTATATTATGACGAAAAAACAAAAAAAGATGCTGGTTCGCATCGCGATCTCTTTTGTGCTGTTTGCCGTTTTGCTTATATGTGAACATGCAGGTTTGCTGGATTCTGTCCCGTCGGCCTGGATCCGGCTTGCTCTCTATCTGCCGCCCTATCTGGTGATCGGATACGACGTCATTTACAAGGCGGCCAGGAATATCAGTCACGGCCAGGTCTTCGACGAGAATTTTCTTATGATGATTGCCACCTTCGGGGCCTTTGGCGTGGGTGAGTACTCGGAGGCCGTAGCGGTGATGCTGTTCTACCAGGTGGGGGAATTGTTCCAGGGGTACGCGGTGGGGAAATCCAGACAGTCTATCTCGGATATGATGGATATCTGTCCTGAGTTTGCCAATGTGGAAACGGATGGCGTTCTGACCCGGGTGGACCCGGACGACGTGGAACCCGGAACGGTCATCGTCATCAAGCCGGGAGAGCGGATCCCGCTGGACGGTGTGGTGCTGGAGGGGGAATCCCTCATTGATACGGCGGCCCTCACCGGTGAGTCGGTGCCCCGGAGGGCGTCGGCGGGAGATGAGATCGTCAGCGGGTGCGTCAACGGAAGTGGAACGCTGAAGGTGAGGACGACCAGGGAGTTTGAGGATTCCACCGTGGCCAAGATCCTGGAGCTGGTGGAAAATGCCAGCAGCAAGAAGGCAAAGGTGGAGAATTTTATCACCCGTTTTGCCCGGTATTATACGCCGATCGTCACCGTGGGAGCGGTCTTACTGGCCATCCTTCCGCCTCTGTTTCTTGGCGGCGGTTTTGGCGAATGGATACAGCGTGCCTGTATTTTCCTGGTGATCTCCTGTCCCTGTGCTCTGGTGATCTCTGTGCCCCTGGGATTTTTCGGCGGTATCGGGGCGGCGTCCAAAATCGGTGTGCTGGTGAAGGGCAGCAACTATCTGGAGGCCGTGGCGGAGATGACCACCATTGTCTTTGACAAGACCGGAACCCTCACAAAGGGCGAGTTCAAGGTGACGGAAGTGATTCCGGAGGAATGCGGGAAAACGGAGCTTCTGGAGCTGGCGGCTCTGGGGGAAGGGTATTCCAATCATCCCATCGCCGCCTCCATCCGGGAGGCTTACGGGCGGGAACCGGAGTTGACCCGGGTCCGTGAAGCCTCCGAGATCGCCGGACACGGTATAGAGGCGGAGATAGACGGAAAGAAGGTACTTCTCGGGAACGGAAAAATGATGCGGGAAAACGGGATTTCCTATACGGAATGTGACAGTGCCGGCACGGTGGTCTATGTGGCAGTGGAAGAGAAGTTTGCCGGGGCTGTCGTGATAGCGGATGCGGTCAAACCCGGTGCGGCGGAGGCTATCCGTTCTATGAAGGCAGTGGGAGTGAAAAAGACTGTCATGCTCACCGGTGACCGGGAAAATGCGGCCAATGCTGTGGCCTCGGAATTGGGGCTGGACGAAGTCCATGCGGAACTCCTCCCGGGGGATAAAGTGGAGCGGGTGGAAGCACTGCTGGCCGGACAGCCGGAGGGAGGACGGCTGGCCTTTGTGGGGGACGGGATCAACGATGCTCCGGTGCTCACCAGGGCGGATATCGGGATTGCCATGGGAAGTATGGGCTCCGACGCGGCCATCGAGGCGGCGGATGTGGTGCTGATGGACGACGACGTGAGAAAAATTGCGTCCATTGTCAGGATTTCGAGAAAAACTCTGTCCATTGTCAAACAAAATATTGTCTTTGCCCTGGGAGTGAAGGCTCTGGTTCTGATCCTGGGAGCTTTCGGCGTGGCGAATATGTGGGAGGCGGTGTTTGCCGATGTGGGTGTGGCGGTACTGGCCATCTTAAATTCTATGCGGACGCTGAAAGGGGATTGCTCCGTGCTTTCAGCACTCCCGCAATCCTAACCGGCATGCGCACTTTACGCTGCGCAAAAAACAGCGCAGCTCGTGCTTATGTCGGTTGTCGTTGCGAAAGCACCCTCCCATTGGTGAACAAGTTCCCCATGAGAGAATGCTTTGCAGCGGACTTATATCAAAAATTGTCGCTTGCCAATCCATACCCGGTGAACTATAATAGTCAGTAAGGAATCCCCAAAGCACAAAGCGAAAACAACACTTCACGGAGAGGAAAAATGACAAAGAAAGAACGGGCGGCGGCCATCATAGAAAAATTAAAGAGAGAGTACCCGCTGGCGGACTGTACACTGAACGACAGGGAGGCATGGAAACTTCTTGTCAGCGTGCGCCTGGCGGCGCAGTGTACAGATGAGAGGGTAAACCGGATCGTGCCGCCGCTGTATGAGAAATTTCCCGATGTCAATGCCCTGGCGGAGGCACCGGTGGAGGAGATCGAGGAGATCGTCCGTCCCTGCGGTCTGGGGAGAAGCAAGGCGAGGGATATCAGCGCCTGTATGAAAATGCTGCGGGATGAGTATGGCGGCAGGGTGCCGGACACGCTGGAGGAGCTGTTAAAACTCCCCGGCGTGGGGCGGAAGAGCGCCAATCTTATCATGGGCGACGTTTACGGGAAACCGGCGATCGTCACAGATACCCACTGCATCCGGCTGGTCAACCGGATGGGACTGGTGAAGGATATCAGGGATCCGAAAAAGGTGGAGATGGAGCTGTGGAAGATCATCCCGCCGGAGGAGGGCAATGATTTCTGCCATCGTCTGGTGTATCACGGCAGGGACGTGTGTACGGCCCGGACGGCTCCCCACTGTGACCGGTGCTGCGTGGCGGATGTGTGCAGGAGCTGCGGCAGAGGTGACGTATGACGGTCCGGGAACAGATAGAAAAGAGCATACAGAAGAAATACCATAAACAGTTATTTTCGAAATTTGCCAGGGGGATCAACCGCTACGAACTGCTTCAGGCGGGGGACAAGATCGCGGTCTGCATCTCCGGGGGCAAGGATTCCATGCTGATGGCGAAGCTGTTTCAGGAAATAGAGCGGCACCGGAAAATACCCTTTGAGACAGTGTTTCTCACCATGGATCCCGGGTACAGCAGGCAGAACCGTCTGGCCATAGAGGAAAATGCCGAGCGCATGGGGATACCACTGACGATATTTGAGTCGGACATTTTTGACTCCGTCTATCACTTGAAATCCCCCTGTTATCTGTGTGCCAGGATGCGCCGGGGCTATCTCTACAGCAAAGCCCGGGAGCTGGGCTGCAACAAAATAGCGCTGGGACACCACTATGACGACGTCATCGAGACCATTCTCATGGGGATGTTGTACGGCGCGCAGGTGCAGACCATGATGCCGAAGCTCCACAGCACCAATTTCCAGGGGATGGAGCTGATCCGGCCCATGTATCTGATCCGGGAGGAGGATATCCGGGCATGGCGGGATTACAACGGGCTGCATTTTCTCCGGTGCGCCTGCCGTTTCACGGAGGACTGCTGCACAGGGGAGGGCGATTCCAAGCGGCTGGAGGTCAAGCGGCTGATTGCGGAATTGAAGAAGACCAATCCCTATGTGGAGGGGAATATTTTCAAGAGCGTGGAAAATGTAAATTTGAGTACCATCATTGCCTATAAGCAAGAGGG
Organism: uncultured Eubacterium sp.; assembly: GCA_964484225.1. Classification (GTDB taxonomy): domain Bacteria; phylum Bacillota; class Clostridia; order Lachnospirales; family Lachnospiraceae; genus Eubacterium_F. The sequence continues at coordinate 12,906 of CAZAEM010000003.1, forward strand.
AATAAAACATTTTTTTACGGAGAATTATAATACGGACGTAATCAGGGAGAAACAGAGGAAAATGGAGGGCGAATAAATGGACAGACAGAAAAAGATTGTGACGCTTGCGATTGCTTTGGCGGTGGCGTTGACCCTGATCCTGACGGCGGCGGCAGTATACAAATATTTTGCTCCAAGCAGCGTCAGGAAAGATCTGGGTTCTGTGTTTCAATTGGGAGAGAACGAGGTGGCCCTGATTGCGGACGGGAGAGTGCTGGAGGAGAGAGGCCTGGTCATGGACGGACAGAACTATGTGCCGGCGGATGTGGCTTCCGATTATCTGGATGAGCGGATCTACTGGGATGAAAACGAAAAAATTTTTTCCTATGTCACCGGGGAGGGTCTGATCCAGGCGAATCCGGAGCAGGTGGAATACCTGCTGGGGAAAAACAGCCAGACCGCTCCCGTTCCCATTGTGAGGATGAGCGGAAGCAAGGCGTATGTATCCATGCAGTTTGTCTCGGAGCACAGCAGCAATTATTTCAAGGAGTACAAGGATCCCTCCCGGATCGTGATGATGTCGGACCGAAAAGCGGAATACACCATGGCAACACTGGCCAAGGATGTGCGGGTGCGCACGGGCCCCGGGAAAAAGTACGATTATCTGACCGAGGTGCCGGAGGGCAGCAGAGTCATAATACAGGAGGGAGTGAAACAGGAGAACGAGTATGAATCCGTGATGACCGAGGACGGCGTCACAGGTTATATACCCATCGACACGGAGGCCGGCAGGAAAAAGGAAGCCTGGAAGTTTGAGAAAGAACCCGCCTCAACGAAACAGATTTCTTTGGAGAAGACAGTCTGCCTTGGATGGCATCAGGTGACGAACGAGGCCAGCAGCGGCACCCTGTCCGCCAGTGTGGCCCAGGCCGGTTCGCTGAACGTCATATCCCCCACCTGGTATGCCCTCAGCGACAACAAGGGGAATTTTTCCTCCATTGCCAATGCGGATTATGTGACCCAGGCTCATGCCAGAGGGTTACAGGTGTGGGGCCTGATCAATGATTTCGAGAAGGGGCTCAGGTTAAAAAAGATTCTCGGCAGGACTTCCAACCGAACCCGGCTGGTGAATGAACTGGTGGCGTCGGCTATCCGGTATGATTTGGACGGGATCAACATAGATTTTGAGAATGTGAAGAAGGAGACGGCGGACGCCTATCTGGAATTTTTGCGGGAACTGGTCCTCAAGTGCCATGCCAACGATCTCATTGTGTCGGTGGACAATTATTCCCCGGCGGATTACAATGCCTACTACAACCTGGCGGAGCAGGGCCGCGTCGTGGATTACGTGATACTGATGGCTTACGATGAGCATTACTCCGGCAGTGAAGAGAGCGGTTCCGTGTCCTCCCTGGGCTTTGTGGAAAGGGGGACGGACAATGTCCTGGCCAGCGTGCCGAAGGAGCGGACAGTGGTGGCGCTGCCGTTTTACACAAGGCTCTGGAAAGAGGTAAAGCAGAAAAACGGTAAGATGAAAATGGTCCCCCCGCCGGTTGTCTATGGCATGAGCGGCGCGGAGAGCGTGGTCCGGGCCAACGGCGCCGTGGCGGAGTGGGATGACGAGACGGGACAGTATTTCGCCCAGTACAAGTCCAATGGCGCTGTCTACAAGATCTGGCTGGAGGAGGAGACATCGCTGAAGAAGAAGATGGAGGCGATAAAGAAGCGGGAGGTGGCCGGTGTGGCTTTCTGGAAACTGGGATTTGAGAGGGCGATAACCTGGCAGACAGTGGCTGCCACCATGTTTGAGTGACAGCTGCCTGGCATATCCTTTTGTTCCATGACATACATTATAAAAACAGGCATTGCAGGGGATGAGGGGATTTGAGAAAAAGGAAAATAAAGAGATGCTGGATAGTGGCAGGTGGCAGCGTATTGGCTGCCGCTGCTGCTTTTTTTGTCTGGGGGCGTCTGTCCCGGGAGGAGGTTCCCGCCATGAATAAAACGGCGGAGGGGACGAAGGCTGTCATCGTGGTAGACGCCGGGCACGGGGGGTTCGACCCGGGGAAGGTGGGAGTGAACAATACACTGGAAAAGGATATCAATCTCGCCATTGCCAAAAAAGTGGAGAACCTGCTGAAGGAGAGCGGCTACGTGGTACACATGACCAGGACGGAGGACAGGGCGCTGTGTGAGGGAAATGAGAGCCGGAAGAAGATGACGGATATGCAAAACCGTGTGGCGCTGATCGATGAGGTGAAACCGGCGCTGGCGGTCAGTATCCATCAGAACAGTTTCTCTGCCGGGACCAGGGGAGCCCAGGTCTTCTATTACCGGGGGGCGGAAAAGAGCAAGGCGCTGGCGGCGGCGCTGCAGAACACGATCTGCGAGGTGGTGGGGGACGACAACCACCGTGTGGAGAAAGCCAACGACAGCTATTATATGTTAAAAAAGACATCCTGCCCCTTTGCCATTGTAGAGTGTGGATTTCTGTCCAATCCGGAGGAGGAAGCATTGCTATGCGATGAAAAGTATCAGGAAAAAATGGCGGAGGGGATTTGCGAGGGAATAGAAAATTTCTTGTACAAATAGGTAAAATATGCTATTATAAATAATATGCGGAAAGAGAGTTTAATAAAGGCAAAGGATTCGTTTATGAGGACAGAATATATTAGCTGGACGGAGGAGGACGGATATCGGGAGGATGAGCTGCAGAGAGCGGCGGAGATCCTCCGGCGGGGCGGGCTGGTGGCATTCCCTACAGAGACGGTGTACGGTCTGGGGGGGAATGGCCTTCTGAGCCGGGCGGCGGCCAGGATCTATGCGGCCAAGGGACGCCCCGGCGACAATCCCCTGATCCTCCATATCAGCCGGCGGTCGGAGCTGCCGCCCCTGGTGCGGTCTGTGTCAGATGCGGCGGAGACTTTGATGGATGCGTTCTGGCCGGGGCCCATGACTCTCATATTTGAAAAAAGCCGGCAGGTACCCCGGGAGACCACCGGGGGGCTGGATACGGTGGCTGTCCGTATGCCAGGCCACGAGGGCGCGCGGGCACTGATCCGGGCGGCAGGGGTTCCGGTGGCGGCGCCCAGTGCCAATCTGTCCGGCAGACCAAGCCCCACCACGGCGGCCCATGTGAGGGAAGACCTGGACGGGAAGATTGATATGATCGTGGACGGGGGGCCTGTGGGAATCGGCCTGGAATCCACGATTTTGGATATGACAGAGGAGATTCCGGTGATACTCCGGCCGGGGTTTGTCACCCGGCAGATGATAGAGGCGGCGGCCGGTCCGGTGGAGATGGATCCGGGGCTGGTCCCGGAGGACTCCGAAGTGAGACCCAGGGCGCCGGGAATGAAATACCGCCACTATGCGCCGAGAGCGCAGATGACCGTGTACGAGGGGAGCACCGGGGATGTGGTGCGGGAGATAAACCGTCTCGCAAGACAGTTCCCGGAGGACCGTGTGGGGATACTGGCCACCGAGGAGACAAAAGACGGTTATGAATACGGACAGGTTGTGGTGGCGGGATCCCGAAGGGAGCAGACCGTCGGACGAGGGCTGTACAATGCACTGCGAAAGTTTGACCATCTGGGAGTGGAGAGGATATTTTCCGAGAGTTTCTCCGGCGAGGCGGAGAGCGAGGCGGTCATGAACCGTCTTCTGAAAGCCGCCGGGCACAGGATAGTCCGGGTGCCGGAGTGAGACCGGAGGGAATGTGTGTGGCAGATTACCGAAAAGTGATATTTTTATGTAAAGAAAATGTATATCTCAGTCCTATGATGGAGTGGATATTTAAGAGTATCCTCATGGACAGATCCAGGGAGATCTGTTCGAGAGGACTGGTGGTGTTATTCCCGGAACCCCGGAACAAGAAGGTGACGGACGTGCTGATGAATCACGCCGTGCCCTGTGAGGAGCAGGTATCCCGGGAATTTACTCTGGAGGATGTGGACGAGCATACCCTGGTGATCACCGCCAATTTCACAGAGAAGGTCAAGCTGGTGGAGGATTTCGGCCTCCAGGACCGGGTGTACACCCTGAAGGAGTTCGTGGGCGAGGAGGACGACGTCATGGATCCCTACGGGGGGGACGAGGCCGCTTATGAAGCCAGCTATGTGGAATTGAAGGATCTGTTATATAAGATGAAAAAGAAACTGGGGTGGGAATAATCTATACAAGACGGAGGGGTGTCATATGATTGCACTGGGAAGTGATCAGGCAGGATACGAATTGAAGCAGGTCATTATGAAACATCTGGAGGAGAGGGGACTTGCCTACAGAGATTACGGCAGCTACGATGCGGAGCCGGTAGATTATCCGGTGTATGGAAAAAAGGTGGCAAATGCCATTGTGAAGGGTGAGTGCGACAGGGGAATATTGATCTGCGGAACCGGGATCGGGATTTCCATCGCCGCCAACAAGGTAAAAGGGATCCGGGCTGCCGTGTGCAGCGACTGTTTCAGCGCAGAGGCCACCCGGCTGCACAATGACGCCAATATTCTGGCCTTCGGGGCGAGAGTGATCGGGCCGGGACTGGCGGAAAAGATCGTAGATACCTTTCTTGACACGGAATTTTCCGGGGTGGAGAGACATGTCCGCCGGGTGGAGATGATCGAGTCGGAGGAGGAGCTATGCTAGGGTTGATCGGATGCGGCAATATGGCACAGGCCATGTTGAAGGGGATTTTGAAAAAAGGGCTGTATAAGCCGGAGGACGTGATCGCCTCCAGGAGAAATATCACGGAGCTGCAGAAAGTGGAAAAGGAATACGGGATCCGCACCACCACAGACAATGCGGATGCGGCGGAGAGGGCGGATGTGCTGATCCTGGCTGTCAAGCCCCGTCAGTTTGCGGAGGTGATCCCGCAGATCCGGGACCATGTGTCGGAGGACACGCTGGTGATATCCATAGCGGCGGGACAGACTATAGCGGATATAGAAAAGCTTTTTGGGAAAGATATCAAACTGGTGAGGACTATGCCCAACACCCCTGCTCTGGTGCTGGCAGGCGCTACGGGGATGTGTTTTAATGCCAATGTCTCCGGGGAGGAACAGCAGAAAGCCAGGGCGCTTTTTGAGAGTTTTGGCGTGGTGGCGTCTGTCTCAGAGGAGTTGATCGATACGGTGATCGGCGTCAGCGGAAGTTCGCCGGCCTATGTTTTCATGTTCATCGAGGCCATGGCGGATGCGGCGGTGGCGGACGGTATGCCCAGGAAACAGGCCTATGAACTGGCTGCCCAGACGGTCTACGGAAGCGCCAAAATGGTACTGGAGACGGGACTGCATCCGGGCGAACTGAAGGATATGGTGTGCTCGCCGGGCGGGACGACCATAGAGGCCGTGCGGGTCCTGGAGGAAAAGGGGCTGCGGTCCGCAGTCATGGAGGGGCAGATGGCCTGCGTGAAGAAGGCGAGAGAGATGTAGTGAGGCAAAGATGAGAAAACGGGATAAAAAGAAAAATCAGAGAGAGACGATGAGGGCTCTGGCCATGATCCTGCAGATCGGCATGACCATGATGATCTGTCTTGGGATCAGTCTGGGGATTGGCTTTTATATTGATAAATTGTTTGGCACAAAATTCTGGATCATCATCATGATGATCATCGGCATACTCGCGTCCCTGCGCAGTATGCTGGTATTGACCGGCGTGTACCATCCGGGGAGAGATTCGGAGGGGGATGACGGTGCGGAGAAAGGGCAGGAAGATGAGAGCAGCCAGGATTAGTTTGATCGAACTGATAATCGGGATATGGCTTCTGGCCGTGATCGTGATCCTGGCAGGGGTATTTTTTGTGCCAAATCCTCTGGCTTATGTGCTGGGGGAGGTGGCGGGGTCTGCCACGGCGACGCTGCTGATGCTGCATATGTATCACAGCCTGGATGTGGAACTGGATCTGGAGCGGGGGAAGGCGGTCAACCACTCCCGTGTGATGATCCTGCTGCGGGGGGTATTCGAGACAGGCGTGCTGTTTGGAAGTTTTTTTATCCCGGATATTGTACTCCCCTACACGGTGCTGGCCGGGCTGTTCGGGAGAAAGATCGCGGCCCTGATGGTGCCCTTTATGGAGAAGATCCGCAGCCGCAGAACTCCGGGGGATGCCGGGGAGACAGACCAATGAGTAGTGTGTAACAGCACGATTTTTGTGCTTTATATAAAAGAGGAAAGGAGAGTGAAGCATGGAAGAAGTTGACTTTTATGTCCATGGGTATCTGCCGGTACATTTAGGGGATGTTACGGTGTATATCACTACCACCCATGTGTGCCTGGCTTTCGTCCTGGCGGCGATCATCGCATTTGCCATAGTGGCGAACCGGAAGATCGCGAAAGCGGATCCGGCGAAAACGCCTAAGGGGCTGGTGAATGTGGTCGAACTTCTGGTGGAGACTCTGGACAATCTGGTCAGAGATAACATGGGAAGGACTTTGGCACCTCGGTTCCAGAACTATATCGGAGCCGTGTTTATGTTCATCATAGTCAGTAACCTGTCCGGCCTGTTTGGTATGCGGCCGCCCACGGCGGATTACGGTGTCACACTCCCTCTGGGACTGATCACCTTCTGTATGATCCAGTATCAGGGGATCAAGTGGCAGAAGATGGGGCGGCTCAAGGGTATGCTGGAACCGTTTTTCCTGTTCCTGCCGATCAACATCATCAGTGAGTTTGCCACACCGGTATCTCTGTCCCTGCGTCTGTTTGCCAACATTCTGTCAGGAACGATGATGATGGCATTGATCTATGGTTTGCTGCCCAGCTTTATCACCTGGGTCTGGCCGGCGGCACTGCACGCTTATCTGGATGTGTTTGCCGGGTGTCTGCAGGCGTATGTATTCGTCATGCTGACCATGGCCTTTGTAGCGGATGCGGCGAGCATCGAGGAAACTTAGTAACAGGAGTTACAAAATTAAATTTTTAGTGCAAAACAGCACAGAAAGAGAGGAAAACATTATGAATTTTAACGGAGCAGATTTAGTACATGCAGCATCAGCGATTGGCGCTGGATTGGCAGTTATCGCAGGTATCGGACCCGGTGTAGGCCAGGGTATCGCAGCCGGGTACGGCGCATCCGCCGTAGGACGGAATCCGGGAGCCCGCGGTGAGATCATGTCCACCATGCTTTTGGGGCAGGCCGTGGCCGAGACCACCGGTCTGTATGGTCTGGTTGTAGCCATGATTCTGCTTTTTGTAAACCCATTTGGAGTATAAATACAATCCATCCAAAAAATTATTGAGAAAGGAGGGATTGTGATTGGACCCGAGAATATTTGGACTTGACCCACAGACGTTGTTTGATACGAGTATCACATTAGTGGCCATGCTGTTTCTCTTTATCATGTTGTCCTATCTTCTGTTCAACCCGGCGAGGAAACTGATCCAGAAGCGGAAGGATCTGATCCAGGGGCAGCTTGACGAGGCGGAGGACGCCAGGAAGGACGCCCTGTCCATGAAGGAGGAGTACGATGCCAAACTCGCGAAAGTGGAGGATGAGTCAGCCGCCCTTATGACGGAGGCCCGCAAGAAGGCGAAGGCCAGGGAAAATGAGATCGTGGAGGAAGCCAACAACGAAGCGCACCGCATCGTGGTCCGCGCGGAGAAGGAAGTGGCGCTGGAGAAGGATAAGGTCCGCGATGAGATGAAACAGGAGATGGTTCAGGTTGCTTCCCTTATGGCCGGGAAATTCGTTGCGGAGTCGATGGATGAGGAGGCTCAGGCCAAACTCATTGACGAGACATTGAAAGAAATGGGTGATGACACATGGCAAAATTAGTTTCTAAAGTATACGGAGATGCTTTGTTTTCACTTGCTGTGGAGAAAGACCAGCTGGATGATATATGGGAGGAAGTCAGGATGATCCGTCAGGCAGTTTCAGACAACGGGGATTTTTTGCCTGTCCTGTGTCATCCGGAGATGACGCAGGAAAAGAAACTGACGGTGCTGGATGATATTTTCAAGGGGAAATTATCCGATGATACCATGGGTTTTTTGAATGTGCTTGTGCGCAAGGGCCGTCTTGGTGAGATTCTCCCGATACTGGATTATTTTGATGAACAGGCGAAGGAGTATTCCGGGATCGGGGTTGTGAGTGTTTCTACGCCGATGGCTTTGTCCGATAACCAGAGAGAGCAGGTTGAAAAGAAACTTCTTGAGGTTTCTGAATACGAGACGCTGGAGATGAACTACCAGGTGGACGAGAGTCTTCTGGGAGGCATGGTGATCCGTATCGGGGACCGCGTGCTCGACAACAGTATCCGTTCTAAGCTGGATGCCATGTCGAGACAGTTGATCAAGGTAAAATTGAAAGAAGGTGTGTAATGACATGAATTTGAGACCTGAAGAGATCAGTTCAGTGATCAAAGATGAAATAAAGAAATATAGTACTGAATTCGAAGTGGCGAATGTAGGTACCGTAATTCAGGTGGCGGATGGAATTGCGCGTATTCACGGTTTAGAGAAGGCGATGCAGGGAGAACTGCTGGAGTTTCCGAATGAAGTCTACGGAATGGTCCTGAACCTGGAGGAGGACAATGTAGGTGCCGTTCTGCTGGGCGATACATCCAACATCAATGAGGGTGATATCGTAAAGACCACAGGCCGTGTCGCCACGGTGCCGGTGGGGGATGCCATGAGCGGGCGCGTGGTCAACGCACTGGGGCAGCCCATTGACGGCAAAGGGCCGATCAACACGGATAAGCTCCGTCCTATTGAGCGTGTGGCGTCCGGTGTTATTTCCAGAAAATCCGTGGATACTCCGCTGCAGACGGGTATCAAGGCGATCGACTCCATGGTCCCCATCGGAAGAGGCCAGCGTGAGCTGATCATCGGCGACCGCCAGACCGGAAAGACGGCCATCGCCATAGACACGATCATTAACCAGAAAGACCAGGATGTGCTCTGCATCTATGTGGCCATAGGCCAGAAGTCCTCCACGGTGGCCAACATCGTGAAGACCCTGGAGGAGAGCGGCGCCATGGACTATACCACCGTGGTGGCTGCCACGGCGAGCGAGCTGGCTCCTCTGCAGTATATCGCTCCCTACGCGGGATGCGCGATCGGTGAGGAGTGGATGGAAGCGGGCAAGGACGTGCTGATCATATACGATGATCTGAGCAAGCATGCCACAGCCTACCGTACCCTGTCCCTGCTGCTGCGCAGGCCGCCGGGACGTGAGGCCTATCCCGGTGACGTGTTCTATCTGCACTCCAGACTTCTGGAGCGTGCGGCCAGACTGTCCGAAAAGCTGGGGGGAGGTTCCCTGACTGCGCTGCCCATCATAGAGACCCAGGCGGGAGATGTATCCGCATACATTCCCACCAACGTAATCTCCATCACCGACGGCCAGATTTATCTGGAGACAGAGATGTTCAACTCCGGTTTCCGCCCGGCGGTAAATCCGGGTCTGAGCGTATCCCGTGTGGGCGGCAGTGCGCAGATCAAGGCCATGAAGAAGATAGCAGGCCCCATCCGTATCGAGCTGGCCCAGTACCGGGAGCTGGCAGCATTCTCCCAGTTTGGTTCCGATCTGGATGCAGATACCAAGCGTCAGCTGGATCAGGGCGAGAGGATCCGTGAGATCCTGAAACAGGGCCAGTATGCACCGCTGCCGGTGTGGTATCAGGTAATCATCATTTACGCGGCGACCAAGCAGTACCTTCTGGACATCCCGGTGGAGGATGTTCTGAACTTCGAGAAAGGGCTGTTTGAACACATGGACACGAAACATCCGGATGTGCTGGCGGCGATTCGCGATGAGAAGGAGATCAGCGACGCTACAGAGCCGAAACTGGTGAAAGCCATCGAGGAATATAAACGCGAGTTTTTGCATGAAAATTAATGAGAGAGGTGTGATGATATGGCCTCAATGAGAGACATAAAAAGGCGTAAGGAAAGTATCCAGAGCACTTCTCAGATAACCAAGGCGATGAAACTGGTTTCCACGGTGAAACTTCAGAAAGCCAAGGGACGCGCCGAGGAGACGAAGCCCTATTTCAACAAAATGTACGAGACGGTATCCGGTATGCTGGCCAAATCCGGCAGCACGGAGAATCCCTATGTGAGATCTGCCGGGGATGACAGAACGAAGAAAAAAGGCGTCATCCTGATCACTTCGAACAGAGGTCTGGCCGGCGGCTACAACTCAAACGTTGTAAAGCTGGTGACCAAAGGGGATTTCACACCGGAGGACACAGTGATCTATCCGGTGGGCCGAAAGGGGCTGGAAGCCATGCAGCGCCAGGGTTTCAACTGTCAGGGCAACTACTCTGACGTGATGAACAATCCGCTGTTCGGCGATGCCGTATCCATCGGCAAGACGGTGACCGGTGCATTGGAGAGCGGGGAAATTGACGAAGTATATCTGGCTTATACCGTATTTAAGAATACAGTGACCCACATCCCCACGCTGATCAAGATCCTTCCCTTCAGCGAGGAGGATCTCCCGGAGCAGGGGGAACCGGAGCCGGAGGAGAAGAAGGGGCCGGTGGCGCTGATGAATTATGAGCCGGAGGAGGAAGAAACTCTGGGCTACATTATTCCACTGTATATGAACAGCCTGATCTTTGGCGCGCTGGTGGAGGCAGTTGCCAGCGAGAACGGAGCCAGGATGCAGGCGATGGATTCTGCCACCAGCAATGCAGAGGAGATGATCGACACTCTGGGACTGCAGTACAATCGTGCCCGACAGGCAGCGATCACCCAGGAGTTGACAGAGATTGTGGCTGGTGCTTCTGCGATCGAGTAATCCTCATCGAGGGGGAGTCCAAATAAAAACATACCGCCTATCGGGCGGTGGAATGGAGGTAAAAGAGTAAAATGGCAGAAAATACAGACAAGAAATGTCTTGGCATTATTACCCAGATTATCGGTGCCGTGCTTGATATCAAGTTCCAGGAGGGACAACTGCCGGAAATCTATGATGCCATTAATATCACCACGAAGGACGGCGGAAAACTGGTGGTGGAGGTTGCCCAGCATCTGGGGGATGACACGGTTCGCTGTATCGCCATGGGGCCAACGGACGGGCTTGTGCGCGGGATGGAAGCCGTGGCTACCGGGTCGCCGATCCGGGTGCCGGTGGGCGAGGAAACCCTGGGGCGGATGTTTAACGTTCTCGGTGAGCCTATTGATGAGAAAGACCCGCCGAAAGTGCAGGAATACAACCCGATCCACAGAAAGGCGCCAACCTTTGAGGACCAGTCCACGGATTCTGAGATCCTGGAGACCGGTATCAAGGTCATCGATCTGCTCTGTCCCTATCAGAAGGGCGGTAAGATCGGTCTGTTTGGCGGCGCCGGCGTGGGTAAGACGGTGCTGATCCAGGAGCTGATCACCAACATCGCCACAGAGCACGGCGGATATTCCGTGTTTACCGGCGTGGGGGAGCGCACCCGTGAGGGAAACGATCTCTACTATGAGATGATCGAGTCCGGTGTTATCGACAAGACCACCATGGTGTTCGGTCAGATGAACGAGCCGCCGGGAGCCAGAATGCGAGTGGGCCTGGCAGGGCTTACCATGGCGGAACATTTCCGTGATAAAGCAGGAAAGGACGTGCTCCTTTTCATCGACAATATTTTCCGGTTCACCCAGGCAGGTTCCGAGGTGTCCGCGCTGCTGGGCCGTATGCCCAGTGCCGTTGGTTACCAGCCCACACTCCAGACGGAGATGGGTGCCCTTCAGGAGCGCATCACTTCCACGAAGAACGGTTCCATCACATCGGTGCAGGCGGTGTATGTGCCTGCGGATGACCTGACAGACCCGGCCCCGGCCACTACCTTTGCCCACCTGGACGCCACCACTGTGCTGGAGCGTTCCATCGCTGAGCTGGGTATCTATCCGGCCGTTGACCCGCTGGCGTCCACATCCCGTATGCTGGATCCCCGGGTAGTGGGAGAGGAGCACTATCAGGTTGCCAGAGGTGTGCAGGAGATCCTGCAGCGTTACAAGGAACTGCAGGATATCATCGCTATTCTGGGTATGGATGAGTTGTCTGAGGACGAGAAGCTGCTTGTAAACCGCGCGAGAAAGATTCAGCGTTTCCTGTCCCAGCCCTTCAATGTGGCAGAGCAGTTTACCGGTCTTCCCGGAAAGTATGTGCAGCTGTCTGACACGATCCAGGGCTTCAAGGAGATCCTGGACGGCCAGCACGACGATATTCCCGAGAGCCATTTCCTGAATGCAGGCAGTATTGACGATGTTGTGGCACGCCACAAGGAGACAGCCTAGTGTGGAGGTGATACCATGGCAGAACTGAAAAAGTTTCACCTGGACGTGATTTCTCCGGAGCGGGTTTTTTATGCCGGAGACGTGGAGATGGTGGAGCTGACCACCACTGAGGGTGATATCGGTATCTATGCCGACCATATCCCGCTGACTACCATCGTGGCACCGGGGGTTCTCACCATAACGGAAAATGGGGATGAACAGAGAGAGGCTGCTGTGCTGGAGGGATTTATGGAGATCACGCAGGAGAAGGTGACGATCCTTGCCCAGTCCTGTGAGTGGCCGGAGGAGATCGATATCAATCGTGCCCGGGAGGCAAGGGCCAGAGCGGAACGCCGCCTGAAAAGCGCGGACGCCAATATCAATATGGCACGCGCCGAGCTGGCACTCCGGAAATCCCTGGTGCGCATCGAGCTGGCGGAGAAAAAATAGAATAGTGCCTGAAATCAAGGTTTGCAGGTATACAGTGCAAAAGGCATTTCCGGAGTGTGCGGAAGTGCCTTTTGCAAAAGTTGTAGGAGTTGTTTTGAAAATAAGACAGACAGGATGAGTATAGATATGGAGAAAAAAATAAGAGCGAAATATGAGATCGACAGGGACGCCGCAGTGGAGTTTTGCAATCATGCGGATTACTGCGTGGGCACCGGGCGGATGGATCTGGCGCTGCAGGAGGAGTACCTGCGGCAGCTGGAGCTGGTGCAGGAGCATGTGGGGCACTACGGATACATAGAAGCGCATGAGCCGGAGTATGCTTTCGGGGATGTGTTCGAGGAGTGCGGAGTGCCCTTCACACCCTTCCACGGCGGGTTCGGGCTGGTGGCCAACGGCGTCATTCCGAAGCCCACCTTCTGGACATTTGTTTTCTTTAAGAAGCTTCAGGGGGACTGCGTACACCGCTCCGGGGAGGCCGGGGATCCGCAAGGGCCGGCGGAGTTCTGCCTGATCCGGCGGACAGTGGATGAGCAGTACGGGAATCCCCTGAAGTGCTGGCATGATCTGGGGGAGCCGGCGAACCCCTCTATCTCGGAGACAGAGTTTTTGCGGGAGGCAGCCAGGCCCAGGGTACAGACAGACGGGGTGACGGTCTCCGGCGGAAGGGTGGAGATAGAGCTGACCCTGGCAAAGAATGCGGTGGTGGAATGGGAGCTGCGGAGAGTCGTGAGGCAGCAGGATACGGGGTATGACTATGAGAGAGTGACGGGGGAGAGGAGAGATCTTCCATGATAAAAAACATCATCTTTGACGTGGGAGGGGTACTGCTCGAGTACCGGTGGCAGGACATGCTGACGGATCACGGGCTTTCCGGGGAGGAGGCTCTCAAGGTGGTGAGGCTGATGTTCGACGATCCGCTTTGGACAGACATGGACAAGGCGGACCGGAGCCGCGACGGGGATATCATAGCCGCCTACATGGAGAAATACCCGGAGTACGCCGGGACGATACAGTGGTTCCTGACCCATGTGGAGTACATGCATGTGCCCCGGAGGGAGATATGGAGACTGGTGCATAGGCTGAAGGAAAAGGGATACCGGCTGTACCTCCTCTCCAATTACCCGGAGACCATGTTCCGCAAGCATACGGATGACGCGGAGTTTATGGCGGACATGGACGGCGGGGTGGTGTCCTACCAGATAAGGAAGGTAAAGCCTGACCCGGAGATATACCGGCATCTCCTGGATAAATACAGCCTGATCCCGGAGGAATGTCTCTTCTTTGACGACCGGCCGGAGAATACCCGGGCGGCGGAGAAGCTGGGAATACATACCGTCACCGTTACCTCCAGGGAGTTTCTGAAAGGAAAGCTGGAGGAGATGTGCGGACCCGTGACACAGGGAACGAAACACCTCTATTTCACAAGACACGGACAGACGGTCTGGAATGTGGAGAACAAGATCTGCGGAGTGACAGACATCGGCCTGACGGATCTGGGGCGTGAGCAGGCGAGGCAGCTGGGACAGAAGATCAGGGAGCAGAACCTGACCATCGATGAGATCCTCTGCTCTCCCCTGTGCCGGGCGGCGGACACGGCGGCGGAGATCAGTGCGGTGACGGGGATACCTGTGCGGGTGGAGGAGAGGCTGCGGGAGCAGAATTACGGGAAATACGAGGGTACGGCCAGAGACGGGGCGAAGTTTAAGGAGGCGAAATCCCACTTCATAGACAGCTTCGGAGACGGGGAGACCATGCTGAAGCTGGCCCAGAGAGTGTATAATCTGCTGGACGAGATAAGACGGGAGGACGGAGACAAGACCTATCTTCTCGTGGCGCACAACGGGATCACCAGGGTGGTGCAGTCTTACTTTTCGGATATGTCCAACCAGGAGTATGCCCTGTCCGGGATAGACAACTGTGAGATACTGGAGTTTACATTTGACGGGCAGGGGGGAGCGGGATCTATGGCTCCCGGAAAATAATTTCTATGGTCACTATACCTCCGTGGTATTCGGCCAGGATGCGGCCGTCCATCCGTTCGGTGAGAGTTTTGGCGATGGAGAGTCCAAGACCGGCGGACTCTCCGTCTGCCGTCTCCACGGTGTAGAACCGGTCAAAAAGCCGGCCGGTCCGGATCTCATCCAGTCCGGCGCTGTGGTTCTGAAACCGGATCTCACCCTGTTCGGACAGGGAGATGGTGAGATCCCCGTCGCTGTATTTGACGGCGTTGGACAGGACGTTGGAAAAAATGCGCAGCAGGGCGTTTTTGTTCAGATCCCGGTGGATCTTTTTTTCACAGATGTGGATCCGGGGGTGGATCCCCTTTTCTTTCAGCTCCCGGTCGCCCTGCTGATAACGCAGTCGTTCCGCCCGCAGGATTTTGAGCTGCCCGTTCAGATCCGCGGCGAGTTTTCTGAGCCTCCGGTCGCCGGAGGAGAGGTGGATGCGCGTGTTGGTGTCCGTCTCGATTTTTTTTCGCAGCTCCTCCGAGATTTCCCCGATAGATTTTCTCATCAAAAAGATTCGGATGAGAAGAAACAGCACGGCAGCTGTCAGCACGCCGATACACAGCCATAATAGAATCAAAACAGATCACCTACTTTATATTTTTTCTGCAAAATACCAGGATGCCGGCTCCGTTCCCCATGAGCAGGATGAAAAGGGAGCAGGCGGCAGCCCTGCGGGGATTTTTGTACCGTGTTCCGCTTTTGTGTGTCCCGTCGTTCTCAATCTGCATCTCATCGCCATCCTCGCTCTCCGGGATCGCGTAGTAGTACTCAGGTATGACCAGCAGGTCGCGGATGGCGAAGGCGGTGAACAGAAAGTACAAGGGCGGTCGCCAGAGCGCAGACAGAGGCGATGGCCCTGCTCTGGATCAGCATGGCAAACAGCAGATAGACCGTGGTGGCCGCCGCTATAGCTGCCGAGCTGCTGAGGCTGCAAAACAGGATTTCTCTGGTACTGAAACGGGAGGGGGTCAGGATGGCGTCTCCCAGGATCAGGGTGGCCAGGATGAAAGACAGGTTCATCAGCACCGCGGCCAGGGTACACACCAGCGTGTTGGCCAGATAGATCCGGCAGCGGGAATGCCCGGTGATGATCTTGTTCCGGATCGTGCCGTCAGAGTATTCCGTCCCCACAAAGACGCCCACAAATACGGCGGCGATAAACAGGGTGTATATTCCGCCGGAGAAAATGTCCGCCGTCCCCTCATCCAGTATGTGGTACTCCAGGCCCATTCGATCCATGGTCCTGGCCAGGGCTTTCGTGTCAGATACCCGGATCCCGTAGAGACTGTAGTCTCCCGATGTGGGGGCCTGCAGGCCGCTGATCAGCCGGATCAGTGTGGTCTTTCCGGCGCCGTTTTTTCCCACAAAGCCGTAGATGGAGCCCTTGGGGACGTGCATGGTGAGATGGTCCAGCGCCCGAAAACTCCGGTATTGCTTGCACAGGGAATTTGTCTGTAAAACGTATTCCATATTCTGACCTCCTTTTATGTTTGGATCCCTTTGGATCCTGGCGTCATTATATCAGAGGAGGGTTAAGAAAGTGGTAAAGGGGAGAGTAAAGATTTGGTTAAGATTCCCTCATTTTGAAACCGATTCCCCAGACGGTTTCGATATAGTTCTCCCCTGTGATCTCCCTCAGCTTTTTTCGCAGATTGCTGATGTGTACTTTCAGGGAGCTCTCCACGCAGTCAGGAGTGTCCCGGCTGATCCTGTCCAGCAGGACGGATTTGGCGATGACCCGGGAGGGGGAACTCATCAGGATGTTTAGTATGGCGCATTCTGTTCTGGTGAGATGTATGCTCCCGTCGCCGGTGCTGACCGTACGGGAATCCGCGTCCAATGTGATATTCCGGAAGGACAGGCTGTCCCACCGGGGAGCGGGGGATGGATTTCTCAGGGCCACCTGGATCCTTGCCAGAAGCTCTTTTGTGTGAAAGGGTTTTGTCACATAATCGACGGCGCCGCCCAGGAGCAGATCCACCTTGCCGTTTACCTCCGCTTTGGCGGATAGGATAATGGTGGGAATCTCCCTGATCTCCTCTAACATATTGCCGATGTGGATGTCGTCGTCAGTGATCAGAATTGTCTTCATAGCCGGTCCTCCCATGCGTCACTGGTAGATGTCGGTGTACAGCGGAATCCGCTTTTCCTTTTGTTTCTCCCGGTACACATCCAGAAAGGACTTTGCCTTTTTGGAGGATAGCTTTTTGCTTTTGGGGGAGTAGGTATAGCCTTTCAGGACTCCTTCGCGGGAGACAAACTGAACCAGAAGGGTATTGTCCTTCGTCCCGGCCAGGATCCAGACGGGCTGATCCAGGGTGTTCTCGATGACGAGGTCCTTTCCCCCCACAGACAGGGCGGCGTCCAGCCCCATGGGCACATAGCTTACCGGCTTGGTGTGGGGATATCTTTTCACGGGGAGGATGCCGGCTTTCAGGCAGGCTATGTAGGCGGTGGAGGAAACCTGGCAGTTTCCGCCGCCCTCGGCCTGTACGCTCTTTCCCCGGTACAGTGCGCCGGCCTTTTTGTATTTTTTTCCGTCGGAATCATCGTAAAATATTTTTAAAAAGGAGACCTTCTCCCCGGGCAGGAGAAATGTGCCGTGAAGCCTGGAGGCCGCCAGCCTGATATTGTATCCCCGGTTCGTGCCGGGCTGGAATGTGGTGGAGTGATGGCTGATGACGGTCTTGACCTGCTCCACGTCCTCCAGAAGCCAGGTGGGTTTTACCACAGTGGTCTGGTAGGAGGCCGTGTAACCGCCGTCAGGGTTCCCGTTGAGATGGGTTTCCAGTTCCTTCCGGATGGTCTGGATATCCAGATCTTTCCCATCCTTCGGCTTGTTGATGACGCCCTCTTTGCTGATGCGGGAGTCGGTGGCGGGGATCACATATTTGTCTGTCAGGGTCTTCATGGCGGCATCCAGCCCCTCCTTGCTGCCCTGACAGAGGGTGGTCACGGTCAGCTCCGTGGGTTCCCGCTCCTCATTTATGATCTCCACCTGTTCGGCCAGCGGCCGGTCTTTGTCCATCCGGACTATCCTGGCCGCCAGTTTGCTCTCCTCACCTCTGGCATAATCGCTTCCGTCAGAGCAGTGGTAGGTGATCTCTGCCTTCAGATCCTTCATGGAAAATGTGTTGCGCTCTCCGTCCACCGTGATGGTGGCTGTTTCTGCCATGCGGCGGTCTCCGGCACTGTTCAGCATCTGCGTCAGCTCCTTTTCCGTCAGGCCCTCCGCCTCCCGGCGGTCGATCCATTTGCCGCCGTAGCATCTGCCGTCGTATTCGGCTGTCAGTTCCTGCGCCTCTTTCAGTTCTTCTCCCTCTAATGCCGCCGTCGCCTGTTTCTGGCGGTTCCTATATGTATACAGTATTCCTATGGCGCCCGCCAGAGTCAGGGCGAGCAGAGCCAGTACGAGTATCCGGAGGGTATTCTTTTTCATAGCGATCTTCCTTTCGAATGTTTAACTACAGTATACCACATTTAAATATTTTTTGCTGTTATTTATTGTAATTATCTACCATCCTATGATAAAATATCAGCAGGAGTTAATTGATGATAGAAAGGATGAGGGCTATGAAGTATAAACTCTTGCTGGCCGGAGGGGAGCAAAACCTGCTCAAGGATTTTTTTATGAATGGTGGGGTTGAATTTCAGTGCCTCAGCACATCGACCTACTGGGAAGATATCGTGGCGCATATGGATTTTGTGGAGCCGGATGCGATGGTGTGCTTCTATGACGAGAGCGATGATGAGATTTTCAACCGCATCCGATCCTTGAAAAATTATGAGAAATACGAACATGTGCCGATCATAGTGATCACGGATGAGAAGGGCAGTATTTCCATGGTTAAAAAAGCGTACAATTTCGTCGATATGACGATTCGGCGACCTTTACCGGCGGACCAGATGTTTGCCAGGATCAGTGGATTCCTGAAAAGCAGGGCGCCGGAGAAACCGGCTGGCGGGGTGGATGTGGATAAAATAGACTTGATAAAGCCGATTGACCTGAACACCATACTGGAAGACCTGGAGGACGGGGAGAAACAAGTTCCCCGGCGGAGAGCGGGATCGCGCAGGAGGAGGCATATCCTGGTGGTGGACGATGACAGGAGCATTCTGAAGATGATAAAGAGTGCACTGGAGCAGGAGTATGATGTGACAACGGTGCTGAATGGCCGTATGGCGGAAAAATTTCTGAATACAAAGAAGACGGATTTGATCCTTTTGGACTATGAGATGCCTCTCCTGACAGGGCCGGAAGTGCTGCAGAGGCTCCGGAAAAATAAGGAGACGGAAAACATCCCCGTGGTATTTATGACAGGGGTGGCTTCCCGCAATAAGATCAAGGAGGTCATGATGCTCGGCCCTCAGGGATATCTTTTGAAACCTGTGGATATGGAGAAATTGTTTGCCACCCTTAAAAAAATACTGGATTGAAGGGGGGATATGCATGGAGAAGGAATTGACTTTGACAGATTTGATCGAGGTGGAGACCCTGCAGCAAATTCAGGACGCTTTCTCGGACATGACAGGTATTGCGGCGCTGACGACAGATGCCAGTGGGACGGCGGTGACAAAGGGGTCAAACTTTACAGACTTCTGTATGAAATACACGAGAAAGAGCAATCTGGGATGCATGCGGTGTGAGGGGTGTGACAAGGCCGGTGTGCTTCTCACGCAGGAGAACGATGTGGCCACTTACTACCAGTGCCATGCCGGCCTGGTGGATTTTGCGGCTCCCATCGAGGCAAACGGGATTGCGGTGGGAAGTTTTATCGGCGGACAGGTACTTACGGAACCGCCGGATCTTCTGAAAATCAGCCAGCTGGCAGATGAGCTGGGGATAGATAAGATTGAGTATGTCAAGGCGGTGAAAAAAGTCCGTATCGTGGATGAGAAGTTCATCAGAAAAGCCGCCTCCTTCCTCCATGTGATAGCAAATGTATTGTCTCACATCGCATGGCGCAGCTACGAACTGTATTTGAGTAACGAGGCGGCGGAGAAGGCGGTCCGGGCAAAGTCGGATTTTTTGGCTAATATGAGCCACGAGATTCGAACCCCCATGAATGCGGTACTTGGCATGGCTGAGATGGCACTGCGGGAGGATATGTCCCCTAAGGCCAGAGACTATATCCACCAGATCCGGGCTTCGGGGAAAAATCTTTTGACGATCATCAATGATATCCTGGATTTCTCCAAGATAGAGGCGGGGAAGATGGATATTGTGGAAGTAATCTACGAACCCCAGTCCCTTTTCAGCGACCTGGCCAGCATTGTAAACAGCCGTATCGGTGACAAAAATCTGGAATTTACCATGGATATACCCTTGGATCTTCCCTACAAGCTGGAGGGAGATAATGTCCGGATACAGCAGATTCTGATCAATCTGCTCAACAATGCTGTGAAATTCACAAAGGAGGGACAGGTCCACCTGAAACTGCAGTGTGAGCGGCAGGGGGAGGATTGTATGCTGCTGAAAGTCATGGTCAGCGATACGGGCAGCGGGATAAAAGAGAAGGATATGGATAAACTCTTCCAGTCATTCCAGCAGGTGGACACCAAGCGAAACCGCAACATTGAGGGGACGGGGCTGGGCCTTTCCATTTGCCAGCGTCTGCTGGAGCTGATGGATGGGAGCATCAAGGTGGAGAGTGAGTATGGAAGGGGAAGTGTATTTTCCTTCGAGCTGCCCCAGCGGATCATAGACGACAAGACTCCGGAAATCCGCATGGATGATCCAATTTCGGTGGCGGTTGTCATCACCAACCAATATGTGCGCCAGCAGTTGGAGAGGGATATGGTAAAGGTGGGGATTGATTTCGCTGAGTTGGATGAGACAGATGTCACCAGCGTGGATCTGCGGTACGATTTCCTGATTACAGAGGCGGCACTGATGGTGGATGAAAAACGGGATTTTCTCAGAGAAAATCCCCGGCTGAAGGTGATACTGATTGCCGATTACGGGGCGACAGCAAACTACAACCTGTCCAACGTCCGCGTCATTCACAAACCGGTGTACTCCTTTGGGCTGTACTCGGTCCTGGGACTGGCAGATGACTACGTGAGGCCGGAGGTATCGGATTCGGAGATATATTCCTTCACCGCTCCCGATGCCCGGATACTGATTGTGGATGACAATGCGATCAACCTGACTGTGGCCAGAGGGCTGCTGGAACCCCTCAACATGCAGGTGGATGAGTCAACCAGTGCGAAGGATGCTATCGAGCGGATTAAAAAGAAAAAATACGATCTGGTGTTCATGGACCACATGATGCCCCAGGTGGACGGTGTGGAGGCGACCCATATCATACGTCGGATGATGCCGCAGTACAACGATATGCCCATCATAGCACTGACTGCCAATGCCATCGGAGGGACGAAAGAAATGTTTCTCCAGGAGGGTATGGATGATTTTGTTGCGAAACCGATTGAAATCCAGGATATTGTACTGAAACTCCGGAAGTGGCTGCCCCAGGAGAAAATCAGGGAGGGAGCAGTGGATTCGGCATCGGAAGGAAAGAGTGAAGGCGCAGGGAAATTACCAAATATCAATGGTTTGGATACGAGACAGGCCCTGGCCTTTTTGGGCAGTGAGGAACTGTTCTGGACGGTGCTGAAAGAGTATTACATATCCATCGACAAAAAAACAGAAGTGATCCGCAGGCATTGGGAGAAAAAGGCATGGAAAGACTACACGATCGAGGTACATTCTCTGAAAAGCGTGTCGAAACAGGTGGGTGCCAATGAGGTCTCTGCTCTGGCGGCAGAGATGGAGCGTGCGGGCAACACTGGAGATGTGGATGCCATTCAGGAGAAAACGCCGGGGCTTTTGGAACAATTCGCCAAATACAAGGAGATCCTGGCACCCTATTTTCCGGAGATTGGCAGCAATGCAGACAGAAAAGAAGCGGGACCGGAGGAGGCAGCCAGGCTGCTGGATCAGATGGAGGGGGCATTGGAAGCTTTTGATTCCCTGCTGATCGAGGATGTGGCAGAGGAGATGTCCGGGTATGATTACCCTGAGAAATGGCAGGGATATTTCGAGAGGCTGCAGCATGCAGTGGAGGAGAGCGATCTGGAGGAATGCGAGGAAATCCTGCGTCAATGGCGGGTGGAGTTATAGCGGTTTCCTGACGTTTGCGTGGAGGCTCAGCTGTTATTGTGCAGTTCAAACAACCAGAAGGTCTCTTTTTTCTCTGGGGAATAATCGTCAGATTGAAATATCCTCACAATTATAGTGTCACCGTTCGGCTTGTTGTACACTATTTCGGCGGATCCGTCGGCAAGTGCACGTTCTACCGCCGAATAGTCAAAGAGCATTAAGAACTCATCAATGTCGCCGGCCACTACGTATTTATCAGCATACAGACGAAGAGCCTCACTGAATTTGAAGTCGGTGCGCTGCAGCATTTTTTCAAAATAATCCGGCATATAGATGGTGCGTGTGTCATCCGTCACAAGATTCACAACATAAACACCAAGGAAATAGGATGCTATGATTTTCAGAAAGTTGTCGGAATCCTTCTTTTCTAAAAGTATTTTTTCGAGTTTATCGTTCATCTCACGGGCTTTTTGAGAATTTTTATTCTCACTGTAATAAAGGTGCTTTGCAACGTACATCTCCTGCTCTGCAGCACCTACCAGTCTGTCCATGTGCACTGGGGCTTCCATAAGCGAGTATCCCACTGAAACGCTATAGTCTTTGCGCTCGATATCTTCTGTAAACGTGTGTATCATGTTCTCAATTTTTTCGGCCTCCGTATCGAAAAGGAAAGCTGTAAACTCATCGCCGCCTATCCTGAATGTATTCTCTCCGAAGCAGGATTTCAGCTTTGCTGCGACAAATCTCAGCATCACGTCACCCGCCGCATGCCCCAGGCTGTTGTTGAGATCATGCAGACCATTTGCGTCAATGTAGACGCAGCAGATCGTTCCCTTGCTTATCATCGCAAGCTTTTTGAGCATATCCTGGTAAGAGGCGCGGTTTTTCAGCCCCGTCACAGGGTCTATGGTGCCCATTTCAATGATCAGGTTGTGAGACTCCATATCGTGCAGTGCCATCATAAAGTCTCTCGATATAGCTCTAAGCAGTTTGGCGTTTTCTTCCTGTTCATCCGGAAGGTTTGCCGCTGCCAGGATCCCGGTAAGCTCCTCGTGGTTGTCCAGCACTGGAGTGAGCAGTGTGTTTTTTATCCCGGCAGCTTTGTCAGCTCCAATGCTTTCGCCGCTCAGCATCACAGTCTCGCCGCGCTTCAATCTTTTAATTACTTCCTTTTTCAGGACGAATTCTTCGGAGGAGGTAATATCACTCAGCTCTGATTTCCTGGAGTGCCATACGAATGCGTCGCCCGCTGTGGACGAATTGTACGACACCAGTGCCGCCCCCTCCGCATTCACTGCCTCTGCCACTTTTTTCAGCGCATCTACCATGAGCTCAGGATTCTTGTACGCCTCGAAAAGAGTTTTCTGGATATCGTACATATAAACGGTTTTCGCCAGCTGCATATTCGCTTTCTTCCCACGCCTTCGAACTCCCGCCAGGAGCAAAAAGAAGTACACCGACAAGGCTGCAAGCACCATCGCTGCAACCACAAGAAAAATTTGCTTTACTTTGTCTGCCCTGGAAAAAACGACGTTCTCGGGTGCCGTTATCATTACCGAAAATCTTCCTGTGTCCACCGGTCGATAAGCGGAATGGAAATACTCTCCCGTGGTGTTTGAACGAAATATCATATACCCTTCCACGCCATTTGATATATCTGTGTTCATATCACTCCAGTTGTAGCCTGCTTTCGTTTTTCTTTCACCGAAGGAGTTCAGGTTTTCCAGATTCTCATGCCATGTATCCATGAGAAAATCGCCATTGCTGCCATCAATGATATACTCCCGGCACTGTCCCCCGTAAGCCGACGTTGAAAACAGTGACGGGAAAGCGGCAAGGTCGAGAAAACCGTACAGGATTCCGTCAACATTATTGCTGCCCGTAAAAGATATCGGCTGCGAGTAATATATATACTTTTTCTCTCCCCCACAGCGCTCAGAGATATACGGTGCCAGTGCTTTTTCGCTTTTAAAATCCGGTGTGTTGTCAAAAACAAAATCCGGATTGTCGCAATATACGATCTTATTGTCTGGCATAAGCACCGCAAACGTGCTTATCGTAAGATTTTGTTTAAATGAATTAAGGTGTGTGATAAGATCCGCTTCATCGTCTGATTGATGGGAGGAAAGCATATCCGCTATGATCTCCATTTCCTCAGAGACGTATTGCAGACTGTTTTTCACTCTCAGTGCCATGTTATCAGCGATATCACCAAGCGTGTCAGAGCAGGAGTCTTCGGCGACCTTGTTTACTCCAACGAACGCTGCAGTAAAGCAGGCGATAAGCAAAATGATAAGAATTAATGTATATCGAATGCTTTTATCAGATTTTGTTGGTCTTGACATCAGATGCAAACTCCTCACAATTTTGATATCTACATTATAAAACTCTCTGCTGATATTTGCAACCACATTTTTGGTCTGTCAATTGTCAGTTGTATCAATCTCTGGCTATAACATTAAACTTATATCATATATCAAAAAATAATATAATAAAAATCTTATGATATCAGAATTTATATATTTACAAAATTATACCCAGCGGTTACAATGGAGATATCGGAAAGAAAGGGGGTTGTTCATCTATGAACGGCAAGCGCAGATTGTTTTTCGCGCTTTCCATGGTATGCGTTATGCTGCTGACCACGGCCATACCGGCGGGGGCGGCGAAAAAGCTGGGGTTGAGCAGCAAAAAACTCACTGTAACGGTGGGTGCGTCCAGGAAACTAAGTGTAAAAAATACAAATAAGAAAGTGAAATGGTCTGTCAAATCGGGGAAGAAATATATCTCTCTAAAGAAAAAGAAAAAGACCAGCGTCACGGTACGGGGGAAAAAGCAGGGGAAAGCGGTGATCCTCGCCAAGGTGGGGAAGAGGAAACTGACCTGCAAGGTGACAGTGAAGAAGGCAAAGCAGAGTGAGGAAAGTCAGGCCACGGCGGCTCCCACAGCCAGCACGCCCAGCAGCACTCCGTCGGTGACGACCAAACCCACGGAGACAAGCGTATCGACAGCCGGCAGCACTCCGGA
Organism: uncultured Eubacterium sp.; assembly: GCA_964484225.1. Lineage (GTDB taxonomy): Bacteria > Bacillota > Clostridia > Lachnospirales > Lachnospiraceae > Eubacterium_F. The sequence continues at coordinate 37,674 of CAZAEM010000003.1, forward strand.
GGTCACAGAGGAACCCACGGAAAGCCCGGCACCGGTGGCGACGGCAGAACCCACGGAGACCCCGGCGGCCGTAGCGACGGCAGAGCCCACGGAGACCCCGGCGGCGACGGCGGCAGTGAGCGGAACGCCGATTCCCACCTATGCACCGGAGGTATTTCAGTACGAAGGGCTGGATTGGGACTGGCTCAATGCCAATATCGACCCGGAAAAACCCATGGTGGCCCTCACATTTGACGATGGACCGGTGGGGAATGCGGACACGGACACCAGCATGATCATACAGAACGCTTTGAAGAAGTATAATGCCCATGCAACATTCTTCTACATAGGAGGCCAGATCAACTCGGAGGAGAGAGAGGCGGAGATCAAGTCAGCCCTGGAGAACGGATTTGAGATCGGAAACCACTCCTGGAACTGGGGCTCCCTGACGGGCCTGGATCCGGCAGAGATCACGGAATCCGTTGAGGATACAAATGCGAAGCTGACCGAGCTGAGCGGCTACAGCAACTTTTTGTTCCGCGCGCCGAATCTGGCAGTAGATGATACGATGAAGGCATATATCCGGGCGCCGTTTATCGACTGCGCGCTGGACAGCCAGGACTGGAACGGGGCGTCCACAAGCAGGATCATCAAAACGGTGTCATACACTGCGGAAGACGGTTACATTGTGCTGATGCATGAGACGCAGAAAAATACGGCGGCCGCTATAGAGACGGTGCTGCAGAATCTGACGGATCGGGGGTATCAGATGGTATCGGTGTCGGAACTGTTCGCGTTGAAGGGTAAGGAAATGATGACGGGGACAAAATACAGCAATGCCAAATAGAGAGACGGATCAGTAAACAAATTATATATGGAGGATATTTATCTATGAAGAGAGAGAGCAGAGTCGTCCTTGCCTTTTCTATGGCCTGCGCCATGGTGTTGACTACCGCCATGCCCGTCGCGGCGGCCAAGAAGGTGGGACTGAGCAGCAAGAAGATCACTGTGGAAGCGGGTGCTTCCAAGAAACTGTCAGTGAAGAACACGAAAAAGAAGGTTAAGTGGTCTATCAAGTCCGGGAAGAAATATGTTTCCCTGAAGAAAAAGAAGAAGACCAGTGTCACGGTGCAGGGAAAGAAGAAAGGGAAAGCGGTGATCCTGGCCAAAGTAGGGAAGAAAAAACTGACCTGCAAGGTCACGGTAAAGAAGGCGGAGACAGGAAGTGAAACCACGCCCACCGGCGCCCCCACCACTGTGCCGTCAGCATCGGCCAGCACCATTCCGGCGGCTACCGTGCCGTCCTCCGGTGTAGTGTCGGCGCCGCCGACCGTGGAGCCCACGCCGACGAAAACTCCGGCGCGCACGGCGGAACCGGGAGAATTTCTCTATGAAGGGCTGGACTGGGATTGGATCGACGCCAATATTGATCCGGCTAAACCGGTGGTAGCCATGTCCTTCGACGATGGCCCGGGCGGATACACCTCCTATGTGGAATACGGGACGCGGATACAGCAGGCCCTGAAGGATGCGGGGGCTCACGCCACGTTCTTCTACATCGGCCAGCACATCCTGCACGACGACGAGTCCAGAGCGGAAGTGCAGCAGGCGGTGGACTGGGGCTTTGAGATCGCCAACCACTCCTGGGACAGCAATTCTCTGAGCGGTGCAAATATGGAGCAGGAGGATATCCGGAAGAAGATTGAGGATACCGACGCGCTCCTGAAAGAGATCAGCGGTTACAGCACTTTCCTGTTCCGCGCGCCCAACGTGTCCTACAGTGACGACATGTACGCCGTGATCGACAAGCCGTTTATCGACGTGTCCTGCTGGAGCAACGACTGGCAGTCCAGTGTGACGAAGGAGCAGATCGTGGATAATGTGAAGAAGGCCGAGGACGGGGCCATCATCAATATGCACTCCGTCCACGAGAAGACGGCAGAGGCTGTTCCGGAGATCCTTGCGTACTTCAAGCAGCAGGGGATCCAGGTAGTTTCCGTTTCCGAGCTTTTTGCCATCAAGGGGCAGAAGCTGATGAACGGTGAGACATATTCCAAATGTGAGACAGAGTGACAACACGCTAAGATTTTGAAAATCTTTCTCCAATATATACACAGCCGGAGGCGATCTCCGGCTGTGTTTTTGAAATAAGGAAATAGTGTCCTGTGCCAATGCCGCCTGTCTGATAAGGAATGAGAGCCGCAGCATTTTCAGCCATATTTTTGACATAACCAGAAGTGAAAATTACCAATTTTGCAAAAAATCTACCAAATTTACAATTTTGTCCCCAACATCAAAAAAATATTGTATAATAATTCAACTTGCATTTTTGATGTTTAGTAATCTAATGCATCATTTATCTAACGGAGACAGGAGGAATAGGAAATGAAAAAAATTGGGAAATTTGGCAAGCGGTTCCTGGCCGGTCTGTGCACACTGGCCCTGCTCGTCACATCCCTGGGCCCGGCCATCCAGGTGGCGGCCGGAAGCGGTTCGGGGGACAGCAGGGAGCAGATGGAGCGGGACATGGAGGCGGCGATCAAGGAGTCGCTGAAAAACGAGGATCCGGCTATCAAAAAAGAACATCCGAAGGGGATATTTAGTTTTGCCACACTAAAGGGAGAAGTGAATGAGGAGAACAAAGATCCCCTGGCGGTATATCTGGTGCGGCACGGCGGCACCAAAGGGGAGCAGAAGGTAAAGATCAAGTTCTCCGACTACTCGGCGGAGTACGGCAAGGACTACTACGCCAAGCTGGAGGACAGCATGTTCGCCAAAAAAGTAGAGGCGAACCCAGACAGTGTGCCGCTGTTCTACATGTTCGGAGACGACCCGGAGGTGGACGGAGAGCAGACCGCCATCGACGAGGAATCTGTGATCAAGGCCTACGGCGAGGAGCGGGGCAAAAAGATCATCGAGCTGACCAGGGAGTACTCCGAGTCCGAGGCCAAGGCACAGGCCAAGGCGGAGGCGGCCTCCGGCAGCGGGGCCTCCGCGAAGAAGAAGGACAGTGAGAAATCCGGTGACAAGAAGACGGACAAAAAGGACGACGGGAAAGAGAAGGATGTCTCCCCGCTGGATCAGCTGATCAACGGCACCAGCCAGTATACGGACTCCGGCTATGCCCTGACCATGGACGAAATTTTGTCCGACGATGAGCGGAACGAGAACACGGCGGCCTACGGGGCCAATATGCTGGACACCATCTTTCCGGGGGCGGAGACGGAGCTCTCCTTTGCCGACGGGGAGGTCATGAAGAAGATCTACATCTACCCCATCGACAATGAGGTGTCCGACGGCGACCGGGTATTCAACATACAGATCAACGGCGGCAGCGACGACCTGGCCTGGCAGCCGGGAGAGAACTCCTCCGCCGTCACCATCCTGGACAACGAGGAGGACGAGACCTCCCTCATATCCATCGGGGACTACACGGAGTCCGTGGGCACTGACGGCAAGGCCAGTGTTACCCTGAAGAGGGAGGACGGGCTCTACAAGGTCAGCACGGTGAAGTTCGTGGTGAAGGCGGCGGAGAAGAAGGTGGCCAAGGGTACGGCCATCTTCATGCCGGGCATGAAGGAGAAAAAGGTGGAGTTCTCCGTCAGCGACGTGGACAGAAAGACTGTGGATAATATCAGCTTTGTGCTGAAAAAACCGGTGGGGGCAAAGGTTTCCGGTGATAAGAAAAAGATCATCGACCTGACGGATCTCAAGACCAGCAAAAAGCTGAAAGGCACCACCAGCGGAAAAGATGTGGATGAGGACGAGTCCCCAGTGGGGATGAGCGGTACGCAGTCCTACGACGGGATTCTCCTCGACCTGAACAACTTTGAGGAGGATGAGAAGACCGGATGCAATGATCTGACATTTGATATCACTGATTCGCAGATGAAGCTCTACATAGCGGATCACGGCTGTTCCTGTAAGAACGCCAGAGTGGCGGCGAAACTGAAAAAGAAGATCAATCAGGAGGCGGTGGAGTCCGTGTCTATTGAATTTGACCGCGAGGATCAGGAGCTATCTTCCTGCAACCGGATGTATGTGGCGAAGGTGTGCAAGTCCAGCGGCGCAAACTACGGAGACTGGGATCATAGTCAGGACAATGTGATGGCGGCGAAGGGCGACCAGAGCAAAGGTACCATGACCGCAAACTTCACGGATGGTTCCGTATCCAACGTAAACGAACTGATGGACTATAAGAATGAATATCTGAAATACTGGGAGGGGCATGACAGCCTTTACACGGATTTCAGTATCACATCCAAGAAGACCAGCGGCGGAGTGAACGGCATGCAGATCAACGTCTACAGTGTGAAGCTGAACTTCCGCAAGTATACCATCAGTATCCAGGCGCCGGAGGAGCTGGAGGGCCATGCCGGAGATCTGCCGGGGTCACTCCTTCTCGCCAAGACGGAGACGCCGGGGGAGAACAGCACCGAGGAGGTATCCACCGGAACGCGGTATGCCTATGATAAGGTAAACTTCAAGAATTATCCGGACGACTACGCTTATCTGGATCATCTGGAGTTTGCGGACGGCACCGACATCGATCAGAAATACTATGAGATCGGCGGGACCTCTGCCACGCTGGATATGAACGATGACTTCTTTAACCAGTATCAGAAGCAGATTGACAGTACCAATTCGAAGATTAACATCCGGCCGGTCTATAAGAAAAAATCCGTGAAACTTACCATCAATGCCGACAAGCACGGCGGTATCGAGGTGAATGGCAAACAGTATCCCAGGGGTACGAAGGACACGGAGATCACCGTCCACGTGGGAGACAAGCTGCAAGTGAAGCCCTACGATGTGGAGGATGACTACTACTTCAGCAGCTATGAGATGATCGCCACCGGGCTGAACGGCAAGGGGGACAGCAAAAAGATCATCTACTCTGCCGAGGAGCCGGATAACATGGATATCGGGAATTACGACTATACCATCAAGCCCACCTACACCTACGACGGCACCTCCGTGATCATCAAGACGGGAAATATACCGGCGGGATGCGGCATCGACAAGACAGAGTGGACCTACAAGAACGACAGGATCCATGCCGGGCAGATCCTGGATATCCGGGCGAAGACGGCAAACGACTACCGTGCCAAGTGGACGATCACCAGCAATACCCACGAGTGGTCCGGCAAGACTTTTTATGGGGATATGCTCTACCACAAGATCGGCGGGCCCACCGACGAGATTGAGCTGGAGTTTGAGAAATGCTCGGATATAGAGTATGTGAGCATCACCGGCAAGGCGCTGGTACAGGACGCCACCATCAAAAACAAGCCGTTTTTGAACTCCGAGGGCGTGTATCTGGGAGACTATAAACCGGCGGTCAACGCCTCGGTACAGATGGGAGAGTTCACCGGCCTGACGAAAGAGGACGGCAGCTACACGATCTACAGCCACACCGAGTCGGAGGACACGGCCCAGGAGCAGCAGAGTACAGGGCATAAGGAGACGGCCCAGGAGAAAAAGAGTACGGAGCAAAAGAGTACAGAGCAAAAAGGTACGGAGCAAAAGAGTACAGGGAAAAAGAGTGCAGAGAAAAAGAGTGCGGTTCAGGAGAAGAAGAGCACAGGACAGGGGGACGCCGCCGCTCCTCTGCTGGGAAATCCCCTGACGGATCTGTCTGTCACCCCCGGGGAACGGCTGGAGAGAAACGCTGCGATGGTCAGTGCGAAAAAGAAGGCGGAGGCGCCCTATGTGGATCATAACAAGGCGCAGGGGTTGACAAGGGAAGATTTTGCGCGCGTAAATAAAATACTGAGCGGAGGCGATTACTACCTGAAAGAGGACATTTCCTTGTACGGGAGCTCGAGCAATATTATCGGCGTGGAGGATGAAGTCACCATTGACCTGAATGGCCATGATCTGAATTTCACCAGCTTGCAGCAGGCTGAAGAGGGCTATTCATATCCTACCATATTCCTGCTGAACGGCGCCACACTCAATATTTGTGACTGCAAAGGCACGGGGCAGATCATAAGGGAGGGATCGGAGTATCCGGCGATTGATTCAAAAGGTGGAACAAGCAATAATACACTGAATATATATAGCGGCACGATCTACAATTATTCCTTAGGCGCGGCGGTGAGATGTGAGAACGTGAATGTATACGGAGGATCGTTAAGGAGCGATTTGTTTACCGCCGTATGCGGCGTTTCCGGCAAACCCACCAGTGTGAATATCGCCGGCGGTAATGTGACGGGAGCGACGACAGGAGTCTTTCTTCCCCAGGGAGAGCTGACGATTTCCGGCGGTGAGATAGAAGGAGGGGTATCGGGAGTCTCTCTCATGGATGCCCCCATGAGTATCTCTGGTGGAAAATTGACATCCAAAGGAAACGGAATCTGCAGCGGCTCCACTGTAAATATCACCGGCGGCGAGGTGACAGGAGACCGCAACGGGATCAGGCTTTTGAATACCGGCCAGGAGCTGAATCTGATGGGTGGAAAGGTGACAGGGGATTGCGCAGTGAAAAGCGATGAAAAAACCCCTATCCGCCTATTTGGCAGCTACACGGATCTGGCGGGGAAAAGTGTGGACATAGATACGACCGGCAAGATCTACATTGAAGAGAAATTAAGTAAAGGAGAGGAGCCTTATCTTCTCAGGCCCTATGAAGGGAAAGTTGGCGAGCCCTTGACAGACGGCTGGGGAACTCATATGGGGGACGCCCGGATTTCGGACTACTTTGCCAGCGCAGACAGTGCTTTTACTATAGATTCCTCAGGCAATGAACTGGTGGTGAAAAGGACGGGTGAGGTGGCTCCGGTCCCGACGCCTGCGCCTCCCGCCCCGGGGGTCTCCCACGATCCGGGCGACCACAGCCAGGCTGTGGCGATAGAAGATAAAAGCAGCGAACAGAACCTGGGTGAGACGGGCAAACAAACCAGCTATTATCTGACAGAGGACATTAACGACAGACTGGTTATAAAGGGAGACGTCACCCTGTGTTTGAATGGGCACAAATTATCCTGGGAATCAAATGATGAACCGGCTATTACCGTAAGCGAGGGAACGCTCAATATCTGTGACTGCCAGGGTACAGGAGAGGTGTATTCCAAAAGTTCTTCCGCGATTTCTCAGGAGATCGGGCTGACGGATTCATGTATCAATATCTATGGCGGCAAGATCCATAGCGCGGTTTCGCTAAACCCGGCAATAGAAGCCGAGCGTGTGAATGTGTACGGCGGAAGTGTGAGAGGCTCATGCCAGGGAATTGCCACCAATATACTGATGAAGGAATGCAAATACAATATCTACGGCGGTACGGTTGAGGGAGGAGAAGATGGCGCGATCTACGTTGACAAGAGGGACACTGTCGTCAATGTCATGGGTGGCACGGTGATGGGAGGCTACAATGGCATTTATGTACTGGATAATACGAAGAATGTGACAATAAAGGTGACCGGCGGTGAAGTGGTCGGAGAGATCGAGGGTATCTCGTATCATAATATTAAGGAGCAGCCGGGCGCATCCATCCGGCTATCCGGCGGCCCGTTCGTTATATCTGGTGGAGATAGCGGTGGAGATGGCATTTATACCAATGTCAAGATCTGTATCGACGGGAAACTGGAGAAGGCGAGTGAGCCAGTCCGACTGAATAGCACATATAATCCGCTGACAAGCGGCTGGGGTGCCCAAATGGGGGATGCCTATGTTCCGGATTATTTTGTGGCTGCGGGGTCTTATTATTCTGTTATCCGGTCGGACGGTGAACTGGTGATGAAACCTTCAAAAGAAGTGGATCCGGATTCGGTGGAGGAATTTGGCATACCTTCCGCTTCGAATCAGGAGGGGTTATTCGATCTTGATCCGTCCCACTATCCGGGTGACCACGGCGAGGCTGCGCCGGTGACGCAAAATCATTTCATTACACTGGGAGAGACGGGCGAGCAGACCAGTTATTATCTGACGGAGGACATCACTGCCATCAGCATAAAGACACTTGGGGACGTGACCCTGTGCCTGAACGGGCACAAAATTTCCAGTTTGGAAGGCACCGATGGCCTGCCCACTATTGAAGTGCAGGAAGGTACATTCAATGTCTGTGACTGCCGGGGTACAGGTGAGATCGAGAATCCAAAAGGAGATTACGCTGTTTTTGGGGATGACTCTGCAGTGATAAATATATACGACGGAGTAGTCAGCAATGTGGCATGTACAAATTTCAATATGTATGGCGGAAAGGTGCCGGGGGCGGTCAACACGAACAAAAATGCTGTGGTCAGCGTCCATGGAGGAGAAATCGGAGAAGATGGTGATTCTTACTGTCTCTCTCTCGGTGGTAATGGTGTTCTGGATATCTCGGGCGGCGAGGTACACGGGTTCGATACGTCTGAGGGTGCAACAGTGAATATGACCGGCGGAGAGATTTCATCCATGTCTACTGCCTTTCTGGATGGTGTCAAACTGAACCTGCTGGGTGGAACAGTGAAAGGCAAGGTGCAGAGCAGATACTCGACAGATGAGATCCATTTATCCGGCAGATATGTCGAAATAGCAGGCGGTATTGATCTGTATGGCAAGATCTATATTGATGAGAAACTGACGAAGGGATCACCATACCAGATCACCGTGGATAGTAAGCGGCCGGATCAGCCGCTGACAAGCGGATGGGGCGCCATGATGGACAATGCCTATGTTCCCGATTACTTTGTGAGCGGGGACAGCGCCTATTCGGTGGCCCGCTCCGACGACGAGCTGGCGTGGAAGCCGGCGGGAGAAGTAAATCCGGGCTCGGGTGATGACTTTGGCATAAACCCCGGGGGAACCAATGTCACCACCTATCTCAAGGCGGGTCCCAACGAGACCCGGACCGTGAAGGTGATCAACAACGGGCTGGAGCAGGTTCACTATATGCAGATCACCGGGAACCTCTCCGGTGTGCATTCCTCCCAGTCGGATCCCTATATGGTCACCGACGTCCCGGCGCTGGAGCTGGATTTCTTCGGCGACGGTCCCACGCCCTACAGCATCAACACCCTGCTCGGCACGGTGGATGGGGACGACTTCCCCACCCGGCTGGAGACCTCGGAGATGATCGAGATGAGGAACTACTCCGTAGGCTTTGAACTGAAGGTGGATGATGTGCTGGATGATCAGGGAGAAGACCGGATCGACAAGGTGAACTTCTATATTTACAATAAAGATAATGTCATGAAAACCATGCACACCGTGAAGAGGGAGGAGCATGGACAGACCAGCTACACCCTGGACCGTTATCCCATACAGGATGATCAGGGTAATGTCGGCGACATGAAAATGAACGGCCTGATCGACTTTGCCGACGGAGACAGGATCTATGTGGAGCTGGTGGGCACCATGAAGGATGAGAACGGCAACAAGGTCGAGGATGCGGATTTGAGCTACGGTATGTACGACTCCGGTATCCGTTTCCAGGAGAAGCTGGATGTCATCGAGGTGCAGTTGAAGGATGTGGAACCCTCCACGGAAGATGCGGACGGCGGCGTACCCACGGTAGACGTCCTGGGACAGATGATCCCCACCGTGAAGTTCGGACGGCTGGGCGTGACGGCCACCGTCACCAGCAACACCATGGAGTTCAGCGTGGGCTTTGATGTGGAAAAATTGAACAAGAGCATCTACGACAGCGAGACCGCCGCACAGGCAAAGCAGGCGGAGAGCATCAAGTCCGAGATCGATGGGGACCAGGCGGAAGAGGATAGCCTGAAAGCCCAGCGGGATGCGAAGCAAAAGGAGATCGACGCACTGGAGCAGGAAGAGCTGGAGCTGTATGGCAAGATCAGCAACGATGGAAATTACACGGATGAAGATGTACAGAGACTTTCGGAGATACAAGATGATGAGCTGCCAAGATTGAACAATCAGCTGGATGGCCTGAACAATTCTATTGATGAATTGGATGACGTGATCACGGCAAATCAGGCGCTGTACGATAAACTGACAGAGTCGCCCGAGGAACAGAAGGATCCCCTGGAGCCCGCCTCTTCCGTGGAGGACGCCAAGAAGGGTGTGGATGCGACTTCCGAGTTTTCAGGGGATGACATCACCCACTCCCTGGAGAAGGGAGGGGAGGATCTGGATCCGCTGCATGCGAACAAAGTGTGGAGGGAGATGAAGGATAAACTGAAGAAGGAGGCAGAAAAAGCCGGCATGACAAAGCCGAAGTCAAACAGCCTGCAGAGCCACGGAACCATCTCGGCGAACCTGTCCATTGACATAGGTGTTTCTCTCCGCTTTAAGACCCAGGTGATGACAAGCGGGAATGCGGAGTGGTGCTTTGACAAGTGTCTTCTCTACGGCAGAGTCCAGGGCGGCGTTACGGCCATGTACTATTTCATGATCCCGGACTTCCCCATCCCCCTGTATGCGGGAGCAAGCTTTAGCGCGTCGGTGGGTATATATGCGGGTGTAGGAAGCTCGCATTACGTGACGATAGATCAGATGAGTAATAAGAAGTATGACGGTTCACAACTCTATCTCAGCGGCGATATCCCGGTGACGTTAGGTATCGAGGGATTTGTGGGTATGGGATTGAAAAGCCTGCTGGCCATAGAGCTGGGGCTCGGATTCCTGCAGAAATTTGACTTTGCCTACACGACCAACGGAGGCCAGGTGGGCACCGGCATGAGCAGCTTCTACGGCTATCTGCAGTGCAATGTCCTGTTCTTCAGCTTCAAGTGGAAGTTTGCCCAGGCGAACTGGAATTACGAACTCTACAATGATTCCAAGGATACGGCGGCAAACGTGCAGAAACTCATGCAGGACAACGGCCTCGGCTCCGATGCGGCCCTGGAAGATTTCACGGTGGCGCAGACACCGAAAGTACACTATTACGGCGGGGCGAAGGCGGAGAATGTCTCGAAAAAACTCCGCAGTTCCTATGAGAAAAATGACAGTACGGTGCTGGCGGAAGGGCTTAGTCAGACGGTCAGCGACGTGGTGCCCCTGGGCGACGGGAAATATCTGATGGCCTTTGAGGGCGTGCGGACAGCTGCCGACTGCCCGGATGACATGCAGCCGGGTTCAGCAGACTATGACTACAACAGCAGGGCGATCTATCTGAGCTATTACGATGGAGTACAGTGGTCGAAACCGTCCATCCTGCAGAAAGATGACACACTGGATACCGGACTGCAGGTGGAGGAGATGGGAGACGATATCCTGATCAGTTGGTCCTCGGCAGACCATCGGTTCACAAAAGAGGAGATCACCACGGGCGAGATGACCGAGGACGGGGAAGCCATCCAGGCGGATGCCGCCGTGAAAGTTATCTCCGCTATGGACGTCTACGCAACGGTGCTGAAGAAATCCCAGGTGGGAGATTTCGTTACCGCCTCCGCAGAGGATAAGGCGAAGGAGATCGACCGCCTCACCAGAGATCAGGAGCTGACCGATGCTCAGAGACAGGCGGTGGAAGCCGGACTGGAAGAGGGAGCAGAGTACATGGGGTATGGCCACCAGAACGGCCAGGCTGTCTCCGTGGGCGACCAGATCTACCTGTTCTACGACACGGTGGACTACAACTACTGGAAGGACGGAGAGAAACCCGAGAACCTCAGCGACATCGCCGATGCGAAGGGCTATATCTTCTATAAAATATACGACAGAAAAACAGGAGAATGGCTGGAGGAGTACGCCGACTCGGCGGAAAAAGAAACCTATGAAAAACTCGGGTTCACCCAGGGACAGAGGATGGCGGACGTCCATCTCAGTGTGACAGACAGCGATGAGAGGATCCTGCCCATGGCGGCCCAGATGGACGCCCAGGCCGTGAAGGTCAAAGGAGAGGACCGGGTGGCACTCACCTACATCGTAGACAGCGACGGCATCAACAGAGTGGACAGCTTTACGGGAGAACCCCTGGGCGACCAGGCACTGTTTATCGCCTTTATGACCCCGGCGGAGATTACGGACGGCGCGGTGAAGACCGAGGCGAAGTGGTCGGAGCCCCTGCAGATGAACACCGAACTCTCCAGCATCAATGACCCGCAGATGGTACAGACGAAGCAGAACGGGGAGGACACCGTTTACCTTGTGTGGGCGGACGATGACTGCCTGATGTACTCGAACCTCACCAAGTTCTTTAAGAAGGTGGAGATGGAGAAAGATGAAGCGGAAGGCGAATCCTACACTCCCGTGGAGGTGTCCACGAGAGAGCTGCAGAACGGAAAGAAAGTGGAAGTCTATACCATGAAGGACGGGATCGAGCCGAAGATCGGCATCCTGGGCGATGAGGAGAACGGCTTCCAGTACAACAACGGCTACCGCCTGGCGGCCGATGACAAGGGTCATCTCTACGCCGTGTGGGCCCAGTCCAGCGGGGGCGCCCAGGGACTCTATCTGTCCGCCATGTCCATGACAGGCGGCGAGTCGGGCACCGAAGTGTGGAGCAAGCCAAGGGCTCTGGACTGGGATGAAGAGAGCGGCGGCCAGTACCTGACCGACCCGAGTATCGCCGTGGACGGCGAGGGAAATATTATCCTGGGCCACAACGCTTACAATCTGGAGAACGTGACCACAACCAATGAAAAGGGGACGGAACTGCTGGACAGCCGGAAACATGCGGACGACACCTTCTGTGTGACGGTGGAGAAAGCCATCGGCTCACCGGTTCTGGAGGATGCGGCGCTGTCCAATGACTACCCCAGAGCGGGGGAGGAGTTCACCGTCACGGCCAGCGCAGGAAACGACGGATTCCTGGCTGCGGAAGAGCTAAGTGTAAAGGCGGAGTTCGTACAGAAGAAGGGAGACACCGAGACGGTACTGGATACACAGACCCAGTCCTACACCAATGTAGGGAGCGGGCACAGAGAGGAGGTTCATCTTCCCTTTACCATGAAGCAGGAGTACCTGGATGCGGCGAAGAACGACAAAGCCACCTACCAGATCCGGCTGACGGCTGTGGAGAAGAAGGCCGGCACAGAGGAGAACTACAAGGAGACCGCCTCCGCCACCGTGGACGTGAAGACCGGTGCACACTATGTATTTACCAACGAGAACGTGGATGGCTACCGCTGCCGCGACTATGAGAGGGACACCCAGGGCGGCACCATCCGGTTTGGCAAGGACACCGGGGAGAACCGATACATGTACTCAGCCACCGTGGTGAATGACGGAAATCTCCCGGCGGAGGATATGAAGGTCAGCATGTTTGCCTCCAATGAGTATGCCTTTATGAATGATCAGAATGACTACGGCACCTTTGAGGGTACGGCAGAGGAATGGACAGAATACAACAAGAAACACGCCGCCTCGGACTCCGTGGTCTGCAACGAGGATTTCGACAACTGGACCAGTCTGAAGAGCTTTATGGCCGATGAGGTGAAGAGCCTGGGCGTGGGCGAGTCCGCAGAGCTGGATGTCCTGACGGTGAAGATACCGGACAGCATGTACTCCAGACTGGGCGGCCTGGATCTCATGCTGGCGGTGTACGACAATGCAGCAAAAGATAACGACGCCACAAAGAACGAGGGCCTGTCCACCCTGCCGGTATCCATCGTGGAGGAGGAGAACGTAGATCTCTCGATCTGGTGCGGAGGAAAGAAAGCAGAAGATCAGATCCTGGAAAGCGGAGATACGGTAGACTTCAACGCCCTGGTAATGCCGCTGAAGGCAGCACCGGACTACAGCGTCCTCTGGGAGAGCTCGGATCCGAAGGTAGCCACGGTGAGCAACGGGGATGTGACTACTGTGGGACCGGGAAAAGCCACCATCAAGGCAAGTCTGATGAAGGATGGAGAGGAGACCGCGAGCCAATCGGTAGATGTCATAGTCACCGGCGACGGCACTCCTGCCCTCAGCCCCACACCGGCACCGGCGGCCAGCCAGAAACCATCGGCAGCCAGCCAGAAACCGTCGGCGACACAGGCACCCCAGGCGACACAGAACAACGCAAAGAAGCAGGTCAAGGTAACCTTCAAGGGGAACAAGGGGAAGGTGAAGAAGACCTCCTCCAAGACCGTCACCGTGGGTGAGAAATACGGAACACTCCCGAAAGCTACCCGCAAGGGATATGCCTTCAAGGGATGGTACACCAAGAAATCCGGCGGCACGAAGGTGACGAAGAACACGAAAGTGACGAACCAGTCAGCCCACAGCCTGTACGCCCACTGGAAGAAAGTGAAGGTCGGCAAGGCCCAGATCAAGAAACTCACGGCGAAGAAGGGCAAGAAGCTGAAAGTCACCGTGAAGCCCGTGAAGTCCGCGGACGGATACCAGATATGCTATTCGCCGAAGAAGAAGTTTAAGAAGAAAACGACGAAGAAAAAGAGTACTAAGAAGAAGACCGTGACATTGAAGAAACTGAAGAAGGGAAAGAAAAGGTATGTGAAGGTCAGAGCCTACAAGCTGGACTCCGCCGGGAAGAAAGTATACGGCAAGTACGGCAAGGTGAAGAAAAAGAAGATAAAGTCCTGACAGTGCATACAGAGACAGGTAGGGAGCGGCCGGATGGCCGCTCCCTACCTGTCTCACACGGTTAATCCGGCCTCCGGCTCTGCCGTAACCGGTTCCTATGTATGGGCTTCTTCTGATACAACAGTGGCAACAGTCAGCGGAAGCGGAGTAAAAGCAAATATCACGGCAGTAAAGAAAGGTGAAGCGACGGTGACTGTCAAGGCAACCGCTGCTTCAGGAAAGGAACTGACCGGCACTGTGAAGGTCACGGTCAGAGAGATATTGTCATCAGGTGCAACTACATGGAAATTTGCAGACTACGCTGAGGGGTATGATAAAGATACCTTTGATGTCAGCAAATATTCTACGGTGACGGCTGTTATGACACTGTATGCCGATGAGGCCTGTACCGAGCCGCTTACAAGTTTATCCGACCTGACGGAGGATGGGGGGATGGATTCATAAAAAGAACCTTTGGTAAATATGGCTGTCTGAATGTGTATGGCCCTGATAAGAATGGGCAGGTGTCTGTTGGCTATGACCTGGCTTCTTTGAATGCAGGTGATACGCCGGATTGCATTACTGCTCAGATTCTGAAGAATACAGTTCTGAAAGGGATTGAACTGAATTCCATCACATTAGGAGAAAAGGCAGAAAAGAAAGTTTTGACTGTGGCGGATAATGATGCAAACAAATGGACGTTAGAACAAGATAGTGAAGGCAAGACGCCTAACAAAGTAAAGACATTTAAATTTACAGATATTGAGTCTTCTTTTGATATCAGCAATTATACTACGGCGACAGTGTCCTTTGAATTGTATTCTGACACGGCGTGCAGTACAGCCCTGACGGCTCTTGACGGCGTGGGTGGCAACACAAAAATCTGTCTGAATAGTACGAAGGCCGGTGATGAGGTTTACAATTGGGGATGGGGCGACGGATTTTATCGCCAGTTTATAAAGGAAGATCAAAAGGATATAGTGAAATTTAACAATTCAACAAATGTATTTGAGGTTACCTTTGTATTATCTGACGCTGTTCTGGCTCAGAATCCGGATTGTATCACCGGACTGCTGGACGGGACAGATATACAGGGAATTAAGTTGAAGACGATTACTTTTGAGTGATCCATCTAATATTTAAAGTGGAAGATCAATTCAGTCAATAAGATTATTTTGAATTCCATACACGAGCAGGAGGCGAGTATTTTCGGATATCCGTCTCCTGCAATTTCTATGTATTTCCTTACTTGTTCCCGCTGCAATATGCCTCAAATTTATTTTCAAGGAAAAACCGGTATTCCGGATGGTTTACTGCGTTTTTATATTCTTCCCCAATGGTTTTTTCAAGCCAGGCGATCATTTTCTCCGAAAGTTCTTCATAACGGACGATCCGCACCAGCTTCTGCTTTTCAGCTTCCAGTATTTCTTCGAATGCATCTTCCACATATTCACACCCGGAAACCTTCACCGGCTTTTCTGAGGTTACCGCATCCGGGATCTGTGTTTGAAATCCGCAATCATCCACCTGATCTGCAGAATATATGTAGCCGCTTACCCCTTTATATGTCTCATAAAGAGCGTTGGGATAGTATTCCTCTATTCTCTGGGTGCCATCCGGATCAAATCCGTACGACGCCCATTTTTGCCAAACGCCTGTGTATTGAAAGCCCTTTTCCCTGCAATATTTTTCAATGGCATTACTCAGATATACCAGTACATTTGCGCGCTTCCTCGAAAAATATACAAGCGGTATATGATGATTGGAGATATGAGGTTTCAATACAGTAATGCCCTTTATATTTGACGCATGGTAAAACATTTCTCTGCCTCCGACAAAATTTTCTGAAAAACGTGAGATCCGGAATTATGTCATGGGATGTGGGTTTTATTATAGCAAACATGAGGTCTTATGTCTATCCGAAATCGGCTGTGAATAGTAACCGAAATTGAGCGAAATTCATTCGCTTTATCTTGACAATGAAGGAACAATGCTATAAGGTATAAAGAGGAAGAAAAAGAAAGAAGGAATGGAATGATGGAGAAGAAAAATATAGACTGGGCAGGGATAGGTTTTAACTATCACGAGACGGCGGAGAGGTATGTGTCGAATTACAAAAATGGCTCGTGGGATGAGGGATCTATGACGGAGGACGCCACCATCACCATGTCGGAGTGTGCAGGTGTACTCCAGTACAGTCAGAGTTGTTTTGAGGGTTTGAAAGCCTACACGACAAAAGATGGGAAGATCGTCACTTTCCGGCCGGATCTCAATGCACAGCGTATGGAGGATACAGCCAAGAGACTGGAGATGCCTCCGTTTCCCAAGGAGCGTTTTCTGGATGCGGTGGAGAGGGTGGTGAAGGCGAATGCCGCCTATGTTCCCCCCTACGGATCCGGAGCCACGTTGTATCTGCGCCCGTTTATGTTTGGAATCGGGCCGGTCATCGGTGTGGCACCTTCCGCGGAGTACCAGTTTCGTCTGTTCTGTACACCGGTAGGGCCCTATTTCAAGGGCGGTGCAAAACCGATCACTATACGGGTCAGTGATTTTGACCGGGCAGCACCCCATGGCACAGGCCACATCAAGGCCGGCTTGAATTACGCCATGAGTCTTCACGCTATTGTGGACGCTCACGCCAAGGGCTTTGACGAGAATATGTATCTGGATGCAGGGACGAGAACGAATGTGGAGGAGACCGGCGGGGCGAATTTCATATTTGTGACAAAGGATAACAAGGTAGTCACGCCGAAATCCGGAAGCATCCTGCCCTCCATCACAAGGCGTTCCATTATGTATGTGGCAAAGGAATATCTGGGTCTGGAGGTTGAGGAGAGGGTCGTTCCCTTTGAAGAGGTAAAGGAGTTTGCAGAGTGCGGGCTCTGCGGTACGGCGGCGGTGATTTCTCCGGTCGGCAAGATCGTGGATCACGGAAAAGACATCTGCCTTCCCAGCGGCATGGATGAGATGGGGCCGATCACGAAGAAGCTGTACGATACGCTGACGGGAATCCAGCTGGGGCTTATAGACGCTCCGGAGGGATGGATCCATGAGATCTGTTGACCTGAATTTTTAAGATGATGAGGGACGAATGCGCTTTCCGGCGGCAATTCTGTTTGCTGCCGGAAAGTTTTTTAGAAGCATTATTTCGGAGGGATGACATGCGATATTATATTTCGGATCTGCATTTTTACCATGAAAGTCTGCTGAGTAAAATGGACAAGCGTGGGTTTGCGGATGTGGAAGAGATGCATGAGTATATGGTGAAGAGATGGAACGACCGTGTCGGCCACCGGGATGAGGTGATCATCCTGGGGGATGTGTCCATGGAGCGGGGGCGCCTGACCAGTGAGATTTTGTCAAGGCTTCACGGACGGCTGTATCTCATCCGGGGAAACCATGACAAGTATTTAACCGACAGGCATTTTGACAGCTCCCGCTTTGTCTGGGTCAGGGACTATGAGGAATTACATGACAACAAGAGGAAGATCATCCTCAGCCACTATCCGATATTTTGCTATAACGGACAATATCGCAGGGACAAGGAGGGGAATCCCAGGACATACATGCTCTATGGACATGTCCACGATACCCGGGATGAGATCTTAGTGGATCGGTTTATCCGGGAGACGAGGGCCAGTCTGTACAGAAATCCGGGAGAGGAAGAGCCAAAGCATATCCCCTGCCAGATGATCAACTGTTTTTGTATGTTTTCTGATTACACGCCCTTGACACTGGATGAGTGGATTGATGTGGACGCCCGCCGACGGGCGGGGATGAACGCTTTGATGTCAGAAATTTAAGTATGGGAGGACAAAGAAATGAAAATGAGTGAAGAGTTGCGAAGAGAGCTGAGGCAGATTGACCACAAGGGATATCCGGCCTATAAACAGTTGAAGGGACAGTATGGTTTCGGACGTTATATTCTGTCCATTGACCATGTGCAGGGAGATCCCTTTGCGGCGCCCTCCAAGGTGAGTGTGAAGGTGGCAGGCGCGCAGGCGGCTTTTGAGGAAAAATGGTATGACACGAGAGAGAAGAGACTGGCGCTGCAGGATCATCTTCTCCGCCAGTTCGGGAGAAAACTCCGGGACTTTAGCTTCAAGGCCAGGGGCTCCGGCAAATCCGGGCTCATGTCTGTGAGCCAGCCGGGGCCGGAGATCCTTGACCGGACGGGCTGCGAGATCGACAGCCGGTCCGGGGATGTGACGCTGCGGATGGAGATCGGTTTTCCGGCCAGGGGACGGACGATTGACGCCAGGGAACTGGAGAAGATACTGTTTGATTTTCTTCCGGAGTGCGTACACAAGTCATTGTATGCTTCGGTTCTGGACAAGGGGAAGCTGCAGGCTGTGGCGGATCTGGCGGAGGACCAGACGTATATACGACAGGAGTTACAGAAGAGGGGGCTGGTAGCCTTTGTGGCGAATAATGCCGTGCTGCCCCGGGAATCCGGCGTCAGCAGCCGGCCTATGAAGTCGGCGGTGGTCTTTCACAGTCCTGCCTCTCTGGAGGTGGAGATGGCCCTGCCCAACGCGGGGAATAGGAAGGGCATGGGAATCCCCAGAGGAATCACTTTGATCGTGGGCGGGGGATACCACGGGAAGTCTACTCTCCTGAAGGCTCTGGAAATGGGCGTGTACAACCATGTGGCGGGGGATGGAAGGGAGTATGTCATCACAGACGAGTCCGCCATGAAGATCCGTGCGGAGGACGGGCGGAGTGTGGAGAAGGTGGATATCTCCATGTTTATCAACAACCTGCCCAACGGAAAGGATACCGTTCATTTCCAGACGGAGGACGCCAGCGGGAGTACCTCCCAGGCGGCCAATGTGGTGGAGGCTATGGAGACCGGAAGCCGGGTCTTTCTCATTGATGAGGACACCAGTGCCACTAATTTTATGATCCGGGATGAACTGATGCAGAGAGTGGTACACCGGAACGTGGAGCCTATCACACCCTTTATTGAGAGGGTGAGAGAGCTGTATGACGATTACGGGATATCCACCGTGCTGGTGGCGGGCAGCTCCGGGAGTTATTTTCACAAGGCGGACCATATCCTTCAGATGAACCGGTACGAGCCGATGGAGATCACGGAGATGGCGAAAGAGGAGGCAGAGGCTTTCCCCATGCCCGTGGAGGATACGCCCCACGCGGCGAAGCCGGATTTTGACCGGGTGTTCCGCCCGGATCGGAAATTTGGCGCCGACGGCCGCGTGAAGATGAAGGTGATGGGCCTGGATGGCATCAGCATCAACCGTGACACCATCGATCTTCGATATCTGGAGCAGTTAGTGGATTCGGAACAGCTGGCGGGACTGGGACAGCTGATGAAATATATGCGTATGAAGCTGGTGGACGGCCGGAGAGATCTGACAGAGTGTGTGGATATGTTGCTGGAACAGCTGGAGAAGAATGGGTTCTCCGGCATCTGTGGCGGCGGTTATCTGCCCTCCGGTCTGGCTGTGCCGAGGCGACAGGAGATCTTCGGCTGTGTAAACCGCTGGAGGAATATGAAGGCTCTCTGATACTGTCAGAGCCGGGTATGCATGATTTTCCCATAAATGGACACACTAGTACAACGAATACTGTGTCCCGGTGATGCGGGGGCCGGAATGGGAGGTCTGTGCATATGAACGACTGTAACTGTATCAACGTGAGGAAGGTTTGTATCATCGGCTGTGGTTTTGTGGGGGCGGCATCGGCTTTTGCCCTGATGCAGTCAGAGCTGTTCTCGGAGATGGTGCTGATCGACGCGGACGAGGACAAGGCGGACGGTGAAGCGCTGGACATCGGCCACGGCATGCCCTTTGCCGGTCCCATGAACATCTACGCCGGAGACTACGATGACATTCAGGATGCGGCGATCATCGTCATCACGGCGGGGGCGAATCAGAAACCGGGGGAGACGAGACTTGATCTGGTACACAAGAACAGCCGTATTATGAAATCTATCGTCACGGAGATCGCGGCCAGGGATTATCAGGGGATCCTCCTGGTGGTGGCCAACCCCGTGGACATCCTCACGCATGTGGCGATGAAGGTCAGCGGTTTTCCGGAGGAGCGGGTCATCGGCTCCGGGACGGTGCTGGACACCGCCAGGCTGCGCTACCAGCTGGGCAAGCATCTGGGAGTGGACAACCGGAGTGTCCATGCTTTCATTATCGGGGAGCACGGGGACAGTGAGATCGCGGCGTTCAGCAGTGCCAACGTATCCGGGGTGCCGCTGAATACGTTCTGTGAAATGCGGGGGCATTACAACCACGAGGACAATGAGGAGAATATTGCAGATGCGGTGAAAAACAGTGCCTATGAGATCATAGAGAAAAAGGATGCCACTTATTTCGGGATCGCCATGGTGGTAAAGCGGATATGCCAGGCCATCGTGCGGGATGAGAAATCCATTTTCCCTGTCTCCATACGGATGCACGGCGAATACGGCCTGGAGGATGTAGTGTTGTCCATGCCGGCGATCCTGGGCGCCGAGGGGGTGGAGACGCCCATCCCCATCGGACTGGATGAGCAGGAGATAGAGCAGCTCCACGTCTCGGCGAGGACTTTGCGTGAGACCATGGAGGATCTGCAGGAAATATGAAAATATGCCCTCAGTGCGGAACAGTGAGGATTTATGCGCCATCGGCGCCACATTCATAAAAACAATGAAAAAAAGATTGTTTATTTCCCCTAATAATGTTATCATTTTACATTAGAAGGGGATTTTTTGACAAAAATTTTACATGGAAACGGAGATCGTCATGACAATTTGGAATGTGATAAACCTCATGGGCGGACTGGCAATGTTCATATTCGGGATGAACCTGATGAGCGACGGCTTGAAACTGGTAGCCGGGTCCTATCTGAAAAGAATACTGGAGCAGTTGACAAAGAACCGTTTTATCGCCATGGTGGTGGGCGCCGGACTTACCGCGCTGATCCAGAGTTCCAATGCTATGTGTGTCATGGTGGTTGGTTTTGTCAATGCAGGCATGATGGAGCTGCAGAGATCGGTGGGCATCCTGATGGGGGCCAAGGTGGGCACGACCATCACCGGTCAGCTGATCGCTTTCAATATATCGGAGATCGCACCGGTCATCGCCTTTGTGGGCGTGGCTGTCACAATGTTTTCAAAGAAGCAGAAGATTAAGAATATCGGACAGATCATCATCAGTCTCGGTGTGCTGTTCATCGGTCTGGGGATGATGAGTACATCCATGAAACCACTGGCCGGGGAAGTCTGGTTCCAGAATATCCTGAGACAGTTCTCCAACCCTGTTCTGGGAGTGCTGGTGGGCGTGATCTTTACCGTAGTGATCCAGAGTGCGTCCGCCTCAGTGGGTGTACTGCAGATGATGGTGGTCAGCGGCCTGATGGGATTCAACCAGGCGTTCTATATCATGCTGGGTATGAACATCGGCGCCAGCGTGGCACCGGCTCTGGCGTCCATCGGCGGCCGCAAGGACGCCAAGAGGGTGGCCTTGATCGTCGTGTTGTTCGAGAGCGTCGGTATGCTGCTCTTTCTGGTGGTGTCTCAGATATTTCCCGCAACCCTCGACTGGATCGCCTCCACATCGCCGGACAATCCAAGCCGGCAGATCGCCAATGCCAACACGATATTCAACTGTGTGACCGTTCTTGTCCTCCTGCCCTGCGCCAACTTTCTGGTGCGCCTGGCGGAGTGGATCATTCCCGGCAAGGACGAGACGGAGACGGAGGCGCTGCACTTCATCGACGAGACCGGTTACCAGTCCGGCACGGTACTGATCGGGCAGATCGACCAGGAGGTGAGCCGGATGCACGAGCTGGTGAGAGACAATCTGGAAGCCTGTACGAAGATGTACTTTGGTGAGAAGAAGATCGACAGGGAACAGTTTGACGAAAACGAAGTGGCAGTGGATTTCCTGAACAAGGAGATCACGGGAACTCTGATCCGTACCGGTGAGATGGGGATTACGGAGAAAGAGGCGGTACACGTCGGAAATCTGTATCACATCATCACGGATCTGGAGCGCATCGGCGATCACGCGGAAAATGTGCTGGGATACGCCCAGACCATGAAGGAGAATAAACAGAAATTTTCCAACAAGGCCACAAAGGATCTGAAAGAACTGGCCATGGCCGTCCACCGCATCTTTGAACTGGCCAATGAGCATTTTGTACAGCCCAGCGCAGAACGCTACAAGATCATCTATGATCTGGAAGTAAATATTGATGATATGGTGGAGAAAATGAGAAACAGCAATATCAAGCGTCTCGGCAAGATGAAGTGTGAGGCTACACAGGGACTGTATTTCAGTGAGATCCTGGTGGATCTGGAGAGAGTGGCAGATCACGCGCTGAATATCGCGCAGGCCACGAAGGAGTATGAGATTCCGGATGAGGAGTGACGGGATAAGGGTTTGCAGCCTGTTGGATCCGGATAATCGGTTGGCGATCCGGTTGAGATAAAGGGGACATAATTCCCCACCCCCCTGCATAGACTGTACAAACAGAAAATCAGGGGGTTTTTTTTGAGAGAATATCATTTGCACCGGGCACAGATCGAGGAACGTGCCGTGGCTGTTGCGGAGTATATTATCAGTAACAACGCCACGGTACGACAGGCGGCCAAACAATTTGGGGTCAGCAAGAGCACGGTACATAAGGACGTCACCGAACGTCTCCTGCGTATCAATCCATCCCTGGCGGCTCAGGCGCGAAAGATCCTGGACATCAATAAATCAGAAAGACATATCCGGGGAGGACTGGCGACCAGGGAAAAATATCACCTGCTGCACGAGCAGTGCGTGAATGAAATGAGAGAGAGTGCCGCATACAGAGGGTAAATACTTCGGTCAGGGAGGCACGCGCATGGAAATGTCCTTTTTAGGACAATCTGTACAGACAAACGGAGTAAAAAGAAAGAAAAGACTGGGCCGGATAGGTTCCTGGTCTTTTTTTTGTGTAAAGAAACCATTGCAATTAGGAATACGATATGGCATACTAAAAACGGAATAAAGGGCAGGCTCTGAAATCCGGAGTGCCAGAAAGGAGTTGCAAGGTGACAGGAATCGTATTGGAAGGCGGCACATTTCGCCCTATCTTCAGTTCGGGTGTCATGGATGCGTTATTATCAGAAAATATTATGTTTCCCTACTGCATAGGAGTTTCTGCCGGGATTGCGGATGGTGTCTCATATATTTCCAGACAGCCCCAGAGAAACCTGGAGATTGTGCAGAAATATCGCAACGATAAGCGCTATATGAGCAGGGGAAATCTGGTTAAAAATAAATCAATATTCGGGCTGGACTTTGTCTTCGGAGAGATTCCGGATCATCTGGTTCCCTTTGACAGGGAGACATTTATGCGGTACGAGGGGATCTGTCTGGTGGGCGTCACCAACACGGAGACGGGCGAGGCGGAATATCTGAATGCACAGGAGATGGATGACAAGTACACGATGCTGCGCGCCACCTGCGCGCTCCCCATGTTTTTTCCGGCCATAGAGGTGGGCTCGGCAAAATACTATGACGGCGGACTGGCGGATCCGATCCCGGTGCGCAAGGCGTTGAAGGACGGATGTGACAAGGTGTTGATCGTGCTGACCCAGCCCAGGGGCTATGTGAAAAAGCTTGGCAAATACGACAAGATGGGTGCCCGTATGGTGGGACACCGTTATCCGGAGATCAAGCGGGCCATCCGGGAGCGCCCGGAGAAATACAATGAGGCGGTACGGTATTGTCAGGAGCTGGTCAAGGAGGGGACGGCCATGATCCTGCGCCCTAACCACCTTCTCAACAGCTTTGAGAGCAACGTGAGACGGCTGGAGATGGCCTACTGGCATGGATATCGCATGACTAAGGAGAAAATGAAAAAGATAAAAAGGTTTTTTGAGTTTGCATAGCAGTATTTTAACGGGCGGTTATGATGGAATTGGCAGACATGCAGGATTTAGGTTCCTGTTCCTCACGGAGTGTGGGTTCAAGTCCCACTAACCGCATACTATAGGCGACTATTTTTCGCAATTTTTAGATTTTTATGACAAATTCATGACAAAAAATTAAAATAGTTCTTTTCCCAGCTTATTTACCATACTTCTTTGCATTTCCTTGTCTTTGTCCTGCATGGCGTGACGGTACACTCCCTTCATCACATGGTCCGTCCGCCATCCGCCCATCTTCATGATATCGGCATCTGGGACGTGCATGGCGCTCATCTTGCTCGCAAAATAATGTCGGAGTTTATGGAGGGAAAATCTCGGCATTTGAAGCTTTCTTTGTGCCCGGATCAAAAAACTTGTAATTCCGCTTGGATTGCCGTCGTAGATTATTCCGTGCTCTTTTATTTTTTTGACAAGAAACTCTGGTATTACAATATCCCTGGTGCTTTCTACTGTTTTGGTTGTTTTTTTAACCCATCTCCCATTTTCGTCTTGGACGACTGCCTTTGTGATATGCACGACATCCCCCTCGATGTCGTCTATAGTTAATGCGCATATCTCTGATCGCCGCATACCGTAGCAAGCCAACATGATAGGTATTTCATACCTGGTCCCGCTTGCATACTCTAATATCCCTCTGATATCTTCGTCGGATGGAATATAGGGCTCAATATGACGGGCTTGCGGTAATGTTGTAGTGATCCTCATTTCTGGCCGAAAAGTCATCAAGACGGCTGATATAAAGCCATGGTGGTTACGGACGGTCTTTGGGCTTTTGTCGATCGCCACTCTGTTTATTTCTCTCTGTATATCTACCTGCTCTATGTCACCGATTGGCATTTTTAAAAATTTGTCAGATATCCTTTTTATCACGGCTTGGTATCCCCGGATTGTGCTTGGCGACAGTACGTTTCTCTTGCTTTCAACATACTCGTCTGCCGCATCCTGAAACGTCATCCTGGCAGACCGGCCCTTTACCTTGTCCAATTCCTCCGCCATCAGCTGCACGGCCTCCTTTTGCGTGGGCTTGTAATCCGTTACAACCTGGTATGTCTCTCCTTTGTACATCTTTCGGATCCGGTAAGAGCCGGAGGGGAGTTTTTCAATCTTCATAGTATCAACCTCCTTAAATCGGGTATAAAAATAACAGCCGTTCAGTTGTCCGGAAAATCCGAACAACTACTTGCGAGCTGCCCAAAAAGATGATACAATGATTTTGGATTGTGGGTATCATCTTTTTCGGTATCTGCTTAGGGCCGTTCGGTGTTGGTAGCGCCGGGCGGCTTTTCCTATTTGGTCAGAAGCAGGCCTTGATAATAGCCTTGCAGATTTTATCATCTACTTCAATAAGGCTTCTTTTTCCGTCTTTGAATTGTAGCGCTATTTGGCATATACCTTTTTTGTTTTGCCGACATCCCTCCGGCAAGCATCCCGACAGGGCCCAGCAAGGCACCGCCGACGAGACCGCACCTTTCTGTCGGTCGTACGCCGTTTGGTTTATTAGGGTTGTATTATACTTTATCTTTATCAACATATCGCTTCGCACAAGTAATGATATCGTTCTTGTATTTATATAAATCTATTATTGAATCTATATAAATTCGGCTGAATACTTTTTTCTCATCCGGTATCAATAGCTGTTTTTTCTTTGTGTCCAGATTGAGCCTACAGATGGGTTTCCTATTGTTGTTGTCAAAAAGAATGCCAAAGTAACTCTCTGTGTCCCTATAACAAACCCTGTTCAAATCAATAGACTCAGAGAGAATGGCGCAAATAATATTAAATGCTTGTAATTCCTCTTCTGTAGTGTTGATCTTGCTTTGTGTTGTTGTCTCTTCGGTTTCGAGATCATTTGTGCTTGGAGCGTCATCTAAAGCAGAAGAAATTTTCTGGTTGACGTTGTCATTTATATATCCATTGAAAGATTTTTTGATTATGGGTTTGAATTTATCCAATATCTTTTGCGTTTTAACACCGTCATAGATATCTGCTAAAATAACCTTGGCAAAATCATCACTGACGTTCTCTAATTGCCCCTTGATCCAGTCTTTGATTAGACCGGAATATTTTAATTCTGATGCAGTGCCGAATATATCTTCTTTGTTAAATACGTCTTTCCTGAATTTTTTAAGGGCATTTATCGAGGCGTCAGAAATATTATTCATGTTGAATTCGAGAAATGGCGTAAGGTCCATTTTATTTACTTCCTCTATATCTGTATAAAATTTATAAGATATCCCATTGGTCAAAATGGCAAATTTCGCAGCAGATACCCCGAAGTACCTGAAAAGTTGAGAGCCATGCTTTGCCAAATTATCGCCACACCATTTACATTCAATCAATATTTCCGGTTTTCCGTCTGACAAGATTGCATAATCTACCTTTTCCCCTTTTTTGATTCCCACATCTGACGTAAACTCGGGGCAAAATTCCGCCGGATTAAATACATCATACCCCAATAACTGGAAAAAAGGAACGATCATAGACATTTTAGTCGCTTCCTCGTTTGTTATAGAACTTGAAAGTTCTATAATGCGCTTTGAAAATTGTTTAAGTTCTTCTGCAAAATCCATAATAAACCCGCCTTTCTCTTGTGATTTTTATAATTTTAGCTTCATAGCTTCCCTACAACTCTTCCCATGCACTTTGAATTTTCCGTCAATGGGATGTTTTTGTATCTCGGATTGAGCGAGATTAGCTCTGCATCCCCCATCTTTTTTACATAGCTTTCACCATCAACAATGAAGATACCGTTTTCTCCTGGATCTATATCCTCCGTAACCTCTATAAGAAGTATATCGCTGTCGAAGTACACCGGTTCCATGCTGTTTCCGTTCACGCCGATGGCATAATCGACTTTCTGATATTCTGGTGTACTGGGTATTTGGATTTTCTCTGTTGGTGGTGTGTCAAATACTATCTGTCCATTTCCGGCAGAAGCCAATTTGTAGTAGTAATTCACAAGTCGTGTACTTATTTTCGGCTGCTGCTCATTCTCTACCACTATTTGCACCGGAGACGAAGTTGAGCGTTCCGACTCCTCATTTAATACTAAATCCACTATTTTCTTTCCGTGAGAGTCCAGGGAGCGGTATTTGTCGATTATTTTCCATTCAACATAGGTTAAGTCCTCATCAGAAGAAAATTCTCTTATCATATCGCATTTATAAAATTCGCAAAGCTTTATAAGCATCTCCCCGGATGGTTCTGATTTTCCAACTTCCCAAGAACTAAATGTAGATTGTGGAATCTTGAAATGTTCATATACTTCTTTTTGAGTATATCCAGCTTTCAATCGTAAGTTTTTTAGTTTATTAGAAAAATATTTACTTGCCAACTTATCACCTCCCGTAATTTCATTATACCTATTATTTTTATCATGTCAACAAAAATATTGAAAAATTCGTTAAAAACACTTGACAAACGAAAAAACAGGTATTATAGTTTATATAACGAAATTTTCGTTATTCATTGTTTGGGAGGTGATAAAATGCTTTTAGAGGACAGAATTTCAAAGTGTATAGAAGATAAGGGAATCGCACTTACGGTAATTTCTCGGAGAACAGGCATACCGTATGCCGCCTTGTACAATAGTCTTAGAAACAGGTCTCTAAAAAGAGAAATAAGAGGAAGGGAACTCGTTAAATTATGCAAATTCCTTGACGTTGACCCTATGGACTTTGCAGAGGATGCCAGCATAGAAGGGAGGTGATTGAGGTTGAGATTGTCAGAAGAAGGTTTGTTCGAAATAGAGAGCCAAGCTGACAATAGGAGGGAGGTGAGACGAAATGAAGAATTTGGACGGAACAACATTTATTCCGCAAGAACTTAAAACCATCGAGATTGATGTGGAAAAGAAGATTTTTCGGATCAACGGCGAGGATATCGGAAAGAACTGTACGTGGCTTTCCGTCATATGTGACCTCAGAGACCCTGATGAACGGCTTAGGGTTAGTGCCGAAGTCTCTGGGCCCATGAAAAAAGAATCTTTTGTAAACTATGACATTGATGGGAAGAAAACCAGCAAGGAGGAAGTGACAGGGAGGTGATGAGATGGAAGGAGATCAAAGAAATTTTGTGAAAGTCATTGTTGAAACAGACGAGGCAAACCCCACGACCATAGCGGAGATAGCTTCAAATAAAGTTAATGTCGCCGATGGTTACAGAGTCCGGTTGATGCCTGGGCGTGATCAGAAGATGAATAAGAAAGAATTTCTCGACACGGAATTGGGCCGGAGCCTTAAACGCTGTATTCAGGAGTGGGATAAGGCGATCATCCGCAGAGGCTCGACTCGGTACTTCGATCAGTGGGACAGCATTTGCGTACAATGCCGGAAAAAATGGGAGGTATTTAAGATGACACTTGAACAGTTTTATGGTGTTTCATACCATTTCATCCGCACAAATGAATACTTTGGACTTGTCACGGAGGATGAATTGGACTGGCTGATTAAAGTGGAAAGGAAACTGACAGATGGATTACCAGAAGGGTCTTAACAAAAGGAAGGTGGGGCAACGCATAGTTGCCTTGATTGCAACATCAGTTCTAATTGGCATGATTGTTGGCTTCGCCATCGGGTACATGCTGGCGATGTTTTGATGCATGCGAGGAGGATAACATGAGAAAGCGAAAAATGGGATTTCACGTAATAAATTGCGTGACTGTACTGATCTTCATGTCAGTACTTCACATATTGTCAATACCTCCTTATGAAAGCCCGACAAAGGCCAGGGTTGTGAATATCACGGCGTACAACATCACGGTTGCGCCTCGCGTCACGATACACAGCCCGGTGCCCATGTCGGAGAGGCTTAAGGCGGTAAGGAGGAAAAGGGTCTCCCTCGGGTCGTTTAAGCTGACGGCCTACTGCCCCTGCGAGGAATGCTCAGGGGGCTATGGCAGAGAGACATCCACCGGAGTGGTGGCGAGAGAGGGGCGGACCGTGGCGGTGGATCCGGACGTGATCCCGTACGGGACGGCAATCCGGATCAAGGGGCTCGGGGTTTTTGTCGCGGAGGACTGCGGAGGGAAGGTAAAAGGGAACCATATTGATATTTACTTTGAGTCTCACAAGGAGACCGAAAAGTTTGGCGTGCGGTATGGTGAGGTTTACAGGATGAAGGGAGGTGATTGAGTTGTGGATTTCTGAATTTGCCTGTGGCGTAATCGCCACGGTGCTGGTCGAGGTGGTGGCATTTATCATCTACGCCGCATATGACATCCACAAGAAAAGGAAGGAGGGATAGAGATGCCAAAAAAGGCGAGGAGCAGGCCGGAGGTTGAACCGAACAAGTTTGTCCTTTTTGTGGAGAGTAGGACAGGCAGTAGGCATGGGATCTATCAGAAGGATTTGGCGGCGGCGCTTGGTCTTTCCGAATCTAGTTTTAGCGTTAGGATGAAGAGCGGTCATTTTCGATTTGAAGAAATTCAAGCCTTATTCGGTATCCTTGGTGCGACAAAGGAAGATATCTGGAATGTGATGAAGTGAAAGGAGGGGCAGTCATGGCATATTACAGGATCTGTCCGGATTGCGGCTGCAATCTGGATCCGGGAGAAGAATGCGACTGCAGGAAGGAAAGGAAGAGACAGAGGGACTTTTACCGGCGCACCACCAGGACGGAGCCGGAAACACGTCAGGTGTTGCTTGCGAACACTACAAAGACTGGGAGGGATGAATATGGATATGCAGAGACAAGTTGACTTACAGTATTGCGAGGAAAAGCATGAAAAAGGATGGGATGCCATCATCAGCGACGGGATAGTGGTGGGGTTTGTCAGGAAGGGCGGTGATCCCGATGATGATGGTCGAGAACCCTATGGTGGTTGACTCGTTTTGGCCGCTGGAGAGGGAGGAAAACAGGGCAGGCCCGGAAGAGTTCCGTGCGAAGATAAATGGGCCGGGATACAGGGGGGTCGGTCCGGAGGAAGGGATCTTTGTGGCGGAAGAAGATGCTTTTGAATATGCACTGGAGAGGATCTCTTTTGACAAGGATGCGAAAAAGGAACTTGTGGAGTGGTTTTACTCAGGCAATTGGATTAAGGAGGGATAGGAATGGAAGGATTTGAGATGACAACAGGAAGAAGTGTGACGGCGGAGATGGCCACAAGCCGGCAGACGCAAGAGGTACAGGGGCAGATTATCATGGCAAAGAGATTTCCCCGAGACTATGTGGCAAGTTGTAACCGCATCATGCAGGCGTGTCAGAGGAAGGGGCTGGCAGAAAAGGCAATGTATGAGTATCCCCGGGGCGGCCAGAAGATCGTGGGGGCATCAATCCGTCTTGCTGAAGCGCTGGCGCAAAACTGGGGGAATATCAGCTTCGGCATTGTGGAGCTGGAGCAGAAAGCTGGGGAGAGCCAGGTGATGGCCTATGCGTGGGATCTGGAGACGAACACCAGACAGGAAAAGGTATTCAGCGTGCCGCACATCCGCAGCACCAGAAAAGGGAATGTCCCGTTGACAGATCCAAGAGATATCTATGAGATGGTGGCCAATCAGGGCGCAAGGCGGCTCAGGGCGTGTATCCTTGGGATTATCCCCGGCGATGTGGTGGAGGACGCCATGGAGCAGTGCAATAAAACGTTAATTGGCGAGACAGGGAAGCCAATAATCGACCTTGTGAAAAGTATGGCGGCGACATTCGAGAAGGAGTTTTCCGTCCCGATTGAAGCGATCGAGAAGTACATTGGATGTAAATCATCCGCTTTCTCCATGAATGACCTTGTGCGGCTTAAGAGGGTGTATACATCCCTTAAAGACGGCATGGCGAAGCGTGAGGAAGTCTTTGAGCTTCCGGGAGTGGAAAAGGAAGATGTCAAAGACCCGTTTGAGAAAAAGGAAAAGGGCGAGAAAGGCAAGAAGGAGACGAAGAAAAAGGCAGATGGGCAGCAGGAGTTGAA
This sequence comes from uncultured Eubacterium sp., assembly GCA_964484225.1. Lineage (GTDB taxonomy): Bacteria > Bacillota > Clostridia > Lachnospirales > Lachnospiraceae > Eubacterium_F. Next base: position 68,864 of record CAZAEM010000003.1, read on the forward strand.
GCCTGAGGGTGATGCCGATGGATCTGAATGATGATAACTACTACGGCAAAGAAGCAAGTCGAGCCTTTTTCAGTGTGAGCCAGTACAAAGATTTTCGCAAGTGCGAGGCTATGGCCATGGCGAAGATCCGGGGCGATTACGAGCAGCCTACAACAAAGGCAATGCTGATCGGGACACTGGTTGACAGATGGTTTGAGGGGACGCTTGAAAAACTCCGGCAGGAGTCGCCTAACATCTTCTACTGCCGCAGCGGTGCGCTCCGGGCGGATTTCCGCAAGGCCGACGCTATCATAAACCGGGTACGGCAGGATGAGAGGTTTATGCAGTTTATGAGCGGAGAAAAGCAAAAAATCCTTGCCTTTGAGATGTTCGGCGCACCGTGGAAGATGAAAATGGATAGTTTTGTGGAGGGCATCTGCATCGCCGATTTAAAGGTGGTGCAGAACTTCAAAAGCCTCGCATTCTGGCGGTACGACCTTCAGGGGGCGGTATATCAGGCAGGAGTGGAAGCGAACGGATATGGAAAGCTGCCATTTTATCTTGCCGCCGCCACAAAGGAAGCGGTGACGGACTTTGACATCTTCCAGATTGACCAGCCGACGCTTGATATGGCACTTCGGGAGATTGAGGGAAATATTCCGCGGTTTATTGCAGTCAAGGCAGGGCTGGAAGAACCACATTACTGCGGCGTGTGCGACTACTGCAAGAGTGTGAAAAAGGCGAGGATTAGGAATTATAGCGAATTGTTGGAGGGATAGGAAATGTTGGTATGTGATATGAAATTTGATTTTTACAGCGATGAGCCGCCAAGATATTTTAGCAGACCCGCAAACGAATTTGACGGATATGAACCTGTAGAGAGCGTGGAAGAAAGCGAGGTGTCTGCATGAAATTAGTAAAAATATTACCTGACAAAATACAAATTAAAACAGACGATGCGGAGTTTAAAAAAGCACGCCTGAATGATTTAATATCCGTATCGGATGGGGAAGTGGAGCTTGTCACGCAAGTCTGCGCCATAACGGATAATGACGTGGAAACGCAGATGGACGATAATGCGGTGCTTGAGGAACTGGAACAGCCGTCCTTGAAAGTGATTGAATGTTCTGTCTTAGGGAGCATAATTGATGGAATTTTCAGACAGCAGATTGACAGATACCCGAGTACCAATGTTTTAATCAAAAAAATGAGCGACATAGATTTTGCGCGCATGTTAAAAGGAATGGATTCCAGCGGAAAAGTATTCCGTATTGGAGAGTACGCAAACTATAATGCAGACGCATGGCTTGACGGAAACAAATTCTTTCAGCGGCATTCCTGCATTGTAGGTAATACCGGGTGCGGTAAGTCCGAGACGGTAACAAAGATACTGGAAGAGGCCGCAAAGCTCCCCGGGACAAATATTGTCGTATTTGATATCCATGGGGAGTACAGCAAGCTTTCCTATGTGGACAGTATCAAGATGGGGGAAGTGCCGTTCCCTATCTGGATGCTTGGGTTTGCGGATATGGCGGCGAATGTGCTGAAAGTGAAAGAGGACAGCACGGTTATCATGTCGGCATTGCGGTATTGTTTTCAATCCCATATAAATGCTATGAACGTAAATGAAAGTAAGCCTATATATTTTAGCTTTCCTGTGCTCATGGAGCATATGAGTGAATTAAACATTGAAGAGATACCGACAGGGGAATTTTACAAAACGGGAAATAAGGCAGGAATGGTGAAGACCGTCAAAGGGGAATGGAATGGAAAGCTGAGCGGCGTGATTAACACAATGAAAACCCTGCACGCTGACAATAGGTATTCATTTCTCTTTGAGGACAAGCCGCAATCATACCTTACAGACCTTCTTAACCGCATCATGGGCGGCGACAAACCAGTAAAGAACATTGATTTATCCGGCATACCCCATGATATAGCGGTGCTGATTATCGGGGCGATTACGAAACTGATTTACAATATTCAGATTATGCAGAAAGACGCAAGGCCGATAACCCTTGTCTGTGATGAAGCACATGTTTACATCCCGGTAGATCTCCAGTTATCCGCATCACAGCGGCGCATGGTGGAGATTTTTGAGAATGTTGCTAAAGAGGGCCGGAAATTTGGCATAACACTCCTTGTGGCAAGCCAGCGGCCTTCCGAACTCAATAAAACAATATTTGCCCAATGTGAGAACTGCATAGTGATGAAGCTGAACAATGAGAATGATAAAACCATAGTAAAGCAGAGGGTAAAAGGCGGGGATGCAATCATGGACAGCACTACCATGTTTTCTCCCGGCGACTGCCTTGTAATCGGCGATGCCTGCCCGATACCGCTTAAAATCCATGTGGAGCTTGCAAAGGAGCGCCCACAGAGCAGGACAATAGATTTCTGGACAGAATGGCAGAAAGAGCGTGGGGGTGTAGATTATAGTGCTTGCTTGGAAGAATATTTGGAGAATTAGGAGGGATCAAATCAATGGAAACTTTTGAACAAAGAATCGCAGATGCGGTAAACAAAAAAATGAACGACGGGACTGTTGAGAAACTGGTTGAGCAGTATATCGAAAAAGGTGTCTCTGACGTGTTAAGCGATACTTTTATGGGAGAGATTACAAAAAGTCAAGCATTGGAAGCATACAACACTCTTATAGGTTATTGTAGCATGCAAGGAAGCTGTGAAAACTGCCTCTTGTCAATAGGAGAGGAAAGCGATTGTGGAGAATGCGTGATGGAGATCCAGGATTTTCCGCGGGGGTGGCAGCCGTTGGATCTGGATTAGGTAACTATCAACCGTATATCACAGCCCGTGGCGGCAGGGCGAATTTCCGCCGGAAAGGAGGAACATGAAAAAACTGGCTTGGAAAATCATGTATAAGGTTGTAAACCGTTGGCAGAGTGCGGCCTATAGGCGCGCACTGCCGGATCAGGTACGGGAGTGCCTGCAGATAAAAAAATGTCTTGAGCGTTACAGGCACAACGCGCAGAAAAAGGGGATCTGGTAGCATGGAATATTTATTGACGATCCCCGGCAGGCTTGATGGCCTGAACAAATTTATAGGTGCAGAGCGTTCCAAATCATACGCTGGAAATAATATGAAAAAGAGGAATGAAAGAATTGTCAAAAAAGCCATATGCTCCTGCTTAAACGATGCAAAGATAGAAAATCAGGTATTTATGGAATACACATGGTATGAGAGGAATAAACGCAGGGATTTGGACAATATAAGCTCTTTTGGACGCAAGGTAATACAGGATGCGCTTGTGAAATCTGGCGTGCTTCAAAATGACGGCTGGAAGGAAATTGCCGGGTTTTCCGACAGGTTTTTGGTCGACAAGGGAAACCCAAGAATTGAGGTGCTGATAAGGGAGGTGAAATCTTGAAAATGCATATAGGAGGTATCAGGGATGCCTAATCGAATCATCAAAGAATCTATCTGCCGGAGTGATTCCATAGATTCCCTTTCATGGTTCGAAGAGGTAATGTTCTACAGGTTAATCGTAGTGTGTGACGATTACGGACGATTTGACGGGAGGGCGGCCATCATAAAAGGATCCTGCTTCCCACTTAAGGATGTAACGGTTAAGCAGATTGATAAATCTCTTAATAAGCTGGTGTCGGTAGGCTTGGTCAGACGGTATGAGGCCGGAGGAAGACCGTACCTGCAAATGTCAACTTGGGAGAAGCATCAACAAATACGGGCGAAAAGAAGCAAATTTCCAGCACCTGATGAAACTTGCAATCATTTGATATCAAATGATATCAAATGCGCCCGTAATCCAATCCGAATCCAATCCGAATCCAATCCGAATCCGAATCCGAACGCGCGCACGAGGGGAGAAGTGAGCCAATTCGAGGGAGAAGTGAGCCGTATTGGGGAATTTATCTCCGCATACCCCAAGGATTGCAACCGCCATCTGACGGAACGGGAGTATATCTCCCTGTTGTCCACCGGAAAGATAACGGAGAGCGAACTTGTGAAATGTGCCCTGAACTATGCAGAGGCTTGTAAGATTCTTGGAACCCAGGGGAGATATATCAAAAAAGCGGAGAACTTTTTGAAGGATTTCACTTTTGAGGAATACCTCCCGGGGAAATATAAGAAACCGGAGACAGGGAAGAAAAACCAGTTTAACAACTTTGACCAGAGGGATTACAGCCAAAAGGAAATGAGGGATCTGGAAAAGATGTTCTTACAAAAAAACTCCGAGAGCGGGTGATGCGGTGCGAAAGTCAAGAAGACAGATCAAGGGACAGCTGACGCTTTTTGACGAGTATTGGGTCTGTGAGTTTTGCATCAAGGTTAAAAAGATACCCAAAACCCGCCTGTCGTGGGATGACTACGGGGTCAGCCGGGAGAGATACCGGGAACTGCGGGAGATCTGCCGGAGCGGAAGATATCTTGATATCATCCGGGAGTGTGCAGCAAGGGCGAATCCGGCCATCATGGAGCAGATCTGCCTCTCTGTCACCCAGGGAAAGACCTATGAGGGCGTGGAATATACCGAGTGGGGCAGGATCCCCTGCGGCAGGACGGATTTTTATGGGTACCGAAGGTTGTTTTATCACTTGTTGGACATGGAAATAAAAAACAATAAGGGAGATATTTAAGGACGTGGAGGAACTGACATGATTGACGGAAAACTGATAGTAGACAACTTCGCCGGCGGCGGTGGAACCAGCACAGGGATAGAGATAGCGACCGGAATCAGTGTTGATATTGCCATCAACCATGATCCAGAAGCCATCCGGATGCACGAAACAAACCACCCGGATACACGGCATTACTGCGAGAACGTCTGGGATGTTGATCCGGCGGAGGCCTGCAACGGTCACCCGGTAGCACTTGCCTGGTTCTCCCCGGACTGCAAGCACTTTTCCAAAGCCAAAGGCGGCAAGCCAAAAGACAAGAATATTCGGGGCCTCGCATGGGTGGCCCTGCGGTGGGCAGGGATGGTACGTCCGGACGTGATCATGCTGGAAAACGTGGAGGAATTTAGGACATGGGGGCCGTTAAACCGGAGGCACCATCCCATTAAGGCAAAGCGGGGTGTGACCTTTCGAAAGTTCGTGCAGCAGCTGAAGGCGCTGGGCTATGCGGTGGAATATCGGAACCTTGTGGCGGCTGACTACGGCGCGCCCACGATGCGCAAGAGGTTCTTCCTGATCGCCCGGTGCGACGGAAGACCTATTGTCTGGCCAGCACCGACCCATGGACCGAAAGACAGCGCACAGGTCAAGGCCGGATTGCTGGAGCCCTACGCGGGGGCCTATACCCAGCTGGACTTTTCTCTCCCCTGCCCAAGCATCTTTGACACGGCGGAGGAGATCAAGGAAAAGTATGGGATCCGGGCGGTGCGACCACTGGCACAAAAGACGATGGGACGGATCGCCAGGGGACTAAAAAAGTTTGTAATTGATAATGCAGAGCCGTTTATTGTGCCGATTGGATATGGGGAGCGGAAAGGACAGAAAGCAAGAGTACATGATATTAAGGAGCCTTTACCGACCATTGTAAGCAGTGGAAAGCATTATCTGTGCGCCCCAACACTGATCCAGTACCACTCCGAAACGTCAAGTGGTGAGGTCAGGGGGCAGACCATAGAGGACCCTATCATGACGGTGGATGGCTCTAATCGATATGGACTGGTAACTTCTTTTTTGCATAAATACTATGACGGCGGATACAAAGGTGCCGGGGACAGCCTGGAAAACCCTCTCCCGACAGTGACGTCATGGGATCATAACAGCCTGTGCGCCGTGAATTTGATCCAAATGAATAACCATTGTGACGGCCGGGATGTGAGAGAGCCGATCCCGACTATTACGGCAGGGGACGGCCATTTCGGAGAAGTGAGCGCATTTTTGATTAAATATTACGGTCAAGGCACTGGACAGGATATTAAAGAACCGCTTGATACCGTGACGGAACGTGACAGGTTCGGACTTGTGACGATCGCCGGAGTCGATTATCAAATCGTAGACATTGGCCTGCGGATGCTGGAGCCAAAAGAGTTGTATGGCTGCCAGGGGTTTCCGGATGATTATATCATCGATCATGACCACACTGGGGAAAAGTATACGAGATCGGAGCAGGTCAAACGATGCGGCAATGCAGTATGTCCGCCGATCCCGGCGGCATTGGTCAAGGCAAACTTCCCGGAGTTGTGTAGGTGTGAGAGGACAAAGAATCTGCGGATAGATGCGGACCGGCCAGGGCAGATCCAATTCGCGATATGAAAGGAGAATAGAAATGGAGAGGTTAAAATTTGAAGAGTGCAAAAAATGCAGCGATTACGATGGCGATATCACAAAGTGTTTTAATATCTGCGGCAAACCTCTGGATGCGTTTGAGGAATATAACAGGCTGAAAGGATTAGAGGAACAAGGCTTGTTGCTGAAACTTCCGTGTAAGGTTGGCACAAAGGTTTATTGTATCATGACAAACCTTAAAGGGACGCATCCAATGATTGCTACACAGAAATTTGACTACAGTATGCTTGAGTGTTTCGGCAAAACCGTATTCCTCACGCAAGGCGAGGCCGAGGAAGCGCTGAAGGGGATGGAGGAATGACTACGAGCAAAGTAAAATGGTTAGATGAATATCGCCATATGTGCAGCGAGCAAATGAATAGCTGGGACATGCGCTTGACAAGGACTTTTAAGATCAAGAATACTTGTGAAAAGTGCTTTTGTGAAATTTACGATATGGACCGGCAAGATTTCCGGGATAAAATGGAAGATTTCTGGGGAATACGACCATGCCAGGGGCTGTGAGGTGCTTATGACTGAGTATAACAAGCTGACCAAAAGATTATTGGCCGAAGGGTATACGACAGATAATTTTCCGCCTTATGTCCAGATTGATTCCAGCAGACTTACGGGAGATGACCCATTGAATAATCTGTCTGGTGGCTTCGAATATAAAAAATGGCATGCTGATCAAATCGTTTACAAAACTGGATGCGGACGATTTGTTAAGGGGGAAAATGTTATTGACCGTATAGCAACTATGGGGGTTGATTGGCAGCACGAAAACGATAATCCCGTCATCCGTTGCCCATACGACAAGTCAGATTGCCGGGATAACGACAAAAGGCTACACGGCATGAGTGGCGGAGGCCTTTGCATCCAGTGCTGGTGCGTCTGCCACCGGACGGAAGAACCTTATGATTATAAAAACAGTATTGAAAAAGCGAATGAAGAGCGCGAGGCGGAACGGGAAAGAAAGTACCAGGAATATGCGGACGCCCATAATGGACGGGTCTGTCAGAACCACATGTATTATAATGAGCGCAAAAGGGAGTGGAATTTACACTACGAGCCAAGAAGATGCGCTGATGGATGTTATTATGCGAAGGACAGGTATTGTCCTATCTTGGGGAAAAAGTTAAGCAAAAAGCGCGGGAATGTGTATTATGACGTAAAGACAAGCGGGATACACCAGCGCATGGGGGATCAATGTACTCTGCTGGATGGCACACAGTGGATAAATGTCAGGAAAGCAGTCCGTTTTTTTAAGAGACCATGCAGCATGGATATATGCGAAGCATTTATTAAGGTTCAGAGCGATGACATTGAGCGTTATTACCGGGAAAATCATTCCATACAACAGATGATGGATCCGACATGGCGGTTTGAGATATTAAATATCCGGGCGGAATCAAAACCAAGCAGGGATCTTATCCAAGATCTGGAAGACATAAAAGCCGGAATTTATACAACCTTTGATCCGGAAAGTGAGAAACAGTCGATACAGCGAAAAAAGGAAAAAAGGGCAGCCGCCAAACAAAAGAGGCTTCAAAAGTTGGAAAAAAAGATTCTGGAGATAGGCTACGAAAATTTAGAAGAACATTCTCTGGATAAGGTTCATGCGGATGAGTGGATGCCCGCAGAACGCATTGAGGAGTTGGAATGTATCAGGAGGCAAAGGATTAAAGAGGAACAGTGCAGGCCCGTACAGATGACACTGGAAGATATCTAAATTTAAAAAAAAGAAAAAAAATTTAAAAAACCTCTTGACAAAGTGTACAATGTACACTATAATAAGATTATAAAATAAATATTAGGAGGTAAAGGATATGAACACAATTATTTTAAAAAAAGGAACGGAAAGACTCACGGACATGGAGTACAAGAAGTTTGAAAAAGGCGACACAATCTGGGGCGCGGACAGAATGCCGGAGGAATTAAAGAGATGGAGCATTGACGACAAGAAGCTGGCAGAGGCGGAGTTGGCAAAACATAAGTGCACATACAAAAAGGCCAACATCTGGGACATCGAGGAATATGCTCTTGAGTATTGCGAGTGCGACGAAGACGGGGAACTGATCCAGGGATCAGACTTTGACCTGGCGGAGGAAGCATGACACATGACGATCAAAGAGTACAGAGAGGCCGCGGGCCTCACACAGACGCAGTTCGCCGAATTGCTCGGGATATCTATCAATACAGTAAAAAGTTGGGATTGCGGACGCCGCAAACCGGACAAGTTGAAAGAAAGGCTCATTATTGAAAAACTGAATGACATTATAAAAACTACCGGCCAATAGATGCCGGTAGTTTTTTGAAAAAAGTGGGCTATTCGATGAGTCCAAGATGCCGCTATGATGTCCCGGAAGCTCATATGTGCCACGAGAGTTTAGTTTTGGTACAAAATACTTTTTTGGCTATGATAAGATACAAGAGTGATGGCTACATGTTTCTGGTAGATACATCTCGACGCTGTGAAACTCAAACCAGAGCCTCCGAGGAGGTCTGCCCGTGACAGTCGGCTTTTATTGCCAGCATCTAATTTTTGATATTTTTCCTATCCTTCTTTTCATGGGAGGTGCACTCGTCAGTAGTGGGCTGTGAAGGTGGTTCGATTCCACACGGGTGCATTAAAACAAGTATAGCGCAATGTCTGCAAAGAGACGGAGAGGAGTGTCGCCATGAAGAAAAAGAAATATATGGGGCCAAAGGGAGATTTACAACGGTTAAAAAAAATAGATACGGTAATTGATCAAAAAATAAAGGAAGTTGAGGATTTAAAGGCCGTGAGTACGGCGATAGGGTCTTTTGATTATTCCGGGGACAGGGTCCAGACCAGTCCAAAGGGGGATGCGCCATATGTCAGCACTATCAACAAAATTGTTGACCTCCAAAGAGAAATCGAAAGAGAGCTTGACCAATTTATACACGAAAGGCACGAGATAATCAACCGGATCCACGAGCTATCTAATCCAAGGTATGTACAGTTGCTCTATATGCGATATGTGGAGTACAAGTCCTTTGAAGAGATTGCATGTAAAATGGGATATTGCTATGACCACATACTCAGATTGCACCGCTATGCGCTGAAGCGTTTTGAAGAGACTTACATGGCAAATGATGCGCATGGGGAAATATGAAAAGTTGCCATATAATGTCGTACAATGTCGGTTACGAGTATGATATAGTATATGATGAGAAAATCATAAAACCCTTGAAACTGTTCGGGAATGATCGGTTTTGAGGGTTTTTGTAGTGCAATCTATTGGAGGGGAGGCGGTATTGTGGCGAAGCTGGGGGCAAGACAGCAAAGATTTGTAGATGAATACCTGATTGACCTGAATGCAACACAGGCCGCTATCCGGGCGGGTTATTCAGCAAAAACGGCAGATGTGCAAGGGTCACGGATGTTAGGAACTGTTAAGGTTCAACAGGCAATCAGTGAAGCAATGGCAGAACGGTCAAGGCGCACCGGGATCAATCAGGACAGGGTTGTCTTGGAGCTTGCGAAGATTGCCCTTGTGAAGATGACGGACATTGTTGACAGTCAGGGCAGGATCAGAAGCACTGCAACGGATGATGACCTTGCCTGCATTGAGTCAATCAAATACAAGTCATCCGAAAGCGACACCGGCAGTAGCGAAGAAAGGGAAGTCAAGATCGCCTCAAAGCTGAAAGCCCTGGAATTACTGGGGAAACATTTGGGAATGTGGAATGACAAAGTGAATGTCAATGTCGCTATCCCGGTCGTGATATCAGGTGAAGACGCCCTGGAAGATTAGGCGGTGATCGCCCATGACGAGAGAACGCATTTCTTCGCAGCATATTTTTAACTACCAGAAATTTATCCTGTATCCGGAGGATTACAGATCCAGGACTGCCGCCAATGGGAAAAAACTTGTAAGCCTGCCTGAAATAGTTGGAAAGGGCTACGGCACATTTTGGCGATGGAAGGGCAGATATCGGGCGTGTAAAGGTTCAAGGGCATCCAAAAAGTCAAAGACAACAGCGCTCTGGTACATCACCAACATGATGAAGTACCCGGATGCAAACACCCTGGTGGTCAGGAAGACGTTCCGAACCTTGAAAGACAGCTGTTTCACTGAATTGAAATGGGCAATCCACAGATTAGGCGTGGATGCGCACTGGGACGTGAAGGAAAGCCCCCTGGAGATGACTTACAAGCCAACAGGTCAGAAGATATATTTCAGGGGCTTGGATGACCCACTGAAGGTGACAAGTATCACGGTCGAAACCGGTTGCCTGTGCTGGCTCTGGATTGAGGAAGCATACGAGTTAGGTAGCGAAGACGATTTCAGCGTACTCGACGAATCCATTCGTGGCGCAGTCCCGGAGGGGTCGGGCCTGTTCAAGCAGATCACATTGACTTTTAACCCCTGGAATGAACACCATTGGCTGAAAAAGCGGTTTTTTGATAGCCCAGATGATGAAACGCTGGCCATGACAACCAATTACCTGTGTAACGAATGGCTGGACGATGCAGACCGCAAAGTCTTTGAGACAATGAAGAAGCAGAACCCAAGACGTTACAAAGTGGCGGGTCTTGGTGACTGGGGTATTGTTGACGGTCTTGTATATGAGAACTGGGAAGAAAAACTTTTCAGCCTTGATGACGTGAAAGCAGTCACCGGGGTTAAGACAGTCTTTGGGCTGGACTGGGGCTATACAAATGACCCTTCTGCACTGTTTTGTGGATTCATTGACCAGTCGAGCAAAACCATATGGGTGTTTGATGAAATGTACAAGCCGGGCATGAGCAACGAAGCGATTGCGGCAGAAGTTACCCGGATGGGCTACGCAAAGGAAAAGATCACGGCTGATTCTGCTGAACCGAAAAGCATCGACCGTTTGCGCACCCTTGGACTGACGCACATACGGAAAGCCCGGAAAGGCAAAGACAGCATACTGAACGGCATTGACTTCATTCAGGACTATCACATTATCATTCATCCAAGGTGTGTGAATTTCCTGACGGAGATCAGCAACTATCAATGGGATGTTGACCCAAAGACAGGAAGAAAGATAAATAAACCTGTTGATGACTTCAATCACCTTATGGATGCAATGCGGTATGCCTTGGAAGATGACAGCCGTGGTGACACATACAGTTTTGAATAAAAGTAACAAATTAGTAACACATAGCCCCGGAAACAGTTGTTTCATGGGGCTATTGAAATATTAAGCAATGAAAAGGGGGTGAAACAGACCAATGTTCACAAGTTTGTTGGATAATCTGACCATGAAGGTCAGCAACTTTATATTACAGGGCGTTCATTCAAGGATGACCGACAGGGAATTTCTTGAAAAAGAAATCCAAAAGTGGGAAGGTTCACCCAAACGGACAATGCAGATCAAGGGATTCCTGTATTATGGCGGTGATCACGATATACTGACCCGCAAGCGTACAATGATCGGCAATGACGGAAAACTGGAAGTGGTGGATAATCTGCCAAACAACCATATCATTGATAACCAGTACGGTAAACTTGTGAATCAAAAAACAAACTACCTGTTGGGTCAACCTGTTGCGGTCCACGGTGACAATGAACAGTATGTTGAACTGCTGCAGAAGGTGTTCAACAGGCGTTTTCAGCGTACTTTGAAGAATTGCGGCAAGGCGGCGTATAACGGTGGCATTGCTTGGTTATATCCGTACTACACAGAAGAAGGGGAATTTGCTTTTCGTATGTTCCCGGCGTATGAAGTACTGCCTTTTTGGAAAGATTCAGAACACACTGTGCTTGACTTCTTTATCAGGATGTACATTGTCATTGGTTATCAGGGAACTATGCCGGAACTGATCAAGAAAGTGGAAGTGTACGATCTTGATGGTGTTCACAAGTTCATCTATGACCACGGTTCACTGATTCCTGATATTGTGAACGGTGAACAGGCAGATGTGCCGCACGTCACTATGGTTGACGGTCAGGGGAATGTGACCGGGTTTAATTGGTCAAGGATTCCTTTGATTCCGGTCAAATGCAATAGTGATGAAATACCTTTGCTGAAAAGGGTCAAGTCATTACAAGACGGTATCAATGTGATGTTGTCCGACTTTGAAAACAATATGCAGGAAGATACAAGGAACACAATCCTTGTCCTGAAGAACTATGACGGTACGAATTTGGGTGAGTTCAGAAAGAACCTTGCAACCTATGGTGCAGTAAAGGTCAGGAATGATGATTCTGCAAAAGGCGGCGTTGAAACACTTGAAATCACGGTCAATGCAGACAACTACAAGGCTATTGTGGAGATATTCAAGAAAGCCCTGATCGAGAACGGCATGGGCTATGATGCCAAAGATGACAGGTTATCAGGAAACCCAAACCAAATGAACATCCAGTCAATGTATTCAGACATCGACAATGATGCAGACGATACGGAAACGGAATTCCAGGCAGCCTTTGATGATATTCTTTGGTTCGTCAATGCACATTTTGCAAATACCGGGAAGGGTGACTTTGAGGGTGAGGAAGTAGAAATCATCTTCAACCGGGATGTGCTTGTCAATGAATCTGAAACTATTGAAAACTGTCAGAAGTCAATGGATATACTGTCACTTGAAACGATCCTGTCAATGCATCCTTGGGTGGATAACGTACAGGGAGAACTTGACAGACTGGAAGAACAGAAACAGAAAGAACAGGAAGAACTTGAAAAGCAATACAACCCATTCATGCAGCCGGGTCAGGAAGACAACCCGGATGATGACAAAGGCGGTGGTCTGAATGGCACAGAAAAGCCGTGATTATTGGAAAAAGAGGTTTGAACAGATTGAACAGATTGAACACGGTCAGGGTGCAAAGTGCTATGCAGACATTGAAAGGTTATACCGTCAGGCGCAAAGGAAGATTGAAGGTCAAATTGAAGCGTGGTATGGTCGGTTTGCTGATAACAATGGGATAACCCTGACAGAAGCAAAACGCCTATTGACCACAAAGGAACTTGCTGAACTGAAATGGGATGTTCAGGAATATATCCGGTATGGTCAGGAAAACGCCATCAACGGCCACTGGGTCAAGCAGCTGGAAAATGCTTCCGCCAGATATCATATCAACAGGCTTGAATCTCTGAAACTACAGACACAGCAGAGTCTCGAAGTATTGTTTGGAAACCAGGCAGACAGTATTGACCAAACCATGAGGGCGATCTACAAGGACGGCTTTTACAGGACGGCGTTTGAAGTCCAGAAAGGTTTTGGGGTCGGTTGGGATTTTGGCACACTGGATGAAAAGCAGATTTCAAAGATCATCAACAAACCATGGGCGGCTGATGGGAAAAATTTTTCTGCCCGGATTTGGGATAATAAACAAAAACTGCTGAATGAACTGAACACCACCCTGACACAAGGGGTTGTTCTTGGTCAGGACCCGCAAAAAACCATTGACACGATTGCCCGGAAGATGAACACTTCAAAGAAGAACGCCGGACGGCTTGTCATGACGGAACAGGCGTTTTTCAGCGAAACGGCACAACATGATTCATTTGGGGAACTTGGGGTTGAGATGTATGAAATCGTGGCAACCCTTGATTCCCACACTTCTGAAATCTGTCAGGATATGGACGGGAAGACGTTCAAGATGAGTGAATGGAGCGTGGGAGAAACTGCACCGCCGTTCCATGTGAACTGCCGCTCTACCACCGTCCCGGCATTCGGGGATGAATTTGACCTGATCGGTGAGCGTGCCGCAAGGGGTGAGGATGGCAAGACGTATTATGTGCCGGGGGACATGACGTATAAGCAATGGCAGAAGTCTTTTGTGGAAGGTGACAAGTCAGACTTGAAAGAAGTGAAGTCTGATGATATAATGAAAGATAACACAGAGGAAACGCTGAAAATTAAGGTTGACAATTTTCTTGATGGCACAAATTCTGATAGGGAATCTTTGGGTGAAGCAATCCTGAAAGAATATGGCGTTGAAGGTGTATCTGTCAATGTCAAAGCAATGATACAGAGTGGTTATTGTAATGTTATTCCTGATAATGGCACACTGAATGTTGTTGACTATAACCTTAATACGAATGATAGACGTAGCGCAAAATATCAGGTAAAAACAGCTTTTCATGAAGCATATCATGCAAGCGGTAACGGATATGCAACTGATTATGGCACAATGGACACTACAAGGTGGTTGAACTTGGAAGAAACCTTTGCAGAAACATCTGCACATTATAAGTCATCCTTATTTGGTATTACTGATTTGACACCAGCCTACCCGGATAAACTTGTCAGTATGTTGCCAAGGTTAAAACAACTTCCTGAATTTTCTGCTTGTAATACTTTAGGGGATTTTGGAAAAGTCGCACTTGAAGCAAGAATGAATGGTGGTGGTAGTACATGGAAACAATTATCTAAAGCTGCCATGCGGAAGAAGTTTTCTTTTGGGGACTATGTACCACAATATTTTGAGGAAATTCGTGGTGATGTGTCCGGGTATGTGGAAAAGATAATTGAAAATATGCCTGAAAGTGTAAACTATAAGGATGCAATGATTGCAGACCTTGAAGCAGCAATGAAAAATGTTGAAAAGTTTGGTCATACGCTATCTGACAATGAATCACGGATGCTGAATAATGCGGTAGCAGTGGCAATGAACAGAATAGGGGTGAAATAATATGTTGAAATATATTCCTGATGATTTATACAAAGACTTGGAGAACAAAAAGAAAGTAAGTAAAATATTGAAAGCTACTCCTGATACTGACATGCGTTTCCCCGGAATGAGAACAATAGATGACGCTATTGCTGAAATCAGGGCACTAGGCGAAGATAAGGTCGCGGATTTTGTTTCAAACTGAACAAACTGAACATTATAAGGCATTCAAAAACATCGTCATTTAGGCGGTGTTTTTTTGTCGGGTGTGGCAAGACGTAAAACCGACACAACCAAACTATCATATGGGAGTTACCCCGTAAAAAACGTATTTGAAAGGATGGATGAAACTATGAAAAGATCAGAACTTGAAGCATTAGGATTGAACAAGGAACAGGTGGATGCAGTCATCAAAATTAACGGTGATGACATTGAAAACGCGAAGTCCGTATCATCTGCCGAGCTTAAGAACGCACAGGCGGAGGCTGACAGCCTGAAAAGCCAGGTGAAGGAGCGTGACACACAGCTTGAAGCCCTGAAAGCCACAGCCGGGGACAATGAAGCCCTGACAAAGCAGATTGCAGATTTACAGGCAGAGAACGCCACGGCAAAAGAAACCCATGAAACGGAAATGACACGCCTGAAAGTGGATTTTGCCGTTGAAAGGGCTCTCTCCGGGGCAAATGCAAAGAACGTCAAGGCGGTCAAGGCATTGTTAGACCTTGAAGATGCTAAACTGGATAAGGACGGCAATGTCAAGGGACTGGCAGAACAGATCGACAAGCTGACTGCTGCCGATGACACCAAGTTCCTGTTTGAAGTTCCTGAACAGAATCAGGGTCAGGGGCAGCAGAAGTTCAAGGGATTTCAGCCGGGAACACCCGCAGAGCAGAAACCGGGTGCGGGGGTTGACACAAGCAAGATGAACTATGACGAGCTCTGTGCCTACCTTGAAGCAAATCCTGATGCAACATTAGAGTGATCACGGCAAAAATCAGAAAAGGAAGGTGAAAAATTATGCCGAACACGAAATTTGATTCAAAAAGTTTTAACGCGGAAGCATTCAAGTACATGGTCGGACGCGTGCCGAACCTGCACATGAACGAAATCAAGAAGTCAAAGGCATTGGCGGGCAATCCTGACATTAAGGATGCGCTCAGCAGCCAGAACGGTACAAGTTATGCAAGGATCGCTATGCGTGGCTTACTGGACGGTCAGGCTGTCAACTATGACGGTGAAACCGACATTGAAGCGACAAGCACCAAGACATTCGAACAGGGCGTTGTAGTGGTCGGGCGTGCGAAAGCTTGGAAAGAGAAGGATTTTTCTTATGATATCACAGGCGGTGTTGACTTCATGCAGAATATCGCCAACCAGGTAGGGGAATACTGGGATGAAGTCGATCAGGACACGATCCTTGCGGTCCTTGACGGCATTTTCGGCATGACCGGGGCAAAGAACCTTGAATTTGTCAGCAACCACACCTATGATGTGACAGAACAGGTTGACGGCAATATGTCAGCAACCACGCTGAACAGTGCCACAAATAAGGCTTGTGGGGCAAACAAGAAAAAGTTTACATTGGTGTTCATGCACAGTGATGTTGCAACGAACCTTGAAAACCTGAACCTTGTCGCACACCTGAAATATACGGATGCAGACGGCATCCAGCGTGATCTGGACCTTTACACCTGGAACGGCAAGCTGGTTGTCATTGATGACGATATGCCGGCAGAGGAACAGGAAGGCTACTATATCAAGGCAAAGGCTGCGGATGAAGGAGCAAAGAAGATTGTTGCCAACAGCGAAACCCCGGCCGCCGGCGAAATCAAGCTTGAGGATGTAACACCGACAGCTGCATCATATGCCGAACCGGCGGAAGGCGATTATGTCGTATTTGTTGATGACTTCACGGAATACACCACCTATGTTCTTGGTAACGGTTCGATCAGTTATGAGGATATTGGTGCAAAAGTGCCTTATGAAATGGATCGTGATGCAAAGACTGATGGCGGCGTTGACCTTCTCTACACAAGGCAGAGGAAAGTGTTTGCGCCATTCGGCATCTCGTATGAGAAATCAACACAGGCAAGCCTTTCACCGACAGATGCAGAGTTGAAGAACGGTGCAAATTGGTCACTTGTTCATTCAGGGGAAAGTGTTGCTGCAAATCGCAGTTACATCAACCACAAGGCAATCCCTATTGCAAGGATCAAGTCAAGGGGATGATGGGAAAAGGTCAGGTGATCAACTATGTATGACGTGGATGCAGTAAAGGCAAGATTGCAGTCATTCGGTTATGAAGTCAAGGCAACAGACATTGCGGCCTTGACTTTTTGTGTCGAGAAGGTACGAAGCACGGTGAAGAATGAAATCAACTGGCAAGATGTACCGGAAGGGCTTGAACACATTGCTATTGACATGGCGTGTGGTGAGTTCCTGAACGCTAAAAAGACCTTTGCACCGGATGAACTGGAAAACATGGACTTGGATGCAGCAGTAAAGCAGATCACAACAGGTGACACATCAACAGTCTTTGCAGTCGGTGACGGTTCACAGACTGATGAACAAAGGCTTGAGGCGTTCACTTCCTATCTGCTGAACTATGGGCGTTCAGAGTTCAATTCATTCAGAAGGATAAGGTGGTAATATGACGGCAATAGAAAAGGCAAGACAGACCGCACGGGAGGTCATTGAAAAGAATCATTATGACGGTGTTTGCACGGTCACGGAACACCAAAAGGTGACAGACCCAAACACAAAGATCACGAGTTTTCAGGACGTGGTTGTTTTAGAGAATCAGCCCTGTCACCTTGTATTCAAGACTGTAACCAGTGCGGCACAGACAGAATCGGCGGCAGCAGTCGAACAGACCACGGAACTTTTACTATCACCTGACGTGACCATTAGACCGGGATCAAAGATCACGGTGACACAGGAAGGTGTGACGAATGATTACACATACAGTGGTGTCCCGGCGGTCTATGCCACACACCAAGAGATCATTCTTGAATTGTTTGGAGAGTGGACATAATGGCGAAAATGGGAAGGTTTGACCCACAATCCATGAGAGATTTTCAGCAGAACCTTGAAAAGATCAATCAGGGTGAAGTGGATGCTTTTCTCAAAAAATGCGCGAAGGAACTTGCGGCCATATTGCTCCGCTTGGTTATCAAAAGAACGCCAATCGGACACTATCCAAGAAGTTCCGGGAAACAAGGCGGCACACTGCGGCGCGGATGGAACGGGAATAACTTGATAGTACGGCATGAGGGGAACAATTACATCGTTGAGATCACGAACCCGGTCGAATACGCAAGCTATGTGGAGTACGGGCATAGGACGGTAAACGGCGGATGGGTAGACGGCCAACTCATGATGACCATTTCAGAGAACCAGTTGAAAACCATTGCTCCGAAAGTGCTTGAAAACAAGTTAAAGAATTTTTTAGGGGGTGTGTTGTAGTGATTGATTCCATCATAACCGGGATCAGCACAACGCTGTATAGTGTGTTCGGATATGAGAATTTCAAAAACGAGATTCCGCAAGACCTCAGTCCTCCATGCTTTTATATCAAGTGCATTGATCCCAGCGTGGAAAAGTATATCGGCACACGCTACTTAAGGAGAAACCTTTTTGTAGTCCAGTATTTTCCCAGTACGGAAGACCGAAAAGGGGAGTGTTACAGTGTCGGTGAAAAGATGTTTGAGTGTCTGGAGGTCATCTCGGTTGATGACTTCTTTTTGCGTGGTACGGACATGAAGTTTGAAATAGTGGACGGAGTCCTGCAATTCTTTGTAAACTATAATGCTTTTGTGAAGAAAACAGGACAAGGGCAGGATGCAATGGAGACTATGCAGGACAACGCCCATGTAAAAAATTAAGGCAGGTGATTAGAGTGGCAAAACAAGCCAAAGAAACAGAAAACACGACAGAGGCAAAGGAAACAGCAAAATTCGAACAGGTCTTTTCTAAAGAGCAGATCCTTGCGTCTGGCAAATATTCAAATCGGCGTGACCTATTGGCCGTCCTGTTGGAAGATGGGAAGTTTTACACAGACGAACAGGTTGAAAAGATCATGGATAATTGGATGACGAAAGGAGTGAAATAAAAATGGCATTAGGCGGCGGTACTTTTACGGCACAGAATAAGGTGTTACCGGGTTCATATATCAATTTCTTTTCTGTTGCTGCTGCTTCCGCTTCCATCTCTGACAGGGGAATTGCAACAATGCCTCTTACGTTGGACTGGGGAGCAGAAGATGAAATTATAACGGTAACAAGCGAGGATTTCCAGAAAAATACACAAAAGATTTTCGGCTATTCGTATACAGATGACGCGATAAAGGGCCTGCGGGACTTGTTCCTCAACATCAATACGCTGTATGCGTACAGATTGAATGGCGGTGGTGACAAGGCATCTAACGAATACGCCACGGCAAAACACAGCGGCACAAGGGGAAATGACATCAAAATCCAGATTGCGGCGAATGTGGATGACACAAGCGCATGGGATGTGGCCACTTACCTTGGGACGGACAAGGTAGACACGCAGACGGTCAGGGAAGCGGGGGAGCTTGCGGAGAATGATTACGTCACATGGAAATCATTCGAAATTGCAGCAGCTGCCGGGGCGGCGCTTGCAGGCGGCACGAATGGAACTGCTACGAATGCGGCGTATCAGACGTACCTTGACAAAGCTGAGTCATACCGTTATAACACAATGGGCGTTGTAACTACGGATGATACGGTCAAGTCCCTGTTTGCAACATTCAATAAACGTCTGCGTGACGATATGGGAATCAAGTTTCAGCTGGTTGTTTACAACTACACCGCTCCGGACTACATGGGCGTTATCAGCGTGAAAAACAAATGTCTGGACGATGCGTATAAATCGGATGACGGGAACATGGAGTACCCGAATGAAGCAGCGGCTGTTTACTGGACAACAGGAGCAGAAGCTGGATGTGCAGTCAATGCATCTGTCCAGAACCGTACTTATGACGGCGAATACGACATTGACGTTGATTACACACAATCACAGCTAATTGCAGCAATTCAGGCGGGCGAGTTCGTGTTTCACCGGGTGGATGATGATATCAATGTCCTGGAGGATATCAACACAATGGTCACAACCACTGATACAATGGGTGACATTTTCAAAGACAATCAGACAATCCGGGTTATTGACGAACTGGCAAATTCAGATGCGCAGGTATTCAACAGGAAATACCTTGGAAAAGTACCGAACGATGATGCAGGGCGTTCCGCGCTGTGGGCCGACCTGGTGAAAATCCGCCGGGAGCTGGAAAAAATCCGTGCCATTGAAGATTTTAATGAAACAGATGTCACCGTGGCGCAGGGCGATACTAAAAAGGCTGTTGTGGTCAGTGATGCAATTACGGTTGTCAATGCAATGTCAAAGATGTACATGACAACGACAATTGCCTGATAGAAAGGAAGGTGGATAGAAATGGCCAGTAATACGGTAATGTTTGCCGGGGATGCCATCACGGCCGCCCTTGCCGAATGTTATATAACGATCGGCGATAATCGCTACAACTTCATGCAGGCGATTAACATTGAAGCGAAGTTTGAAAAAAACAAAACAGAGGTCCCAATCCTTGGAAAACCCGGAAAGGGCAACAAGACAACGGGGTGGAAAGGGACGGGAAGCGCAACGTTCCACTATAACCAGTCTGTTTTCCGTAAGATGATGCTTGATTACAAGAACACTGGAGCGGACATGTATTTTGATATGCAGATCATCAACGAGGATCCCACGTCTACGGTAGGCAAGCAGGAGATTCAGTTACTTGACTGTAATATCGACGGCGGAATCCTTGCAAAATTTGACGCAGACGGGGAATATCTGGATGAAGATATGGATTTCACGTTTGAGGATTTTTCTATGCCGACAGAATTTGATTATCTTTCCGGATTTGAGGTCTCGTAATGAAGATATGCGGCATTGTATCTTATTGTCTCGTATGGCATCTGTATAATAGTGCCATATGGGGCATGTTTATCTATCAATGGATGATGGGAAAGGATGGTATAAAAATGAGTAATTTAAGTAGGTTTATGAAGCAGAACAAAACAGTAAAGGAAAACGAATTTTACGCACCGACTGAGTCCATGACGGACGAAAAAGGAAAGCCGCTTAAATGGGAATTCAGGCATATGACATCTAAAGAAAATGACAACCTCAAAGATAATTGCACGCTTGATATTCAAGTAAAGGGGAAACCAAACATGTACAGACAGAAACTGAATTCATCCAAATATCTTGTCAACATGATTGCGGCTTGTACGGTGACACCAAACCTGTATGACAAGGAGCTTCAGGATTCCTACGGCGTGAAAACTCCAGAGGATTTGGTCTATGAAATGGTGGATGATCCGGGCGAATACGCCGACCTTTGTATTTGGCTTCAGAAATATCAGGGATTCGATACCAGCATGGATGACAAGGTGGAAGAAGCAAAAAACTAATTCAGCGTGGGGAGGGCGAAGCTATATATGCCTACTACGCATTGCACAAACTACGCATAAGACCATCTGAATGGGTGGATATGGACGAAAACGAAAGAGCTTTTATTATTGCGGCTATAGACGAAAAAGCCAAAGAGGACGAAAAGCAGAGGAAAGAAATCGAACGCAAATCAAAGCGTGGCGGCAAAAGGTAGGTGATTGGAAATGGCCACAATTCAAACTGGGATTGAACTTCAAGACAGGTTTAGCGGTGTCATCTTCGATTTTACAAATGGGATGGCAAATGCCGTGAACTCGGCCACAGACTTTCAGAACGCCATGAACCAGAACGTCAATACAACCGGACTTGATAATATTCAAAGCGAACTTCAAACGGTTCTGAGTGATATGGACAAGTTGAGTCGGGCGTCAGATACACAAATATCACCAACCGTGGATATGGATGCTCAGGTTGTCCAGCAATTCAACAATCAGATTGAGCAGACGAAGAACTGTTTAGAAAGGGTTCAAAGCGCACAACAGACCATCAATTCCGCGAGTAAAAGCGTGGAAGTACTCCCGGACGATGCCCGGGGAAAAATTGAAGATGTAAACGAAAGATTACTACAGATGAAAGAGGCGATGAATCAGGTTACGCAGAATCCATTTGACTTGCCGACAGAAGCGGTCGAGGCGGAGCTGGCATCATTGCAGAACCGGATCAAAGAAACCGCACAGGACCAGTTGAACCTGAACGAAACATTGTCAAACATGAACATTGAGAATGAGCAACCGCCACCTGTTGAAATCCCGGTGGTTTGGCAGACAGAGCCCCTTGACGTATTCACAGGTTCGGGTATTGATCGTTTCCAACAGGAAGTTCGGTCTGCTAACACCATGATGGAACGGCTAAGTAATACACAGAGAGAGATAGCGGGACGGGCGTCCACCTCAAACGTTCTGCCGCCGACGGCCGCACAGGACATGAGCACTCTCGCAACGAGGATTGACAATGTAAAAAAACGCATTCGGCAGATAGAGAATAACCCCATAAATATGGGGACAGAGCGTGCCAATACGGAGCTGGAAAGCCTGCGCTCCCAGCTGTCACAGGCGATTCAGAGACAGAATGAATTGAACAGCGCCATTGGCAGAATGGACATTCAGAGCGCCAATACAGCATATTCCCAGCTGTCGCAGACAATCGGAAGGACAGAGGCGTATATCAGAGACAACGTGAGCGAACAGGGCGCGTTTAATGAAACGATAAATACAGGTACAAAATGCGCAAGCGAATTATCAGGTACGATAAAGCGTATAGCTGGCATCTATGCGGGGATAAAATCGGTGGGAAAGGTTTTAGATGTTTCCGACGAACTGTCGCAGGCAACGGCAAGAATAGACCTGATGAACGACGGAGCACAAACCACGCAGGAGCTGACCGATAAGATATTTTCCGCGGCTCAAAGTGCAAAAGGTTCATATTCCGATATGGCCGCCGTAGTAGCCAAGTTCGGCAATAATGCCGGGGATGCTTTTTCAAGCTCGGAAGAGGTTGTTGACTTTGCGGAGCTGGTGCAGAAACAGATGACAATAGCCGGAGCGTCTGCATCAGAAGCATCAAATGCCATGCTCCAGTTATCACAGGCGCTCGGTTCCGGAACACTCCGTGGTGACGAGTTGAACAGCATCTTTGAGCAGGCCCCGAACTTGATCCAGAGCATCGCTGACTATCTGAATGTTCCTATCGGTTCAATCCGGGAAATGGCAAGTGAAGGTGAACTTTCAGCAGATACAGTGAAGAATGCCATGTTTGCTGCATCGGATGAAATCAACGAAAAAATAAAAAACATGCCCATAACATGGGGACAAGTATGGACATCTATATCAAACTCCGCATTAAAAGCATTTGAACCAGTTCTTCAAAAGCTGAGCGATATCGCAAACAGCGACGCATTCCAGAGACTCATGGACAATGCATCAACTGTATTGTCAGGGCTGGCAGATGCCGCAATGGAAGTTTTTAGCTTTATATCAGATAACTGGCCAGCTGTCGCAACGATTATCTTTGGGGCTGCAACGGCGATGTTAGCTTATAAAACGGCGACACTTGTGGCGGCGGCAGCACAGTGGATCATGAATATAGCAATGGCCGCAAATCCAGTCGGCATAATCGTTGCAGCGTTTATGGTCCTGATTTCACTTCTCGTCGCTGTTGCGCATTGTGTTGCAAAAACAGGAGGGACGGCGAGTACTACTTTTGGCGTTATTACGGGATGGATAAGTGTAGTGATTGCAAACATCATAAATATGTACAAGCTAATTGTAAACATCAATACGGGGATAAAGAATGCAGTATCGGCACTTTTCTACGACATCAAGATAACATTTACCAATACGGGTCGTGAGCTTCAATCATTTTGGTATAATCTGCTTTCTACAGTTCTGACCATAATTGGCAATATATGCTTAGCGTTAAACGAATTGCCCTTTATAGAATTTGATTATTCGGGTGTTGTCAGCGCAGCAAATGATTATGCGGCCAAGGCGCGGGAAGCAAATGGTCATGTAGAAGATTACAAAAGCGTTAGCTCTGCCTTTAGTGATGGCATGTCAACCTATGATGATGTTTACTCCAAAGGCTGGGTATCAAATGCATATAATAAAGGCGCAGCAATAGGAGACAAAATTTCCAATAAAATATCTGATCTCGTCAGCGGTACCAATAGTACGGTAAGTGAGGCCAAGGAAGCCGCAGACAAAATCAGCAAATCCGTAAACAAAGCCAACCAGGCTAACAACACTGCAACGGCAAAGAACAGCGCCGCAACGGCAAAGAATACGGGCGATACGGCGAAAGCGGCACAAGATGTAGCGAAGTCATCTGACATAACGGGCGAGAACCTGAAATATATCAAGGATTTGGCCGAGCGCGAGTATGTCAACCGCTTCACTACGGCAAAAATTAACGTGAAACAGACAAACCACAATACCGTCAAAAACAATATGGACCTGGACGGCATCAACGAATACCTGCGGTCAGACCTTGAGCAGAGGATGGCGGCAACAGCGGAGGGAACGTATTAAATGTATCAAATGTATATTGAAAAGGTGCTTTTTCCTGTCACACCAAGTAAATTGGAAGTAAAAATCAATGGAAACAATGAAACCATCACCCTCATAAACGAGGGCGAGGTCAACTTGATCAAGACATCCGGATTGACAGACATATCCGTAGAACCACTACTTCCGGCCATTACGATATACCCCTTTGCCAACTACCCCAACGGATTCCACGATCCGAATTATTACCTAAAAAAACTGGAAAAGTGGAAACAGAAGAAAAAGCCTGTCACTTTCAAGCTTTTAAGAACTTCGCCCAATGGAAAAAAGCTTTTGTGGGATACCAATATCCCGGTCACCATTGAAGATTATCAGATTGTAGAAGACGCAGACGATCAAGGGCTTGACGTTGTTGTTAAAATCTCCATGCTGGAATACAGGGAGTGGGGCGCAAAGAAGCTTGTGATCAAGAAGTCCAAGAAAAAGAACAGCAAGAAAAAAACAGCAACAACAAAGAAAACACGCAAGACAAAAGATGCAGCGAAGAGCTATACAGTTAAGAAAGGGGATAGTATGTGGGCGATTGCGAGAAAACAGCTGGGGGACGGCGGCAGGTGGAAGGAAATCTATAAATTGAACAAATCCACCGTGGAGTCCCAGGCAAAAAAACACGGTCACAAGTCAGCAATCGAGGGTACCACATGCTGGATTTTCCCCGGAGAAAAATTGAAATTACCAAAAAAGTAGAACGGAAGTGGCGGAATGGCAAAAGACATTATTGATGTGGCAATTGGTGAATTAGGGTATTCTGAAACAGGGTCGAATCGGACAAAATACGGTGCCTGGATGGGAATGAACGGGGCACCATGGTGCCATATGTTCGTTTCATGGTGCGCAAACCAGGCGGGGGAAAGCTCAGCGGTCCCAAAAACAGCATCTACAACTACTGGCATGAGCTGGTTTAAGAAAAAGGGCCTGTTTAAGACGAAGGGAAGCTATACTCCTAAACGAGGCGACGTTGTTTACTTCAAAACAGGGCGCAGTCATGTAGGTCTGGTTGAAAAGGTATCCGGGAAAACCTTGCACACGATAGAGGGCAATTCTTCGAATAAGGTGTGCAGGCGTACATATTCATTGTCCGAACCAACTTTGACAGGCTATGGCGTGCCGAAATATAAGAACATCAACGGCAGCAGCTCCAGCTCCGGCAGCAGCTCCAGCTCCAGCTCCAGCAGCAGCTCCAGTTCGAAACAGGAACTTGCCTATCTGAAAAAAATATTAAAAAAGAAGAAATCCAGCGGAAGCACAACGATAAAAGCCAATGTCAAAGAAACAGACAAGCTTCCAAACGGGGTGGTTGATGTTCTGATCAATAATGGAAAAAAGAAGTTTTTTGTGCCTGTTGAAGATGGGATGAAAGTGGTATGGGAACGTCAGGGTTCACCCGGAACGCTGACTTTTTCTGCAATGTATGACAAGAAATTCAAGATCACAGAAGGTAACAGTGTTCTTGTGTCGGTGGATGGTACAAAGTTCTTTTATGGCTTTATATTCAAGCATTCCATGTCAAAGGACGGCATGGTGTCCTACACGGCATACGACCAGTTACGATATCTTAAAAACAAAGATAACGTCATCTACACAAAGAAACGCGCAGATCAGGTCATTAGAAAGATTGCAAAAAAATTTAAGCTGGAGACGGGAACGCTTGCCAATACCAAATATATCATACCGAAAAGAGTTGATGACAACACGACATTGTTTGATGCCATTCAAAATGCTCTGGATATGACAACCATGATGAAAGGCACAATCTATGTCCTGTATGACAAGGTCGGAAAGCTGACTTTGACGAATGTTTCCAACATGAAAGTGAATCAATGTTTGGTTGACAATGAGACAGGGCGTGATTTTTCCTATGAAGTCACTATCGATGACGAAGTGTACAACAAAGTCAAATTGATGTATGAGAACAAAGATACGAGTAAATACGACATATACGTCACCCAAAACTCTAAAAAGATAAAAAAGTGGGGCGTATTGCAATATACGGACAAGATCGATGATCCCGACCTTGGAAAGTTAAAATCGGAGGCGCTTTTGAAACTATACGGAAAAAAGAAAAGGACACTCAGCGTTTCTGGCGTTATCGGAAACAAAAAAGTCCGCGCCGGGTCATTGGTTCCTGTTATACTGAAATCGCATGAGTTAAACGTTTCAAATTACATGCTGGTCGAAAAAGCGACTCACACATTCAAAAACCGTGAATGGACCATGGACCTTGTTTTATCGGGGGGTGATTTTAGTGGCTAACGCCAAAACACACTGGATCGAATATGTAAAAGAGGCTGCGGTCCAGGCAATCATGACAAAGAAGCCGTGTGACTACATCGTTGGGACGGTCACTTCTGCAAGTCCTCTGAAAATCAAATTGTCAGACGGTGACGGACTGGAGCTGCCATCAGACTTTCTTCACCTTGCAAGGAATGTGACGGACTATGAGACGCATGTGTCAATAGAAGATGGCGGGAAACAGAAAATGGAAGTTTACAATGCCCTGAAAAAAGGCGATAAGGTTATAATGATCAGAAAATGGGGCGGTCAGGACTATATCGTAATAGACAAGGTGGTGAAATAATGATCCCGGACAGCGAAGATTACGAAAACTATGACGACGAAGACGATGATGAGCTTGAGTCCGACTTTGAAGTGGAGACAGAACCGTCATACACCTATGCGATGAATATCTACGACGATGAAACAAGAGAAAATACGTTTGTTGGCAAGGTGGACGATGTAGAAGCAAAAGAACAGGCAATCATGAAGGTACTAAATACAGAACGGTATGAACACGAAGTGTACTCATGGGATTACGGGATTGAAACAAAAGACCTGTTTGGTATGGATATTCCTTATGTCATGAGTGAAATCGAGACGAGGATCAGCGATGCCATTCTACAAGATGACCGTTTCGAATCTGTGGACGACTTCGAGGTGGAGCAGACAGGAAAGAAAGCGATACATTGCACATTCACGGTCACAACAGCTGATGGCGAAGAAATAGAATCAGAATATGACTATGACGAAGGGAGCGAGGAATAATGTTTGAAGAGCAGGACTTTGACGAGATCAGCGCCAGAATGCTGTCAAATGTGGATGACAAATACGATAAAAGAGAAGGATCTGTTATCTATGATGCAACCGCTCCAACGGCAATCGAGCTGGCCTTGATTTATTCCATGATGGATATGGTGCTGGACGAAGTTTTCGCAGACACAGCATCTTATTATTACCTGATAAAAAGAGCTGCCGAAAGAGGCCTGTTTCCAGATGAAGAGACATACGCAATTCTAAAAATGGTTGTTTCCCCGGTCGATGCTGCGATCATGGCAGGTGACAGGTTCAACCTAAACGACCTAAATTATACAGTGGTCCAGGCAATCGAGGGGGAAACTGGGGCGTATCAGGTCGAATGCGAAACGGCTGGAACGGCAGGTAACCAACAACTGGGAGCGGCGCTTCCGATAGAAACGGCAAACGAACTAAATGATCTGGAAAGTGCAGAGCTGACAGAAGTATTGATACCCGGCGAGGACGAAGAAGACGTGGAGACATTCCGGGAGCGGTATTTTACATGGTTTGGGAATGAAGCTTTCGGTGGCAACCAGACAGATTATATCCAAAAAGTGAATAGCATTGACGGCGTTGGGAGCTGCAAGGTTATCCGGGAATGGAAAAACGGATATAACCCATCAGCATTCATTCCAACAGGTGCGGTCACCGCATGGTACAGCTCTGTTATTGAAACCCTTTCCGGGGAAACCAAAGAATGGCTTGCGGCTGTATATGAAGCGTCAAAAGAAAAGCTTCTGACGGTCGGCGGCACGGTTAAGGTAATTATTATAAGCTCGGAGTACAAAAAGCCGTCCAGTACACTTATTAACACAGTCCAAACAACGCTTGATCCGGAGCAAAGCGCCGGTGAAGGACTTGGCCTTGCTCCTATCGGGCACGTGGTAAATGTGGTTGGCGTGACTGAAAAAACCGTTAATTTTTCTGCATCAATTACATACGGTAGTGGTTATTCTTTCGCAATCCTGAAAGATACAATATGCGAAACTATTGACAGCTATTTTTCGGAACTATCCGAACAGTGGGACAGCGAAGAAAACCTGATTGTGAGAACGGGCGAATTTGACACACGCTTGATGGCCATCGATGGCATTAGCGACATATCTAATATTATGTTGAATGATTCCGCATCTAATTTGACACTCGAAACGGACGAGATCCCGGCAAGGGGGGATGTAAATGGCTGAATTGATGGAAAGGAAACGGTTGATTGAGTACCTGCCCCGGTTCATGCAGAATTTTTCCGAACTGAAAGAGCTGTTGAACGCCGCAAACCTTGAAACGGACAATCTCAACTCTGCTGTCGGGCGGATTCTTGACGAAGCGTTTATCGACAGCTGCACAGAGTATGGCTTACAGAAGTATGAAAAATTCCTGCATATCGTCCCGTGCGAGAGCGAGTCACTGGAATACAGGAGAATCAGGGTCAAGGCACGGTGGTATGATTACTGTCCCTATACCCTGCGTGCGCTGGTAAACAGGCTTAATTCATTGTGCGGCGTGGGGAACTATTCCTTAGAAGCGGATTTAGAAAATTATTATTTGAAAATCACGACAGATTTTGACACGATCGGATCAACGGATGAACTGATCTATATACGCGATTCCATCCTGCCGATGAACATTTGCTTTATCTACTCCGTGAATCAGAGGATAGAGATTGATGTTGGCGAGAGAGGGATTGAAAGGTTCGGCCTCCGAAATATCAACTTCAAAACATCCGCTCCGTTCTGGAGAGTGAATCTTCTTGACGGTTCGTGGATTTTGGACGGCTCAAAGAGATTAGACAGCGAACGGTGGAGGGATAAGCTCTCGGCGGAATTTAAGCTGGCTGTAGACCAATCTGGGATTGAAAAAGTATCGGATATAACCGTCACGACAAAGACAAGCGGTTAATGGTACTTAAGCGGCGTGGTATCGGTGGACGGCACCGGAAAACTAAATGCAATTTGAAGAGGAAGGAGACAAGTAAAAAATGAGCGACAACAACAAAAATGCAGCAATCACGGTAGCTGCCAGACAGAAGCTTGTACAGGCGAGGGCGGGAGCTGTCACCCTGCCAAAGGTTATGGGCATGGCTTTTGGGGATGGGGGCGTGGATTCCAGCGGAGAGGTCATTGCACCTACGGAAGATCAGACAGGGCTTACGCATGAGCTTTACAGAAAGGTTATAGACAAGTACACCGTATCGAGTGACGGCCTGACTGTTACCTACGAATGTACGCTTGACGAAGCGGAGCTTGTAGGAGCAGAAATAAGCGAATGCGGGCTATATGATGAGGACGGCGACATCATCTGCATTAAAACATTTACGCGGAAGGGCAAGGATGATGATGTCGAGCAGACCTACACACTGGATGATATTTTCTAAACCGCGAAAGGAGACAAAATCAGATGAAAGATTATACAACGGCAACTCCGGCTTTCTCCGACACGATAATGGAACCGGAGACGACCGATCTTGCTCATCCTGATTCATTCAACCCTGCATATGAGCAGTTGTTGCAAAACACACTTGCAAACAGACAGCTTGTAGCTGGTCTTTTCGGATTTTCTTACGAGGAGTCGTCAGAGGCTGTAATAAACTGGCTTGGAGCAAGTTATCAGGATGACGAATCAGAAGCAATATGGATATCGGAGTCAGCGGCAAAGATGGACGAGGAGTTAGAAATCGTAACGCTTGCGGTCGGTACATCAATAACGCCGTACTTTCCAGAAGGTGGCGGAGAATATGTACTCCCGACAGCTACAGTTTCAAGACTTGGCGGCGTGAAGATAGGCGAAAATGTTAATGTAGAATCAGACGGAACGATAAGTGTTGATGCAGATGAATCAACAGCAGAAGCGGCTGCTGAGATTGTGGAGAAGAACGCAACCGAACCGTCAAACAGCGACATTGACAATCTTTTTAATTAGATGTTTAGGCAAAACGACTTAAGCATAGATACTTTTTTATCCATTTACCAAAAAAGGAGGTAGAAAAAATGGAAAGAGTAACACTTCAAAACCTGCAGCGTCTCGTAGACAATATGACAACAAAGTATGCAAAGAAAGGTGAGATTGCATTCACAGACCTTGCTGCCGCTTTACAGCAGATCATTAACGGAAAGGCTGACTCAGCAAGTACGTTGGCAGGCTACGGTATTACCGATGCCATGACAGCAACCCAGATCAAGGAGGCTATCAGCGCACAGACGGGGAGTGCCTACCGTCCCGCTGGTACTATTGAGGGAAGCGCACTTGTCCAAGGCTTACTCGTTGCGGAGAATGCGGGAAATGTATATAACATTAACTCCGCCCTTACCATCACAGCCAGCAATGAAAGCCTGTTCCTTAATCTCTCTGCGGGAGACAAGGTCAAAAAAGGCGATGATGTAGGCGTTGTTGCTGTTGAATCAAACGGTGCAACCACCTATTTGTTCAACGCCTTCGCAGGATTTGTAGATTTGTCCTCCTACAGTACTACGACTGAGATGGCCAGCGCAATTTCTGCCGCTGTCAAAGATAAGATTGCGCTTACAGATATTTCCACAACCACAACCGGCACAGGAAATGCCATCACAGGTGTGTCTTATGACAGCACCAGCGGCGAGTTTACATTTACAAAGGGTGCCACCTATTTACAGGAGGGTGATTTCACGGCATACACAGACGCAGAGATCGACAGCTTGTGGAATAACAATTAAGAGTCCCCGGAAAGGATGGGTTGATTTATGGCAATGAAGATATTTAACAAAGCAAACCTGCAACGGCTCATATCCGACATTCAAGGAGATATGAGCTCTTTTTCATCTTCAACCGTTTGCACGTTTGAAGAGGTTTATAACAATCTGGAAGCTCTTGATGAAAAAATCGGAGGTATTAAATATTCCTCCGAAACAGAAACTATTACATTCCCATCGTGAGTGATGGCGATCAAACAATTATTTTAAAACAGGAGGGTACAAAAATATGTCAGACGTTAAACAATTTAGCATTGGAGGCTCTACGATCATGCTCAAAGATGCCGCAGCAAGAGAAAGCATTGAACTGCAAGGTAAATCTCAGAGCGGTGTGTATGACGGTCGGGATTTGACACAGGTATTTGCCGAGGAAATAAAGAATTATTCGGATGCATGGGCGTGGATAAAAGCCCGGACCACAGCGGCGGATTTTTCCGGACTCATGATTGGAGATTACATACCAATCACGGCGAACGGAAACACCATGATCCCAGAAATAGCCGGTATAGATACCTACTATGATGCCTATTCCGGAGCTGTCGGGCATCATATTGATTTCATCAGCAAAGACTGTTATCCGTTTACGTCCGGGTCGGCGCCAGTATGGGCCTCAAGTAATAATAACGGAACATCTGCTGATTCAGCGCCATATATGGTAAGCAATATTAAGTCATGGTTGAACGATACGCTATACGGATACCTGCCAGATGAGTTGAAAAATGTTATTAGTGACAAATATAACTATCTGGAAACAAGGTATTCATCCTCTGGTATATTGACAGACTCCACCGGGAGATCATGGAAAAATATGGGCAAACTGTGGCTCCCTACAGAGTATGAGGTATACGGAACATGCGCATATGGAACACCAAAATACAGCGAGGGATTTTGTGTATGGTATCCGATATTCCATGATGGTCTCCGGCACAGGATAAAGCATAATGGCAATAATGGCAGTCGTGCCTACTGGTGGCTGGCTTCTGTGTACTCCGGCGACTCGTGCTATGCTTGCTATGTGAGCAGTATTGGCGATCCGGGCTACTACAGCGTCTACTACCCGGGCTGTGGCGTGCCGGTCTGCTTCCGTATTTCTGCGTAAGCAGAAAGCAATCAAGAAAATCCAGATAATGGCTCCCCTTGTGGGAGCCATTCAGGAGGAACTATGGAAAATAACAAAGTAGTGGCCGGAAATACATACCGCAGGAATAGAAAGGAAACACAATTTGATGCCTTGGATGTTGCAATAGATTTGAAGCATAAGGTGTCCATGTATGTAATGAATGAGAAAAGGGTTCCCAAAAGATGGAGGTATTTCAACGGAAAACCGGCTGTAGATTATGCGAGATATATCCGGGATTGTGTTTCGGCAGCAAATGACATTTATCTTGATAAGGGCACGATAGAATCCAGACGCGAGATACAGGATAAGGCATTGCGGTATTGTAATTTGCTGCAGCTACAGCTGATGGATATTATTGAAGAGTGCGAGGGGGCAACCGAAGAAAGCATGAGAAATATATCCGACACGCTTAAGGATCTAATCAGAAAAATTAAAAGATGGACTCAATCAGACAGTGACAGGGTAGGGAAATCCTAGCCTTTCACATATAGGTTATTCTCTGTATATTCCTTGGCAGTCGTGCCAACTGGTGGCTGGCTTCTGTGTACTCCGGCAACTCGAACAATGCTTGCAATGTGAGCAGTAATGGCAATCCGGACTACAACAACGTCAACAACCCGAACTATGGCGTGCCGGTCTGATTCCGCTATAGCGAGACAGAGTAGATTTTACCAACCGGTATTTTGAAATCAGTGCAGGCGGACGGAAGGAGAGGATATACCTTCGCATTTATGCGTAAATATGTGTCTGGATGTGACTAGGCGGACGCTGCTTGCATGGCAGGGGAATTGTGGGAAATACCTTGTTTCATGCCTATTGTCCTATGCGGCTATCAACCCACACAAAGCCGTACCAGGCACCTTTATTATTGAGGTAGCAGTATGACGAGTGAAGAAAGAAGAAATGCAAGATATCTGAGACGGAAAGCTAAGAGGCAGGCAAGAAAAAATGAAATATTGGAACAACACCAGTTTTACCATGTGTATGGCAGGAATGCTTTGGCAAAGGCAGCAAAGGACGCAACCAAGAATGTCAGGTACAAAGCGAGTGTAAAACGGTATATGCAGCGTAGGCTTGTGAACATATCAATCCTTAGCGAAAATCTTATCCGCAGAAAAGATGTCCGAAAAGGATTTATATGTTTTTCGCTCTTTGAGAGAGGAAAACTCAGAAAAATCATGAGTGTTCATTTTGCAGAACGAATACCGCAAAAGTCATTGAATCAGAATGCACTTTTGCCCATACTGACAAAGAGTCTGATATATGACAACGGAGCCAGTCAGGCAGGGAAAGGAACAAACTTTGCCATTGAAAGAATAACTACCCATTTGCGGAGACATTACCGTTTGCATGGATTGGAAGGTTATGTTCTTCTGATAGATTTTTCCGATTATTTCAATAATATCGATCACGGCGTTGCAAAACAGATTATCCGGAATAACTTTGATGATGATGGGATTATCTGGCTCTCTGAGCTATTTATTGATGCGTATGCCCAGTATAATAGAAACAAACTGCATCTGCCGGAGCACGAAGCGGGAAAAGGGCTTGGATTGGGGAGCGAGATTAACCAGACGATAGCAGTAAGTTATCCGAATCGGATGGATCATTACATAAAAGAGGTTCTTCGTATTAAAGGATATGGCAGATATATGGATGATTCATACCTGATACATGAGAGTAAAGAATACTTGGAGTATTGCTTGGGAGAAATTAGAAAAATTTGTGCTGATTTAAAAATAATAATCAGTGAAAAAAAGACACATATTGTAAAACTGTCGCATGGATTCTGTTACCTAAAAACACAGTTTTTTATCACAGAATCCGGAAAAATTGTTAGAAAGCCATGCCATAGTGCCATCGTCAGACAGCGGAGGAAGCTGAAAAAGCAAAAGAAACTTGTTGACGATGGAGTTATGAAAATAGGTGATGTTAGAACATCCTATGTTTCATTTCGGGGCAGTATGATCCATAAAAATGCAAGACGCAGTTTGCGCGCTTTGGATGAATTATACAACAGGCTTTTTATAGAGGAATGGTTGAGGGAAGGAGGTGATATATATGAGCGAGAAGATTATGGAGATCCAGAGTGAAATCATTGGTCTGAAACAATTGCTGGCAGCAACTGACTACAAGGCTCTGAAACATGCAGATGGTGCTATATCTGATGAAGATTATGAGCCGGTCAGGATGGAACGCCAGAAGTTCAGAGACAATATCAATGATCTGGAGGAAAAACTGGAGGCAATCGGAGAAGGTGAGACCGGAGAAGACGCAGAATAGCAGAACAGACCGCAAAGCGGCCATATTGCAACAAGAGACAGGAGGTTACTAAATGACGGAAGACGCAATCACCCGGAAAGAACATGAAGAATTTGTAAAACGCATCGAAGCGGAAGACCAGCGCCAGAACAAGCGCATTGAAGTGATCGAGGATAACATCTCGCAGATCATCACACGCCAGATTACCACGCTTACATCCATGATCGAGAAGACGGCGCTGACCGTAGACAGCATCCAGCAGGAGCAGGAACGCCAGGGAAAGAGGCTGGCAACACTTGAAGGCAAAGATGGCGATATGTGGAGAACTTCGATCAAGTATATCATAGCGGCCATCACTGGCGGCGTGATTGCGTTTGCCCTGGCGCAAATCGGAATGTGACGGTAAACCATGCCGGGGGGATAAAAAGCCTCCGGCGCAAAGAAAGGAGAATCACACTATGGAAAACAGGAAAGCATGGCTTAAGGCGGCATGTATCCGTGCAGGAAAGACAATGGCACAGTCTGCGCTTGCTCTTCTTCCATCGGCGGCAACCATAACACAGGTTGATTGGAAGGTGGTCATCGGCACGGCACTACTGGCAGGAGTTGTATCACTGCTTACATCCTGCGGCGGACTGCCGGAGGTGGAACAGGAAGGAGATGTATAACATGGCGAAGAACACAGTTAAGAAAGTATTGGATATTGCAGCCGGCGAGGTTGGATATTTGGAGAAGTCAGCGTCAGCATACAAGAAAGACCCTTCTTGCCTTGACGAAAAGACAAGGGGAGCGGGTTCAGACAATTACACCAAGTACGGGAGGGATATGCACAAGGTTTACCCGGCAGTTATGGACTTCCCGGCGTATTGGTGCGATGCGTTTGTGGACTGGTGCTTTTACAAGGCATACGGAAAAGCCAACGCAAAAGGGCTGCTGGGGGGCAATTTTGACGATTATACGGTTGCTTCCTGCCAGCTGTATAAAAACAAGAACGCATTGGACACTACACCAAAAAAAGGCGCACAGGTATTTTTTACAAAAAACGGTCAGATAAATGGCTGCCACCATACTGGGATAGTCTACAAGGTAGATAATACATACTTTTACACTATCGAGGGTAACACGTCAGGCGCATCCGGGGTTGTTTCCAATGGCGGGGGTGTTGCTAAAAAGAAATACAGCATCTCAGGATACAAGGGACAGGTGCTTTTCGGCCATCCAAAGTATGATAAGGCAAACGCCGCAACTCAGACAACAGCCAAGACAACTGCCAAGACAAAGACGAAACCGCCTAAACTGGCAAGGGCTATACCCAACCTAAAAAATGGCAGCACCGGGACGCAGGTAAAATATTTACAGAAGGATTTGAACTATGTCATGAAGTCGGGACTTGATGTAGACGGCAGTTTTGGCACTAAGACAGGAACAGCGTTAAAAGCATTTCAGAAAAAATACGGGTTGACTGTTGACGGCATTTACGGCAAGAAATCAAGGGCAAAAATGAAGACACTGTTGGTATAATCTTCTGTTACTAATCAGTATCCATCGAATTGTGTGACCTTGTAAGCGGCTCCCCCAGCTGGGAGCAGATGAAGGCAGTGAGGCGGCTCGTGAAGTATATCCAGAAGTATTGCCCCAATGCCAAGACGATCATCCGTCATTGGGATGTCACCGGGAAGACATGCCCGGCCACCATGGCAGGAGAGGATAATAAGCAGTGGAAACATTTTCACAACTTTTTAACCAAGGGCTACTTATTCAAGGCAAGAGTCACGGAAAAGGCGGCCATCCGCTCTGGCCCGGAAGTAGGGGACAACAAAATCGGCGAAAAAAAAAGAAAGGTGATGTGGTATACATCAAGAAGATGGCTGGATCCTGGGGGGCGGCTGAAAAAGGATACAAAGAAGGGAAAGCCGCGGTGGATCTTGTTGAAAAAAGTAAAAGAGCCATGACAAATTTCATGACAAAATTTTATTGAATTATATTAAATTCAGTTAAATTTTTACAAACTAATTAACAATAACAAAATCCGGGAGACCCTTATTTTTCGAGTCTCCCGGATTTCTTGCCAGAAATTCGCCTTTCTTGTAAAATCGGAATTTTGGGTTCAAGTCCCACTAACCGCATACTATAGGCGACTATTTTTCGCAATTTTTAGATTTTTATGACAAATTCATGACAAAAAATTAAAATAGTTCTTTTCCCAGCTTATTTACCATACTTCTTTGCATTTCCTTGTCTTTGTCCTGCATGGCGTGACGGTACACTCCCTTCATCACATGGTCCGTCCGCCATCCGCCCATCTTCATGATATCGGCATCTGGGACGTGCATGGCGCTCATCTTGCTCGCAAAATAATGTCGGAGTTTATGGAGGGAAAATCTCGGCATTTGAAGCTTTCTTTGTGCCCGGATCAAAAAACTTGTAATTCCGCTTGGATTGCCGTCGTAGATTATTCCGTGCTCTTTTATTTTTTTGACAAGAAACTCTGGTATTACAATATCCCTGGTGCTTTCTACTGTTTTGGTTGTTTTTTTAACCCATCTCCCATTTTCGTCTTGGACGACTGCCTTTGTGATATGCACGACATCCCCCTCGATGTCGTCTATAGTTAATGCGCATATCTCTGATCGCCGCATACCGTAGCAAGCCAACATGATAGGTATTTCATACCTGGTCCCGCTTGCATACTCTAATATCCCTCTGATATCTTCGTCGGATGGAATATAGGGCTCAATATGACGGGCTTGCGGTAATGTTGTAGTGATCCTCATTTCTGGCCGAAAAGTCATCAAGACGGCTGATATAAAGCCATGGTGGTTACGGACGGTCTTTGGGCTTTTGTCGATCGCCACTCTGTTTATTTCTCTCTGTATATCTACCTGCTCTATGTCACCGATTGGCATTTTTAAAAATTTGTCAGATATCCTTTTTATCACGGCTTGGTATCCCCGGATTGTGCTTGGCGACAGTACGTTTCTCTTGCTTTCAACATACTCGTCTGCCGCATCCTGAAACGTCATCCTGGCAGACCGGCCCTTTACCTTGTCCAATTCCTCCGCCATCAGCTGCACGGCCTCCTTTTGCGTGGGCTTGTAATCCGTTACAACCTGGTATGTCTCTCCTTTGTACATCTTTCGGATCCGGTAAGAGCCGGAGGGGAGTTTTTCAATCTTCATAGTATCAACCTCCTTAAATCGGGTATAAAAATAACAGCCGTTCAGTTGTCCGGAAAATCCGAACAACTACTTGCGAGCTGCCCAAAAAGATGATACAATGATTTTGGATTGTGGGTATCATCTTTTTCGGTATCTGCTTAGGGCCGTTCGGTGTTGGTAGCGCCGGGCGGCTTTTCCTATTTGGTCAGAAGCAGGCCTTGATAATAGCCTTGCAGATTTTATCATCTACTTCAATAAGGCTTCTTTTTCCGTCTTTGAATTGTAGCGCTATTTGGCATATACCTTTTTTGTTTTGCCGACATCCCTCCGGCAAGCATCCCGACAGGGCCCAGCAAGGCACCGCCGACGAGACCGCACCTTTCTGTCGGTCGTACGCCGTTTGGTTTATTAGGGTTGTATTATACTTTATCTTTATCAACATATCGCTTCGCACAAGTAATGATATCGTTCTTGTATTTATATAAATCTATTATTGAATCTATATAAATTCGGCTGAATACTTTTTTCTCATCCGGTATCAATAGCTGTTTTTTCTTTGTGTCCAGATTGAGCCTACAGATGGGTTTCCTATTGTTGTTGTCAAAAAGAATGCCAAAGTAACTCTCTGTGTCCCTATAACAAACCCTGTTCAAATCAATAGACTCAGAGAGAATGGCGCAAATAATATTAAATGCTTGTAATTCCTCTTCTGTAGTGTTGATCTTGCTTTGTGTTGTTGTCTCTTCGGTTTCGAGATCATTTGTGCTTGGAGCGTCATCTAAAGCAGAAGAAATTTTCTGGTTGACGTTGTCATTTATATATCCATTGAAAGATTTTTTGATTATGGGTTTGAATTTATCCAATATCTTTTGCGTTTTAACACCGTCATAGATATCTGCTAAAATAACCTTGGCAAAATCATCACTGACGTTCTCTAATTGCCCCTTGATCCAGTCTTTGATTAGACCGGAATATTTTAATTCTGATGCAGTGCCGAATATATCTTCTTTGTTAAATACGTCTTTCCTGAATTTTTTAAGGGCATTTATCGAGGCGTCAGAAATATTATTCATGTTGAATTCGAGAAATGGCGTAAGGTCCATTTTATTTACTTCCTCTATATCTGTATAAAATTTATAAGATATCCCATTGGTCAAAATGGCAAATTTCGCAGCAGATACCCCGAAGTACCTGAAAAGTTGAGAGCCATGCTTTGCCAAATTATCGCCACACCATTTACATTCAATCAATATTTCCGGTTTTCCGTCTGACAAGATTGCATAATCTACCTTTTCCCCTTTTTTGATTCCCACATCTGACGTAAACTCGGGGCAAAATTCCGCCGGATTAAATACATCATACCCCAATAACTGGAAAAAAGGAACGATCATAGACATTTTAGTCGCTTCCTCGTTTGTTATAGAACTTGAAAGTTCTATAATGCGCTTTGAAAATTGTTTAAGTTCTTCTGCAAAATCCATAATAAACCCGCCTTTCTCTTGTGATTTTTATAATTTTAGCTTCATAGCTTCCCTACAACTCTTCCCATGCACTTTGAATTTTCCGTCAATGGGATGTTTTTGTATCTCGGATTGAGCGAGATTAGCTCTGCATCCCCCATCTTTTTTACATAGCTTTCACCATCAACAATGAAGATACCGTTTTCTCCTGGATCTATATCCTCCGTAACCTCTATAAGAAGTATATCGCTGTCGAAGTACACCGGTTCCATGCTGTTTCCGTTCACGCCGATGGCATAATCGACTTTCTGATATTCTGGTGTACTGGGTATTTGGATTTTCTCTGTTGGTGGTGTGTCAAATACTATCTGTCCATTTCCGGCAGAAGCCAATTTGTAGTAGTAATTCACAAGTCGTGTACTTATTTTCGGCTGCTGCTCATTCTCTACCACTATTTGCACCGGAGACGAAGTTGAGCGTTCCGACTCCTCATTTAATACTAAATCCACTATTTTCTTTCCGTGAGAGTCCAGGGAGCGGTATTTGTCGATTATTTTCCATTCAACATAGGTTAAGTCCTCATCAGAAGAAAATTCTCTTATCATATCGCATTTATAAAATTCGCAAAGCTTTATAAGCATCTCCCCGGATGGTTCTGATTTTCCAACTTCCCAAGAACTAAATGTAGATTGTGGAATCTTGAAATGTTCATATACTTCTTTTTGAGTATATCCAGCTTTCAATCGTAAGTTTTTTAGTTTATTAGAAAAATATTTACTTGCCAACTTATCACCTCCCGTAATTTCATTATACCTATTATTTTTATCATGTCAACAAAAATATTGAAAAATTCGTTAAAAACACTTGACAAACGAAAAAACAGGTATTATAGTTTATATAACGAAATTTTCGTTATTCATTGTTTGGGAGGTGATAAAATGCTTTTAGAGGACAGAATTTCAAAGTGTATAGAAGATAAGGGAATCGCACTTACGGTAATTTCTCGGAGAACAGGCATACCGTATGCCGCCTTGTACAATAGTCTTAGAAACAGGTCTCTAAAAAGAGAAATAAGAGGAAGGGAACTCGTTAAATTATGCAAATTCCTTGACGTTGACCCTATGGACTTTGCAGAGGATGCCAGCATAGAAGGGAGGTGATTGAGGTTGAGATTGTCAGAAGAAGGTTTGTTCGAAATAGAGAGCCAAGCTGACAATAGGAGGGAGGTGAGACGAAATGAAGAATTTGGACGGAACAACATTTATTCCGCAAGAACTTAAAACCATCGAGATTGATGTGGAAAAGAAGATTTTTCGGATCAACGGCGAGGATATCGGAAAGAACTGTACGTGGCTTTCCGTCATATGTGACCTCAGAGACCCTGATGAACGGCTTAGGGTTAGTGCCGAAGTCTCTGGGCCCATGAAAAAAGAATCTTTTGTAAACTATGACATTGATGGGAAGAAAACCAGCAAGGAGGAAGTGACAGGGAGGTGATGAGATGGAAGGAGATCAAAGAAATTTTGTGAAAGTCATTGTTGAAACAGACGAGGCAAACCCCACGACCATAGCGGAGATAGCTTCAAATAAAGTTAATGTCGCCGATGGTTACAGAGTCCGGTTGATGCCTGGGCGTGATCAGAAGATGAATAAGAAAGAATTTCTCGACACGGAATTGGGCCGGAGCCTTAAACGCTGTATTCAGGAGTGGGATAAGGCGATCATCCGCAGAGGCTCGACTCGGTACTTCGATCAGTGGGACAGCATTTGCGTACAATGCCGGAAAAAATGGGAGGTATTTAAGATGACACTTGAACAGTTTTATGGTGTTTCATACCATTTCATCCGCACAAATGAATACTTTGGACTTGTCACGGAGGATGAATTGGACTGGCTGATTAAAGTGGAAAGGAAACTGACAGATGGATTACCAGAAGGGTCTTAACAAAAGGAAGGTGGGGCAACGCATAGTTGCCTTGATTGCAACATCAGTTCTAATTGGCATGATTGTTGGCTTCGCCATCGGGTACATGCTGGCGATGTTTTGATGCATGCGAGGAGGATAACATGAGAAAGCGAAAAATGGGATTTCACGTAATAAATTGCGTGACTGTACTGATCTTCATGTCAGTACTTCACATATTGTCAATACCTCCTTATGAAAGCCCGACAAAGGCCAGGGTTGTGAATATCACGGCGTACAACATCACGGTTGCGCCTCGCGTCACGATACACAGCCCGGTGCCCATGTCGGAGAGGCTTAAGGCGGTAAGGAGGAAAAGGGTCTCCCTCGGGTCGTTTAAGCTGACGGCCTACTGCCCCTGCGAGGAATGCTCAGGGGGCTATGGCAGAGAGACATCCACCGGAGTGGTGGCGAGAGAGGGGCGGACCGTGGCGGTGGATCCGGACGTGATCCCGTACGGGACGGCAATCCGGATCAAGGGGCTCGGGGTTTTTGTCGCGGAGGACTGCGGAGGGAAGGTAAAAGGGAACCATATTGATATTTACTTTGAGTCTCACAAGGAGACCGAAAAGTTTGGCGTGCGGTATGGTGAGGTTTACAGGATGAAGGGAGGTGATTGAGTTGTGGATTTCTGAATTTGCCTGTGGCGTAATCGCCACGGTGCTGGTCGAGGTGGTGGCATTTATCATCTACGCCGCATATGACATCCACAAGAAAAGGAAGGAGGGATAGAGATGCCAAAAAAGGCGAGGAGCAGGCCGGAGGTTGAACCGAACAAGTTTGTCCTTTTTGTGGAGAGTAGGACAGGCAGTAGGCATGGGATCTATCAGAAGGATTTGGCGGCGGCGCTTGGTCTTTCCGAATCTAGTTTTAGCGTTAGGATGAAGAGCGGTCATTTTCGATTTGAAGAAATTCAAGCCTTATTCGGTATCCTTGGTGCGACAAAGGAAGATATCTGGAATGTGATGAAGTGAAAGGAGGGGCAGTCATGGCATATTACAGGATCTGTCCGGATTGCGGCTGCAATCTGGATCCGGGAGAAGAATGCGACTGCAGGAAGGAAAGGAAGAGACAGAGGGACTTTTACCGGCGCACCACCAGGACGGAGCCGGAAACACGTCAGGTGTTGCTTGCGAACACTACAAAGACTGGGAGGGATGAATATGGATATGCAGAGACAAGTTGACTTACAGTATTGCGAGGAAAAGCATGAAAAAGGATGGGATGCCATCATCAGCGACGGGATAGTGGTGGGGTTTGTCAGGAAGGGCGGTGATCCCGATGATGATGGTCGAGAACCCTATGGTGGTTGACTCGTTTTGGCCGCTGGAGAGGGAGGAAAACAGGGCAGGCCCGGAAGAGTTCCGTGCGAAGATAAATGGGCCGGGATACAGGGGGGTCGGTCCGGAGGAAGGGATCTTTGTGGCGGAAGAAGATGCTTTTGAATATGCACTGGAGAGGATCTCTTTTGACAAGGATGCGAAAAAGGAACTTGTGGAGTGGTTTTACTCAGGCAATTGGATTAAGGAGGGATAGGAATGGAAGGATTTGAGATGACAACAGGAAGAAGTGTGACGGCGGAGATGGCCACAAGCCGGCAGACGCAAGAGGTACAGGGGCAGATTATCATGGCAAAGAGATTTCCCCGAGACTATGTGGCAAGTTGTAACCGCATCATGCAGGCGTGTCAGAGGAAGGGGCTGGCAGAAAAGGCAATGTATGAGTATCCCCGGGGCGGCCAGAAGATCGTGGGGGCATCAATCCGTCTTGCTGAAGCGCTGGCGCAAAACTGGGGGAATATCAGCTTCGGCATTGTGGAGCTGGAGCAGAAAGCTGGGGAGAGCCAGGTGATGGCCTATGCGTGGGATCTGGAGACGAACACCAGACAGGAAAAGGTATTCAGCGTGCCGCACATCCGCAGCACCAGAAAAGGGAATGTCCCGTTGACAGATCCAAGAGATATCTATGAGATGGTGGCCAATCAGGGCGCAAGGCGGCTCAGGGCGTGTATCCTTGGGATTATCCCCGGCGATGTGGTGGAGGACGCCATGGAGCAGTGCAATAAAACGTTAATTGGCGAGACAGGGAAGCCAATAATCGACCTTGTGAAAAGTATGGCGGCGACATTCGAGAAGGAGTTTTCCGTCCCGATTGAAGCGATCGAGAAGTACATTGGATGTAAATCATCCGCTTTCTCCATGAATGACCTTGTGCGGCTTAAGAGGGTGTATACATCCCTTAAAGACGGCATGGCGAAGCGTGAGGAAGTCTTTGAGCTTCCGGGAGTGGAAAAGGAAGATGTCAAAGACCCGTTTGAGAAAAAGGAAAAGGGCGAGAAAGGCAAGAAGGAGACGAAGAAAAAGGCAGATGGGCAGCAGGAGTTGAAGCCTGAGGGTGATGCCGATGGATCTGAATGATGATAACTACTACGGCAAAGAAGCAAGTCGAGCCTTTTTCAGTGTGAGCCAGTACAAAGATTTTCGCAAGTGCGAGGCTATGGCCATGGCGAAGATCCGGGGCGATTACGAGCAGCCTACAACAAAGGCAATGCTGATCGGGACACTGGTTGACAGATGGTTTGAGGGGACGCTTGAAAAACTCCGGCAGGAGTCGCCTAACATCTTCTACTGCCGCAGCGGTGCGCTCCGGGCGGATTTCCGCAAGGCCGACGCTATCATAAACCGGGTACGGCAGGATGAGAGGTTTATGCAGTTTATGAGCGGAGAAAAGCAAAAAATCCTTGCCTTTGAGATGTTCGGCGCACCGTGGAAGATGAAAATGGATAGTTTTGTGGAGGGCATCTGCATCGCCGATTTAAAGGTGGTGCAGAACTTCAAAAGCCTCGCATTCTGGCGGTACGACCTTCAGGGGGCGGTATATCAGGCAGGAGTGGAAGCGAACGGATATGGAAAGCTGCC
Source organism: uncultured Eubacterium sp. (assembly GCA_964484225.1). Lineage (GTDB taxonomy): Bacteria > Bacillota > Clostridia > Lachnospirales > Lachnospiraceae > Eubacterium_F. The sequence goes on from CAZAEM010000003.1 coordinate 112,987, forward strand.
ATTTTATCTTGCCGCCGCCACAAAGGAAGCGGTGACGGACTTTGACATCTTCCAGATTGACCAGCCGACGCTTGATATGGCACTTCGGGAGATTGAGGGAAATATTCCGCGGTTTATTGCAGTCAAGGCAGGGCTGGAAGAACCACATTACTGCGGCGTGTGCGACTACTGCAAGAGTGTGAAAAAGGCGAGGATTAGGAATTATAGCGAATTGTTGGAGGGATAGGAAATGTTGGTATGTGATATGAAATTTGATTTTTACAGCGATGAGCCGCCAAGATATTTTAGCAGACCCGCAAACGAATTTGACGGATATGAACCTGTAGAGAGCGTGGAAGAAAGCGAGGTGTCTGCATGAAATTAGTAAAAATATTACCTGACAAAATACAAATTAAAACAGACGATGCGGAGTTTAAAAAAGCACGCCTGAATGATTTAATATCCGTATCGGATGGGGAAGTGGAGCTTGTCACGCAAGTCTGCGCCATAACGGATAATGACGTGGAAACGCAGATGGACGATAATGCGGTGCTTGAGGAACTGGAACAGCCGTCCTTGAAAGTGATTGAATGTTCTGTCTTAGGGAGCATAATTGATGGAATTTTCAGACAGCAGATTGACAGATACCCGAGTACCAATGTTTTAATCAAAAAAATGAGCGACATAGATTTTGCGCGCATGTTAAAAGGAATGGATTCCAGCGGAAAAGTATTCCGTATTGGAGAGTACGCAAACTATAATGCAGACGCATGGCTTGACGGAAACAAATTCTTTCAGCGGCATTCCTGCATTGTAGGTAATACCGGGTGCGGTAAGTCCGAGACGGTAACAAAGATACTGGAAGAGGCCGCAAAGCTCCCCGGGACAAATATTGTCGTATTTGATATCCATGGGGAGTACAGCAAGCTTTCCTATGTGGACAGTATCAAGATGGGGGAAGTGCCGTTCCCTATCTGGATGCTTGGGTTTGCGGATATGGCGGCGAATGTGCTGAAAGTGAAAGAGGACAGCACGGTTATCATGTCGGCATTGCGGTATTGTTTTCAATCCCATATAAATGCTATGAACGTAAATGAAAGTAAGCCTATATATTTTAGCTTTCCTGTGCTCATGGAGCATATGAGTGAATTAAACATTGAAGAGATACCGACAGGGGAATTTTACAAAACGGGAAATAAGGCAGGAATGGTGAAGACCGTCAAAGGGGAATGGAATGGAAAGCTGAGCGGCGTGATTAACACAATGAAAACCCTGCACGCTGACAATAGGTATTCATTTCTCTTTGAGGACAAGCCGCAATCATACCTTACAGACCTTCTTAACCGCATCATGGGCGGCGACAAACCAGTAAAGAACATTGATTTATCCGGCATACCCCATGATATAGCGGTGCTGATTATCGGGGCGATTACGAAACTGATTTACAATATTCAGATTATGCAGAAAGACGCAAGGCCGATAACCCTTGTCTGTGATGAAGCACATGTTTACATCCCGGTAGATCTCCAGTTATCCGCATCACAGCGGCGCATGGTGGAGATTTTTGAGAATGTTGCTAAAGAGGGCCGGAAATTTGGCATAACACTCCTTGTGGCAAGCCAGCGGCCTTCCGAACTCAATAAAACAATATTTGCCCAATGTGAGAACTGCATAGTGATGAAGCTGAACAATGAGAATGATAAAACCATAGTAAAGCAGAGGGTAAAAGGCGGGGATGCAATCATGGACAGCACTACCATGTTTTCTCCCGGCGACTGCCTTGTAATCGGCGATGCCTGCCCGATACCGCTTAAAATCCATGTGGAGCTTGCAAAGGAGCGCCCACAGAGCAGGACAATAGATTTCTGGACAGAATGGCAGAAAGAGCGTGGGGGTGTAGATTATAGTGCTTGCTTGGAAGAATATTTGGAGAATTAGGAGGGATCAAATCAATGGAAACTTTTGAACAAAGAATCGCAGATGCGGTAAACAAAAAAATGAACGACGGGACTGTTGAGAAACTGGTTGAGCAGTATATCGAAAAAGGTGTCTCTGACGTGTTAAGCGATACTTTTATGGGAGAGATTACAAAAAGTCAAGCATTGGAAGCATACAACACTCTTATAGGTTATTGTAGCATGCAAGGAAGCTGTGAAAACTGCCTCTTGTCAATAGGAGAGGAAAGCGATTGTGGAGAATGCGTGATGGAGATCCAGGATTTTCCGCGGGGGTGGCAGCCGTTGGATCTGGATTAGGTAACTATCAACCGTATATCACAGCCCGTGGCGGCAGGGCGAATTTCCGCCGGAAAGGAGGAACATGAAAAAACTGGCTTGGAAAATCATGTATAAGGTTGTAAACCGTTGGCAGAGTGCGGCCTATAGGCGCGCACTGCCGGATCAGGTACGGGAGTGCCTGCAGATAAAAAAATGTCTTGAGCGTTACAGGCACAACGCGCAGAAAAAGGGGATCTGGTAGCATGGAATATTTATTGACGATCCCCGGCAGGCTTGATGGCCTGAACAAATTTATAGGTGCAGAGCGTTCCAAATCATACGCTGGAAATAATATGAAAAAGAGGAATGAAAGAATTGTCAAAAAAGCCATATGCTCCTGCTTAAACGATGCAAAGATAGAAAATCAGGTATTTATGGAATACACATGGTATGAGAGGAATAAACGCAGGGATTTGGACAATATAAGCTCTTTTGGACGCAAGGTAATACAGGATGCGCTTGTGAAATCTGGCGTGCTTCAAAATGACGGCTGGAAGGAAATTGCCGGGTTTTCCGACAGGTTTTTGGTCGACAAGGGAAACCCAAGAATTGAGGTGCTGATAAGGGAGGTGAAATCTTGAAAATGCATATAGGAGGTATCAGGGATGCCTAATCGAATCATCAAAGAATCTATCTGCCGGAGTGATTCCATAGATTCCCTTTCATGGTTCGAAGAGGTAATGTTCTACAGGTTAATCGTAGTGTGTGACGATTACGGACGATTTGACGGGAGGGCGGCCATCATAAAAGGATCCTGCTTCCCACTTAAGGATGTAACGGTTAAGCAGATTGATAAATCTCTTAATAAGCTGGTGTCGGTAGGCTTGGTCAGACGGTATGAGGCCGGAGGAAGACCGTACCTGCAAATGTCAACTTGGGAGAAGCATCAACAAATACGGGCGAAAAGAAGCAAATTTCCAGCACCTGATGAAACTTGCAATCATTTGATATCAAATGATATCAAATGCGCCCGTAATCCAATCCGAATCCAATCCGAATCCAATCCGAATCCGAATCCGAACGCGCGCACGAGGGGAGAAGTGAGCCAATTCGAGGGAGAAGTGAGCCGTATTGGGGAATTTATCTCCGCATACCCCAAGGATTGCAACCGCCATCTGACGGAACGGGAGTATATCTCCCTGTTGTCCACCGGAAAGATAACGGAGAGCGAACTTGTGAAATGTGCCCTGAACTATGCAGAGGCTTGTAAGATTCTTGGAACCCAGGGGAGATATATCAAAAAAGCGGAGAACTTTTTGAAGGATTTCACTTTTGAGGAATACCTCCCGGGGAAATATAAGAAACCGGAGACAGGGAAGAAAAACCAGTTTAACAACTTTGACCAGAGGGATTACAGCCAAAAGGAAATGAGGGATCTGGAAAAGATGTTCTTACAAAAAAACTCCGAGAGCGGGTGATGCGGTGCGAAAGTCAAGAAGACAGATCAAGGGACAGCTGACGCTTTTTGACGAGTATTGGGTCTGTGAGTTTTGCATCAAGGTTAAAAAGATACCCAAAACCCGCCTGTCGTGGGATGACTACGGGGTCAGCCGGGAGAGATACCGGGAACTGCGGGAGATCTGCCGGAGCGGAAGATATCTTGATATCATCCGGGAGTGTGCAGCAAGGGCGAATCCGGCCATCATGGAGCAGATCTGCCTCTCTGTCACCCAGGGAAAGACCTATGAGGGCGTGGAATATACCGAGTGGGGCAGGATCCCCTGCGGCAGGACGGATTTTTATGGGTACCGAAGGTTGTTTTATCACTTGTTGGACATGGAAATAAAAAACAATAAGGGAGATATTTAAGGACGTGGAGGAACTGACATGATTGACGGAAAACTGATAGTAGACAACTTCGCCGGCGGCGGTGGAACCAGCACAGGGATAGAGATAGCGACCGGAATCAGTGTTGATATTGCCATCAACCATGATCCAGAAGCCATCCGGATGCACGAAACAAACCACCCGGATACACGGCATTACTGCGAGAACGTCTGGGATGTTGATCCGGCGGAGGCCTGCAACGGTCACCCGGTAGCACTTGCCTGGTTCTCCCCGGACTGCAAGCACTTTTCCAAAGCCAAAGGCGGCAAGCCAAAAGACAAGAATATTCGGGGCCTCGCATGGGTGGCCCTGCGGTGGGCAGGGATGGTACGTCCGGACGTGATCATGCTGGAAAACGTGGAGGAATTTAGGACATGGGGGCCGTTAAACCGGAGGCACCATCCCATTAAGGCAAAGCGGGGTGTGACCTTTCGAAAGTTCGTGCAGCAGCTGAAGGCGCTGGGCTATGCGGTGGAATATCGGAACCTTGTGGCGGCTGACTACGGCGCGCCCACGATGCGCAAGAGGTTCTTCCTGATCGCCCGGTGCGACGGAAGACCTATTGTCTGGCCAGCACCGACCCATGGACCGAAAGACAGCGCACAGGTCAAGGCCGGATTGCTGGAGCCCTACGCGGGGGCCTATACCCAGCTGGACTTTTCTCTCCCCTGCCCAAGCATCTTTGACACGGCGGAGGAGATCAAGGAAAAGTATGGGATCCGGGCGGTGCGACCACTGGCACAAAAGACGATGGGACGGATCGCCAGGGGACTAAAAAAGTTTGTAATTGATAATGCAGAGCCGTTTATTGTGCCGATTGGATATGGGGAGCGGAAAGGACAGAAAGCAAGAGTACATGATATTAAGGAGCCTTTACCGACCATTGTAAGCAGTGGAAAGCATTATCTGTGCGCCCCAACACTGATCCAGTACCACTCCGAAACGTCAAGTGGTGAGGTCAGGGGGCAGACCATAGAGGACCCTATCATGACGGTGGATGGCTCTAATCGATATGGACTGGTAACTTCTTTTTTGCATAAATACTATGACGGCGGATACAAAGGTGCCGGGGACAGCCTGGAAAACCCTCTCCCGACAGTGACGTCATGGGATCATAACAGCCTGTGCGCCGTGAATTTGATCCAAATGAATAACCATTGTGACGGCCGGGATGTGAGAGAGCCGATCCCGACTATTACGGCAGGGGACGGCCATTTCGGAGAAGTGAGCGCATTTTTGATTAAATATTACGGTCAAGGCACTGGACAGGATATTAAAGAACCGCTTGATACCGTGACGGAACGTGACAGGTTCGGACTTGTGACGATCGCCGGAGTCGATTATCAAATCGTAGACATTGGCCTGCGGATGCTGGAGCCAAAAGAGTTGTATGGCTGCCAGGGGTTTCCGGATGATTATATCATCGATCATGACCACACTGGGGAAAAGTATACGAGATCGGAGCAGGTCAAACGATGCGGCAATGCAGTATGTCCGCCGATCCCGGCGGCATTGGTCAAGGCAAACTTCCCGGAGTTGTGTAGGTGTGAGAGGACAAAGAATCTGCGGATAGATGCGGACCGGCCAGGGCAGATCCAATTCGCGATATGAAAGGAGAATAGAAATGGAGAGGTTAAAATTTGAAGAGTGCAAAAAATGCAGCGATTACGATGGCGATATCACAAAGTGTTTTAATATCTGCGGCAAACCTCTGGATGCGTTTGAGGAATATAACAGGCTGAAAGGATTAGAGGAACAAGGCTTGTTGCTGAAACTTCCGTGTAAGGTTGGCACAAAGGTTTATTGTATCATGACAAACCTTAAAGGGACGCATCCAATGATTGCTACACAGAAATTTGACTACAGTATGCTTGAGTGTTTCGGCAAAACCGTATTCCTCACGCAAGGCGAGGCCGAGGAAGCGCTGAAGGGGATGGAGGAATGACTACGAGCAAAGTAAAATGGTTAGATGAATATCGCCATATGTGCAGCGAGCAAATGAATAGCTGGGACATGCGCTTGACAAGGACTTTTAAGATCAAGAATACTTGTGAAAAGTGCTTTTGTGAAATTTACGATATGGACCGGCAAGATTTCCGGGATAAAATGGAAGATTTCTGGGGAATACGACCATGCCAGGGGCTGTGAGGTGCTTATGACTGAGTATAACAAGCTGACCAAAAGATTATTGGCCGAAGGGTATACGACAGATAATTTTCCGCCTTATGTCCAGATTGATTCCAGCAGACTTACGGGAGATGACCCATTGAATAATCTGTCTGGTGGCTTCGAATATAAAAAATGGCATGCTGATCAAATCGTTTACAAAACTGGATGCGGACGATTTGTTAAGGGGGAAAATGTTATTGACCGTATAGCAACTATGGGGGTTGATTGGCAGCACGAAAACGATAATCCCGTCATCCGTTGCCCATACGACAAGTCAGATTGCCGGGATAACGACAAAAGGCTACACGGCATGAGTGGCGGAGGCCTTTGCATCCAGTGCTGGTGCGTCTGCCACCGGACGGAAGAACCTTATGATTATAAAAACAGTATTGAAAAAGCGAATGAAGAGCGCGAGGCGGAACGGGAAAGAAAGTACCAGGAATATGCGGACGCCCATAATGGACGGGTCTGTCAGAACCACATGTATTATAATGAGCGCAAAAGGGAGTGGAATTTACACTACGAGCCAAGAAGATGCGCTGATGGATGTTATTATGCGAAGGACAGGTATTGTCCTATCTTGGGGAAAAAGTTAAGCAAAAAGCGCGGGAATGTGTATTATGACGTAAAGACAAGCGGGATACACCAGCGCATGGGGGATCAATGTACTCTGCTGGATGGCACACAGTGGATAAATGTCAGGAAAGCAGTCCGTTTTTTTAAGAGACCATGCAGCATGGATATATGCGAAGCATTTATTAAGGTTCAGAGCGATGACATTGAGCGTTATTACCGGGAAAATCATTCCATACAACAGATGATGGATCCGACATGGCGGTTTGAGATATTAAATATCCGGGCGGAATCAAAACCAAGCAGGGATCTTATCCAAGATCTGGAAGACATAAAAGCCGGAATTTATACAACCTTTGATCCGGAAAGTGAGAAACAGTCGATACAGCGAAAAAAGGAAAAAAGGGCAGCCGCCAAACAAAAGAGGCTTCAAAAGTTGGAAAAAAAGATTCTGGAGATAGGCTACGAAAATTTAGAAGAACATTCTCTGGATAAGGTTCATGCGGATGAGTGGATGCCCGCAGAACGCATTGAGGAGTTGGAATGTATCAGGAGGCAAAGGATTAAAGAGGAACAGTGCAGGCCCGTACAGATGACACTGGAAGATATCTAAATTTAAAAAAAAGAAAAAAAATTTAAAAAACCTCTTGACAAAGTGTACAATGTACACTATAATAAGATTATAAAATAAATATTAGGAGGTAAAGGATATGAACACAATTATTTTAAAAAAAGGAACGGAAAGACTCACGGACATGGAGTACAAGAAGTTTGAAAAAGGCGACACAATCTGGGGCGCGGACAGAATGCCGGAGGAATTAAAGAGATGGAGCATTGACGACAAGAAGCTGGCAGAGGCGGAGTTGGCAAAACATAAGTGCACATACAAAAAGGCCAACATCTGGGACATCGAGGAATATGCTCTTGAGTATTGCGAGTGCGACGAAGACGGGGAACTGATCCAGGGATCAGACTTTGACCTGGCGGAGGAAGCATGACACATGACGATCAAAGAGTACAGAGAGGCCGCGGGCCTCACACAGACGCAGTTCGCCGAATTGCTCGGGATATCTATCAATACAGTAAAAAGTTGGGATTGCGGACGCCGCAAACCGGACAAGTTGAAAGAAAGGCTCATTATTGAAAAACTGAATGACATTATAAAAACTACCGGCCAATAGATGCCGGTAGTTTTTTGAAAAAAGTGGGCTATTCGATGAGTCCAAGATGCCGCTATGATGTCCCGGAAGCTCATATGTGCCACGAGAGTTTAGTTTTGGTACAAAATACTTTTTTGGCTATGATAAGATACAAGAGTGATGGCTACATGTTTCTGGTAGATACATCTCGACGCTGTGAAACTCAAACCAGAGCCTCCGAGGAGGTCTGCCCGTGACAGTCGGCTTTTATTGCCAGCATCTAATTTTTGATATTTTTCCTATCCTTCTTTTCATGGGAGGTGCACTCGTCAGTAGTGGGCTGTGAAGGTGGTTCGATTCCACACGGGTGCATTAAAACAAGTATAGCGCAATGTCTGCAAAGAGACGGAGAGGAGTGTCGCCATGAAGAAAAAGAAATATATGGGGCCAAAGGGAGATTTACAACGGTTAAAAAAAATAGATACGGTAATTGATCAAAAAATAAAGGAAGTTGAGGATTTAAAGGCCGTGAGTACGGCGATAGGGTCTTTTGATTATTCCGGGGACAGGGTCCAGACCAGTCCAAAGGGGGATGCGCCATATGTCAGCACTATCAACAAAATTGTTGACCTCCAAAGAGAAATCGAAAGAGAGCTTGACCAATTTATACACGAAAGGCACGAGATAATCAACCGGATCCACGAGCTATCTAATCCAAGGTATGTACAGTTGCTCTATATGCGATATGTGGAGTACAAGTCCTTTGAAGAGATTGCATGTAAAATGGGATATTGCTATGACCACATACTCAGATTGCACCGCTATGCGCTGAAGCGTTTTGAAGAGACTTACATGGCAAATGATGCGCATGGGGAAATATGAAAAGTTGCCATATAATGTCGTACAATGTCGGTTACGAGTATGATATAGTATATGATGAGAAAATCATAAAACCCTTGAAACTGTTCGGGAATGATCGGTTTTGAGGGTTTTTGTAGTGCAATCTATTGGAGGGGAGGCGGTATTGTGGCGAAGCTGGGGGCAAGACAGCAAAGATTTGTAGATGAATACCTGATTGACCTGAATGCAACACAGGCCGCTATCCGGGCGGGTTATTCAGCAAAAACGGCAGATGTGCAAGGGTCACGGATGTTAGGAACTGTTAAGGTTCAACAGGCAATCAGTGAAGCAATGGCAGAACGGTCAAGGCGCACCGGGATCAATCAGGACAGGGTTGTCTTGGAGCTTGCGAAGATTGCCCTTGTGAAGATGACGGACATTGTTGACAGTCAGGGCAGGATCAGAAGCACTGCAACGGATGATGACCTTGCCTGCATTGAGTCAATCAAATACAAGTCATCCGAAAGCGACACCGGCAGTAGCGAAGAAAGGGAAGTCAAGATCGCCTCAAAGCTGAAAGCCCTGGAATTACTGGGGAAACATTTGGGAATGTGGAATGACAAAGTGAATGTCAATGTCGCTATCCCGGTCGTGATATCAGGTGAAGACGCCCTGGAAGATTAGGCGGTGATCGCCCATGACGAGAGAACGCATTTCTTCGCAGCATATTTTTAACTACCAGAAATTTATCCTGTATCCGGAGGATTACAGATCCAGGACTGCCGCCAATGGGAAAAAACTTGTAAGCCTGCCTGAAATAGTTGGAAAGGGCTACGGCACATTTTGGCGATGGAAGGGCAGATATCGGGCGTGTAAAGGTTCAAGGGCATCCAAAAAGTCAAAGACAACAGCGCTCTGGTACATCACCAACATGATGAAGTACCCGGATGCAAACACCCTGGTGGTCAGGAAGACGTTCCGAACCTTGAAAGACAGCTGTTTCACTGAATTGAAATGGGCAATCCACAGATTAGGCGTGGATGCGCACTGGGACGTGAAGGAAAGCCCCCTGGAGATGACTTACAAGCCAACAGGTCAGAAGATATATTTCAGGGGCTTGGATGACCCACTGAAGGTGACAAGTATCACGGTCGAAACCGGTTGCCTGTGCTGGCTCTGGATTGAGGAAGCATACGAGTTAGGTAGCGAAGACGATTTCAGCGTACTCGACGAATCCATTCGTGGCGCAGTCCCGGAGGGGTCGGGCCTGTTCAAGCAGATCACATTGACTTTTAACCCCTGGAATGAACACCATTGGCTGAAAAAGCGGTTTTTTGATAGCCCAGATGATGAAACGCTGGCCATGACAACCAATTACCTGTGTAACGAATGGCTGGACGATGCAGACCGCAAAGTCTTTGAGACAATGAAGAAGCAGAACCCAAGACGTTACAAAGTGGCGGGTCTTGGTGACTGGGGTATTGTTGACGGTCTTGTATATGAGAACTGGGAAGAAAAACTTTTCAGCCTTGATGACGTGAAAGCAGTCACCGGGGTTAAGACAGTCTTTGGGCTGGACTGGGGCTATACAAATGACCCTTCTGCACTGTTTTGTGGATTCATTGACCAGTCGAGCAAAACCATATGGGTGTTTGATGAAATGTACAAGCCGGGCATGAGCAACGAAGCGATTGCGGCAGAAGTTACCCGGATGGGCTACGCAAAGGAAAAGATCACGGCTGATTCTGCTGAACCGAAAAGCATCGACCGTTTGCGCACCCTTGGACTGACGCACATACGGAAAGCCCGGAAAGGCAAAGACAGCATACTGAACGGCATTGACTTCATTCAGGACTATCACATTATCATTCATCCAAGGTGTGTGAATTTCCTGACGGAGATCAGCAACTATCAATGGGATGTTGACCCAAAGACAGGAAGAAAGATAAATAAACCTGTTGATGACTTCAATCACCTTATGGATGCAATGCGGTATGCCTTGGAAGATGACAGCCGTGGTGACACATACAGTTTTGAATAAAAGTAACAAATTAGTAACACATAGCCCCGGAAACAGTTGTTTCATGGGGCTATTGAAATATTAAGCAATGAAAAGGGGGTGAAACAGACCAATGTTCACAAGTTTGTTGGATAATCTGACCATGAAGGTCAGCAACTTTATATTACAGGGCGTTCATTCAAGGATGACCGACAGGGAATTTCTTGAAAAAGAAATCCAAAAGTGGGAAGGTTCACCCAAACGGACAATGCAGATCAAGGGATTCCTGTATTATGGCGGTGATCACGATATACTGACCCGCAAGCGTACAATGATCGGCAATGACGGAAAACTGGAAGTGGTGGATAATCTGCCAAACAACCATATCATTGATAACCAGTACGGTAAACTTGTGAATCAAAAAACAAACTACCTGTTGGGTCAACCTGTTGCGGTCCACGGTGACAATGAACAGTATGTTGAACTGCTGCAGAAGGTGTTCAACAGGCGTTTTCAGCGTACTTTGAAGAATTGCGGCAAGGCGGCGTATAACGGTGGCATTGCTTGGTTATATCCGTACTACACAGAAGAAGGGGAATTTGCTTTTCGTATGTTCCCGGCGTATGAAGTACTGCCTTTTTGGAAAGATTCAGAACACACTGTGCTTGACTTCTTTATCAGGATGTACATTGTCATTGGTTATCAGGGAACTATGCCGGAACTGATCAAGAAAGTGGAAGTGTACGATCTTGATGGTGTTCACAAGTTCATCTATGACCACGGTTCACTGATTCCTGATATTGTGAACGGTGAACAGGCAGATGTGCCGCACGTCACTATGGTTGACGGTCAGGGGAATGTGACCGGGTTTAATTGGTCAAGGATTCCTTTGATTCCGGTCAAATGCAATAGTGATGAAATACCTTTGCTGAAAAGGGTCAAGTCATTACAAGACGGTATCAATGTGATGTTGTCCGACTTTGAAAACAATATGCAGGAAGATACAAGGAACACAATCCTTGTCCTGAAGAACTATGACGGTACGAATTTGGGTGAGTTCAGAAAGAACCTTGCAACCTATGGTGCAGTAAAGGTCAGGAATGATGATTCTGCAAAAGGCGGCGTTGAAACACTTGAAATCACGGTCAATGCAGACAACTACAAGGCTATTGTGGAGATATTCAAGAAAGCCCTGATCGAGAACGGCATGGGCTATGATGCCAAAGATGACAGGTTATCAGGAAACCCAAACCAAATGAACATCCAGTCAATGTATTCAGACATCGACAATGATGCAGACGATACGGAAACGGAATTCCAGGCAGCCTTTGATGATATTCTTTGGTTCGTCAATGCACATTTTGCAAATACCGGGAAGGGTGACTTTGAGGGTGAGGAAGTAGAAATCATCTTCAACCGGGATGTGCTTGTCAATGAATCTGAAACTATTGAAAACTGTCAGAAGTCAATGGATATACTGTCACTTGAAACGATCCTGTCAATGCATCCTTGGGTGGATAACGTACAGGGAGAACTTGACAGACTGGAAGAACAGAAACAGAAAGAACAGGAAGAACTTGAAAAGCAATACAACCCATTCATGCAGCCGGGTCAGGAAGACAACCCGGATGATGACAAAGGCGGTGGTCTGAATGGCACAGAAAAGCCGTGATTATTGGAAAAAGAGGTTTGAACAGATTGAACAGATTGAACACGGTCAGGGTGCAAAGTGCTATGCAGACATTGAAAGGTTATACCGTCAGGCGCAAAGGAAGATTGAAGGTCAAATTGAAGCGTGGTATGGTCGGTTTGCTGATAACAATGGGATAACCCTGACAGAAGCAAAACGCCTATTGACCACAAAGGAACTTGCTGAACTGAAATGGGATGTTCAGGAATATATCCGGTATGGTCAGGAAAACGCCATCAACGGCCACTGGGTCAAGCAGCTGGAAAATGCTTCCGCCAGATATCATATCAACAGGCTTGAATCTCTGAAACTACAGACACAGCAGAGTCTCGAAGTATTGTTTGGAAACCAGGCAGACAGTATTGACCAAACCATGAGGGCGATCTACAAGGACGGCTTTTACAGGACGGCGTTTGAAGTCCAGAAAGGTTTTGGGGTCGGTTGGGATTTTGGCACACTGGATGAAAAGCAGATTTCAAAGATCATCAACAAACCATGGGCGGCTGATGGGAAAAATTTTTCTGCCCGGATTTGGGATAATAAACAAAAACTGCTGAATGAACTGAACACCACCCTGACACAAGGGGTTGTTCTTGGTCAGGACCCGCAAAAAACCATTGACACGATTGCCCGGAAGATGAACACTTCAAAGAAGAACGCCGGACGGCTTGTCATGACGGAACAGGCGTTTTTCAGCGAAACGGCACAACATGATTCATTTGGGGAACTTGGGGTTGAGATGTATGAAATCGTGGCAACCCTTGATTCCCACACTTCTGAAATCTGTCAGGATATGGACGGGAAGACGTTCAAGATGAGTGAATGGAGCGTGGGAGAAACTGCACCGCCGTTCCATGTGAACTGCCGCTCTACCACCGTCCCGGCATTCGGGGATGAATTTGACCTGATCGGTGAGCGTGCCGCAAGGGGTGAGGATGGCAAGACGTATTATGTGCCGGGGGACATGACGTATAAGCAATGGCAGAAGTCTTTTGTGGAAGGTGACAAGTCAGACTTGAAAGAAGTGAAGTCTGATGATATAATGAAAGATAACACAGAGGAAACGCTGAAAATTAAGGTTGACAATTTTCTTGATGGCACAAATTCTGATAGGGAATCTTTGGGTGAAGCAATCCTGAAAGAATATGGCGTTGAAGGTGTATCTGTCAATGTCAAAGCAATGATACAGAGTGGTTATTGTAATGTTATTCCTGATAATGGCACACTGAATGTTGTTGACTATAACCTTAATACGAATGATAGACGTAGCGCAAAATATCAGGTAAAAACAGCTTTTCATGAAGCATATCATGCAAGCGGTAACGGATATGCAACTGATTATGGCACAATGGACACTACAAGGTGGTTGAACTTGGAAGAAACCTTTGCAGAAACATCTGCACATTATAAGTCATCCTTATTTGGTATTACTGATTTGACACCAGCCTACCCGGATAAACTTGTCAGTATGTTGCCAAGGTTAAAACAACTTCCTGAATTTTCTGCTTGTAATACTTTAGGGGATTTTGGAAAAGTCGCACTTGAAGCAAGAATGAATGGTGGTGGTAGTACATGGAAACAATTATCTAAAGCTGCCATGCGGAAGAAGTTTTCTTTTGGGGACTATGTACCACAATATTTTGAGGAAATTCGTGGTGATGTGTCCGGGTATGTGGAAAAGATAATTGAAAATATGCCTGAAAGTGTAAACTATAAGGATGCAATGATTGCAGACCTTGAAGCAGCAATGAAAAATGTTGAAAAGTTTGGTCATACGCTATCTGACAATGAATCACGGATGCTGAATAATGCGGTAGCAGTGGCAATGAACAGAATAGGGGTGAAATAATATGTTGAAATATATTCCTGATGATTTATACAAAGACTTGGAGAACAAAAAGAAAGTAAGTAAAATATTGAAAGCTACTCCTGATACTGACATGCGTTTCCCCGGAATGAGAACAATAGATGACGCTATTGCTGAAATCAGGGCACTAGGCGAAGATAAGGTCGCGGATTTTGTTTCAAACTGAACAAACTGAACATTATAAGGCATTCAAAAACATCGTCATTTAGGCGGTGTTTTTTTGTCGGGTGTGGCAAGACGTAAAACCGACACAACCAAACTATCATATGGGAGTTACCCCGTAAAAAACGTATTTGAAAGGATGGATGAAACTATGAAAAGATCAGAACTTGAAGCATTAGGATTGAACAAGGAACAGGTGGATGCAGTCATCAAAATTAACGGTGATGACATTGAAAACGCGAAGTCCGTATCATCTGCCGAGCTTAAGAACGCACAGGCGGAGGCTGACAGCCTGAAAAGCCAGGTGAAGGAGCGTGACACACAGCTTGAAGCCCTGAAAGCCACAGCCGGGGACAATGAAGCCCTGACAAAGCAGATTGCAGATTTACAGGCAGAGAACGCCACGGCAAAAGAAACCCATGAAACGGAAATGACACGCCTGAAAGTGGATTTTGCCGTTGAAAGGGCTCTCTCCGGGGCAAATGCAAAGAACGTCAAGGCGGTCAAGGCATTGTTAGACCTTGAAGATGCTAAACTGGATAAGGACGGCAATGTCAAGGGACTGGCAGAACAGATCGACAAGCTGACTGCTGCCGATGACACCAAGTTCCTGTTTGAAGTTCCTGAACAGAATCAGGGTCAGGGGCAGCAGAAGTTCAAGGGATTTCAGCCGGGAACACCCGCAGAGCAGAAACCGGGTGCGGGGGTTGACACAAGCAAGATGAACTATGACGAGCTCTGTGCCTACCTTGAAGCAAATCCTGATGCAACATTAGAGTGATCACGGCAAAAATCAGAAAAGGAAGGTGAAAAATTATGCCGAACACGAAATTTGATTCAAAAAGTTTTAACGCGGAAGCATTCAAGTACATGGTCGGACGCGTGCCGAACCTGCACATGAACGAAATCAAGAAGTCAAAGGCATTGGCGGGCAATCCTGACATTAAGGATGCGCTCAGCAGCCAGAACGGTACAAGTTATGCAAGGATCGCTATGCGTGGCTTACTGGACGGTCAGGCTGTCAACTATGACGGTGAAACCGACATTGAAGCGACAAGCACCAAGACATTCGAACAGGGCGTTGTAGTGGTCGGGCGTGCGAAAGCTTGGAAAGAGAAGGATTTTTCTTATGATATCACAGGCGGTGTTGACTTCATGCAGAATATCGCCAACCAGGTAGGGGAATACTGGGATGAAGTCGATCAGGACACGATCCTTGCGGTCCTTGACGGCATTTTCGGCATGACCGGGGCAAAGAACCTTGAATTTGTCAGCAACCACACCTATGATGTGACAGAACAGGTTGACGGCAATATGTCAGCAACCACGCTGAACAGTGCCACAAATAAGGCTTGTGGGGCAAACAAGAAAAAGTTTACATTGGTGTTCATGCACAGTGATGTTGCAACGAACCTTGAAAACCTGAACCTTGTCGCACACCTGAAATATACGGATGCAGACGGCATCCAGCGTGATCTGGACCTTTACACCTGGAACGGCAAGCTGGTTGTCATTGATGACGATATGCCGGCAGAGGAACAGGAAGGCTACTATATCAAGGCAAAGGCTGCGGATGAAGGAGCAAAGAAGATTGTTGCCAACAGCGAAACCCCGGCCGCCGGCGAAATCAAGCTTGAGGATGTAACACCGACAGCTGCATCATATGCCGAACCGGCGGAAGGCGATTATGTCGTATTTGTTGATGACTTCACGGAATACACCACCTATGTTCTTGGTAACGGTTCGATCAGTTATGAGGATATTGGTGCAAAAGTGCCTTATGAAATGGATCGTGATGCAAAGACTGATGGCGGCGTTGACCTTCTCTACACAAGGCAGAGGAAAGTGTTTGCGCCATTCGGCATCTCGTATGAGAAATCAACACAGGCAAGCCTTTCACCGACAGATGCAGAGTTGAAGAACGGTGCAAATTGGTCACTTGTTCATTCAGGGGAAAGTGTTGCTGCAAATCGCAGTTACATCAACCACAAGGCAATCCCTATTGCAAGGATCAAGTCAAGGGGATGATGGGAAAAGGTCAGGTGATCAACTATGTATGACGTGGATGCAGTAAAGGCAAGATTGCAGTCATTCGGTTATGAAGTCAAGGCAACAGACATTGCGGCCTTGACTTTTTGTGTCGAGAAGGTACGAAGCACGGTGAAGAATGAAATCAACTGGCAAGATGTACCGGAAGGGCTTGAACACATTGCTATTGACATGGCGTGTGGTGAGTTCCTGAACGCTAAAAAGACCTTTGCACCGGATGAACTGGAAAACATGGACTTGGATGCAGCAGTAAAGCAGATCACAACAGGTGACACATCAACAGTCTTTGCAGTCGGTGACGGTTCACAGACTGATGAACAAAGGCTTGAGGCGTTCACTTCCTATCTGCTGAACTATGGGCGTTCAGAGTTCAATTCATTCAGAAGGATAAGGTGGTAATATGACGGCAATAGAAAAGGCAAGACAGACCGCACGGGAGGTCATTGAAAAGAATCATTATGACGGTGTTTGCACGGTCACGGAACACCAAAAGGTGACAGACCCAAACACAAAGATCACGAGTTTTCAGGACGTGGTTGTTTTAGAGAATCAGCCCTGTCACCTTGTATTCAAGACTGTAACCAGTGCGGCACAGACAGAATCGGCGGCAGCAGTCGAACAGACCACGGAACTTTTACTATCACCTGACGTGACCATTAGACCGGGATCAAAGATCACGGTGACACAGGAAGGTGTGACGAATGATTACACATACAGTGGTGTCCCGGCGGTCTATGCCACACACCAAGAGATCATTCTTGAATTGTTTGGAGAGTGGACATAATGGCGAAAATGGGAAGGTTTGACCCACAATCCATGAGAGATTTTCAGCAGAACCTTGAAAAGATCAATCAGGGTGAAGTGGATGCTTTTCTCAAAAAATGCGCGAAGGAACTTGCGGCCATATTGCTCCGCTTGGTTATCAAAAGAACGCCAATCGGACACTATCCAAGAAGTTCCGGGAAACAAGGCGGCACACTGCGGCGCGGATGGAACGGGAATAACTTGATAGTACGGCATGAGGGGAACAATTACATCGTTGAGATCACGAACCCGGTCGAATACGCAAGCTATGTGGAGTACGGGCATAGGACGGTAAACGGCGGATGGGTAGACGGCCAACTCATGATGACCATTTCAGAGAACCAGTTGAAAACCATTGCTCCGAAAGTGCTTGAAAACAAGTTAAAGAATTTTTTAGGGGGTGTGTTGTAGTGATTGATTCCATCATAACCGGGATCAGCACAACGCTGTATAGTGTGTTCGGATATGAGAATTTCAAAAACGAGATTCCGCAAGACCTCAGTCCTCCATGCTTTTATATCAAGTGCATTGATCCCAGCGTGGAAAAGTATATCGGCACACGCTACTTAAGGAGAAACCTTTTTGTAGTCCAGTATTTTCCCAGTACGGAAGACCGAAAAGGGGAGTGTTACAGTGTCGGTGAAAAGATGTTTGAGTGTCTGGAGGTCATCTCGGTTGATGACTTCTTTTTGCGTGGTACGGACATGAAGTTTGAAATAGTGGACGGAGTCCTGCAATTCTTTGTAAACTATAATGCTTTTGTGAAGAAAACAGGACAAGGGCAGGATGCAATGGAGACTATGCAGGACAACGCCCATGTAAAAAATTAAGGCAGGTGATTAGAGTGGCAAAACAAGCCAAAGAAACAGAAAACACGACAGAGGCAAAGGAAACAGCAAAATTCGAACAGGTCTTTTCTAAAGAGCAGATCCTTGCGTCTGGCAAATATTCAAATCGGCGTGACCTATTGGCCGTCCTGTTGGAAGATGGGAAGTTTTACACAGACGAACAGGTTGAAAAGATCATGGATAATTGGATGACGAAAGGAGTGAAATAAAAATGGCATTAGGCGGCGGTACTTTTACGGCACAGAATAAGGTGTTACCGGGTTCATATATCAATTTCTTTTCTGTTGCTGCTGCTTCCGCTTCCATCTCTGACAGGGGAATTGCAACAATGCCTCTTACGTTGGACTGGGGAGCAGAAGATGAAATTATAACGGTAACAAGCGAGGATTTCCAGAAAAATACACAAAAGATTTTCGGCTATTCGTATACAGATGACGCGATAAAGGGCCTGCGGGACTTGTTCCTCAACATCAATACGCTGTATGCGTACAGATTGAATGGCGGTGGTGACAAGGCATCTAACGAATACGCCACGGCAAAACACAGCGGCACAAGGGGAAATGACATCAAAATCCAGATTGCGGCGAATGTGGATGACACAAGCGCATGGGATGTGGCCACTTACCTTGGGACGGACAAGGTAGACACGCAGACGGTCAGGGAAGCGGGGGAGCTTGCGGAGAATGATTACGTCACATGGAAATCATTCGAAATTGCAGCAGCTGCCGGGGCGGCGCTTGCAGGCGGCACGAATGGAACTGCTACGAATGCGGCGTATCAGACGTACCTTGACAAAGCTGAGTCATACCGTTATAACACAATGGGCGTTGTAACTACGGATGATACGGTCAAGTCCCTGTTTGCAACATTCAATAAACGTCTGCGTGACGATATGGGAATCAAGTTTCAGCTGGTTGTTTACAACTACACCGCTCCGGACTACATGGGCGTTATCAGCGTGAAAAACAAATGTCTGGACGATGCGTATAAATCGGATGACGGGAACATGGAGTACCCGAATGAAGCAGCGGCTGTTTACTGGACAACAGGAGCAGAAGCTGGATGTGCAGTCAATGCATCTGTCCAGAACCGTACTTATGACGGCGAATACGACATTGACGTTGATTACACACAATCACAGCTAATTGCAGCAATTCAGGCGGGCGAGTTCGTGTTTCACCGGGTGGATGATGATATCAATGTCCTGGAGGATATCAACACAATGGTCACAACCACTGATACAATGGGTGACATTTTCAAAGACAATCAGACAATCCGGGTTATTGACGAACTGGCAAATTCAGATGCGCAGGTATTCAACAGGAAATACCTTGGAAAAGTACCGAACGATGATGCAGGGCGTTCCGCGCTGTGGGCCGACCTGGTGAAAATCCGCCGGGAGCTGGAAAAAATCCGTGCCATTGAAGATTTTAATGAAACAGATGTCACCGTGGCGCAGGGCGATACTAAAAAGGCTGTTGTGGTCAGTGATGCAATTACGGTTGTCAATGCAATGTCAAAGATGTACATGACAACGACAATTGCCTGATAGAAAGGAAGGTGGATAGAAATGGCCAGTAATACGGTAATGTTTGCCGGGGATGCCATCACGGCCGCCCTTGCCGAATGTTATATAACGATCGGCGATAATCGCTACAACTTCATGCAGGCGATTAACATTGAAGCGAAGTTTGAAAAAAACAAAACAGAGGTCCCAATCCTTGGAAAACCCGGAAAGGGCAACAAGACAACGGGGTGGAAAGGGACGGGAAGCGCAACGTTCCACTATAACCAGTCTGTTTTCCGTAAGATGATGCTTGATTACAAGAACACTGGAGCGGACATGTATTTTGATATGCAGATCATCAACGAGGATCCCACGTCTACGGTAGGCAAGCAGGAGATTCAGTTACTTGACTGTAATATCGACGGCGGAATCCTTGCAAAATTTGACGCAGACGGGGAATATCTGGATGAAGATATGGATTTCACGTTTGAGGATTTTTCTATGCCGACAGAATTTGATTATCTTTCCGGATTTGAGGTCTCGTAATGAAGATATGCGGCATTGTATCTTATTGTCTCGTATGGCATCTGTATAATAGTGCCATATGGGGCATGTTTATCTATCAATGGATGATGGGAAAGGATGGTATAAAAATGAGTAATTTAAGTAGGTTTATGAAGCAGAACAAAACAGTAAAGGAAAACGAATTTTACGCACCGACTGAGTCCATGACGGACGAAAAAGGAAAGCCGCTTAAATGGGAATTCAGGCATATGACATCTAAAGAAAATGACAACCTCAAAGATAATTGCACGCTTGATATTCAAGTAAAGGGGAAACCAAACATGTACAGACAGAAACTGAATTCATCCAAATATCTTGTCAACATGATTGCGGCTTGTACGGTGACACCAAACCTGTATGACAAGGAGCTTCAGGATTCCTACGGCGTGAAAACTCCAGAGGATTTGGTCTATGAAATGGTGGATGATCCGGGCGAATACGCCGACCTTTGTATTTGGCTTCAGAAATATCAGGGATTCGATACCAGCATGGATGACAAGGTGGAAGAAGCAAAAAACTAATTCAGCGTGGGGAGGGCGAAGCTATATATGCCTACTACGCATTGCACAAACTACGCATAAGACCATCTGAATGGGTGGATATGGACGAAAACGAAAGAGCTTTTATTATTGCGGCTATAGACGAAAAAGCCAAAGAGGACGAAAAGCAGAGGAAAGAAATCGAACGCAAATCAAAGCGTGGCGGCAAAAGGTAGGTGATTGGAAATGGCCACAATTCAAACTGGGATTGAACTTCAAGACAGGTTTAGCGGTGTCATCTTCGATTTTACAAATGGGATGGCAAATGCCGTGAACTCGGCCACAGACTTTCAGAACGCCATGAACCAGAACGTCAATACAACCGGACTTGATAATATTCAAAGCGAACTTCAAACGGTTCTGAGTGATATGGACAAGTTGAGTCGGGCGTCAGATACACAAATATCACCAACCGTGGATATGGATGCTCAGGTTGTCCAGCAATTCAACAATCAGATTGAGCAGACGAAGAACTGTTTAGAAAGGGTTCAAAGCGCACAACAGACCATCAATTCCGCGAGTAAAAGCGTGGAAGTACTCCCGGACGATGCCCGGGGAAAAATTGAAGATGTAAACGAAAGATTACTACAGATGAAAGAGGCGATGAATCAGGTTACGCAGAATCCATTTGACTTGCCGACAGAAGCGGTCGAGGCGGAGCTGGCATCATTGCAGAACCGGATCAAAGAAACCGCACAGGACCAGTTGAACCTGAACGAAACATTGTCAAACATGAACATTGAGAATGAGCAACCGCCACCTGTTGAAATCCCGGTGGTTTGGCAGACAGAGCCCCTTGACGTATTCACAGGTTCGGGTATTGATCGTTTCCAACAGGAAGTTCGGTCTGCTAACACCATGATGGAACGGCTAAGTAATACACAGAGAGAGATAGCGGGACGGGCGTCCACCTCAAACGTTCTGCCGCCGACGGCCGCACAGGACATGAGCACTCTCGCAACGAGGATTGACAATGTAAAAAAACGCATTCGGCAGATAGAGAATAACCCCATAAATATGGGGACAGAGCGTGCCAATACGGAGCTGGAAAGCCTGCGCTCCCAGCTGTCACAGGCGATTCAGAGACAGAATGAATTGAACAGCGCCATTGGCAGAATGGACATTCAGAGCGCCAATACAGCATATTCCCAGCTGTCGCAGACAATCGGAAGGACAGAGGCGTATATCAGAGACAACGTGAGCGAACAGGGCGCGTTTAATGAAACGATAAATACAGGTACAAAATGCGCAAGCGAATTATCAGGTACGATAAAGCGTATAGCTGGCATCTATGCGGGGATAAAATCGGTGGGAAAGGTTTTAGATGTTTCCGACGAACTGTCGCAGGCAACGGCAAGAATAGACCTGATGAACGACGGAGCACAAACCACGCAGGAGCTGACCGATAAGATATTTTCCGCGGCTCAAAGTGCAAAAGGTTCATATTCCGATATGGCCGCCGTAGTAGCCAAGTTCGGCAATAATGCCGGGGATGCTTTTTCAAGCTCGGAAGAGGTTGTTGACTTTGCGGAGCTGGTGCAGAAACAGATGACAATAGCCGGAGCGTCTGCATCAGAAGCATCAAATGCCATGCTCCAGTTATCACAGGCGCTCGGTTCCGGAACACTCCGTGGTGACGAGTTGAACAGCATCTTTGAGCAGGCCCCGAACTTGATCCAGAGCATCGCTGACTATCTGAATGTTCCTATCGGTTCAATCCGGGAAATGGCAAGTGAAGGTGAACTTTCAGCAGATACAGTGAAGAATGCCATGTTTGCTGCATCGGATGAAATCAACGAAAAAATAAAAAACATGCCCATAACATGGGGACAAGTATGGACATCTATATCAAACTCCGCATTAAAAGCATTTGAACCAGTTCTTCAAAAGCTGAGCGATATCGCAAACAGCGACGCATTCCAGAGACTCATGGACAATGCATCAACTGTATTGTCAGGGCTGGCAGATGCCGCAATGGAAGTTTTTAGCTTTATATCAGATAACTGGCCAGCTGTCGCAACGATTATCTTTGGGGCTGCAACGGCGATGTTAGCTTATAAAACGGCGACACTTGTGGCGGCGGCAGCACAGTGGATCATGAATATAGCAATGGCCGCAAATCCAGTCGGCATAATCGTTGCAGCGTTTATGGTCCTGATTTCACTTCTCGTCGCTGTTGCGCATTGTGTTGCAAAAACAGGAGGGACGGCGAGTACTACTTTTGGCGTTATTACGGGATGGATAAGTGTAGTGATTGCAAACATCATAAATATGTACAAGCTAATTGTAAACATCAATACGGGGATAAAGAATGCAGTATCGGCACTTTTCTACGACATCAAGATAACATTTACCAATACGGGTCGTGAGCTTCAATCATTTTGGTATAATCTGCTTTCTACAGTTCTGACCATAATTGGCAATATATGCTTAGCGTTAAACGAATTGCCCTTTATAGAATTTGATTATTCGGGTGTTGTCAGCGCAGCAAATGATTATGCGGCCAAGGCGCGGGAAGCAAATGGTCATGTAGAAGATTACAAAAGCGTTAGCTCTGCCTTTAGTGATGGCATGTCAACCTATGATGATGTTTACTCCAAAGGCTGGGTATCAAATGCATATAATAAAGGCGCAGCAATAGGAGACAAAATTTCCAATAAAATATCTGATCTCGTCAGCGGTACCAATAGTACGGTAAGTGAGGCCAAGGAAGCCGCAGACAAAATCAGCAAATCCGTAAACAAAGCCAACCAGGCTAACAACACTGCAACGGCAAAGAACAGCGCCGCAACGGCAAAGAATACGGGCGATACGGCGAAAGCGGCACAAGATGTAGCGAAGTCATCTGACATAACGGGCGAGAACCTGAAATATATCAAGGATTTGGCCGAGCGCGAGTATGTCAACCGCTTCACTACGGCAAAAATTAACGTGAAACAGACAAACCACAATACCGTCAAAAACAATATGGACCTGGACGGCATCAACGAATACCTGCGGTCAGACCTTGAGCAGAGGATGGCGGCAACAGCGGAGGGAACGTATTAAATGTATCAAATGTATATTGAAAAGGTGCTTTTTCCTGTCACACCAAGTAAATTGGAAGTAAAAATCAATGGAAACAATGAAACCATCACCCTCATAAACGAGGGCGAGGTCAACTTGATCAAGACATCCGGATTGACAGACATATCCGTAGAACCACTACTTCCGGCCATTACGATATACCCCTTTGCCAACTACCCCAACGGATTCCACGATCCGAATTATTACCTAAAAAAACTGGAAAAGTGGAAACAGAAGAAAAAGCCTGTCACTTTCAAGCTTTTAAGAACTTCGCCCAATGGAAAAAAGCTTTTGTGGGATACCAATATCCCGGTCACCATTGAAGATTATCAGATTGTAGAAGACGCAGACGATCAAGGGCTTGACGTTGTTGTTAAAATCTCCATGCTGGAATACAGGGAGTGGGGCGCAAAGAAGCTTGTGATCAAGAAGTCCAAGAAAAAGAACAGCAAGAAAAAAACAGCAACAACAAAGAAAACACGCAAGACAAAAGATGCAGCGAAGAGCTATACAGTTAAGAAAGGGGATAGTATGTGGGCGATTGCGAGAAAACAGCTGGGGGACGGCGGCAGGTGGAAGGAAATCTATAAATTGAACAAATCCACCGTGGAGTCCCAGGCAAAAAAACACGGTCACAAGTCAGCAATCGAGGGTACCACATGCTGGATTTTCCCCGGAGAAAAATTGAAATTACCAAAAAAGTAGAACGGAAGTGGCGGAATGGCAAAAGACATTATTGATGTGGCAATTGGTGAATTAGGGTATTCTGAAACAGGGTCGAATCGGACAAAATACGGTGCCTGGATGGGAATGAACGGGGCACCATGGTGCCATATGTTCGTTTCATGGTGCGCAAACCAGGCGGGGGAAAGCTCAGCGGTCCCAAAAACAGCATCTACAACTACTGGCATGAGCTGGTTTAAGAAAAAGGGCCTGTTTAAGACGAAGGGAAGCTATACTCCTAAACGAGGCGACGTTGTTTACTTCAAAACAGGGCGCAGTCATGTAGGTCTGGTTGAAAAGGTATCCGGGAAAACCTTGCACACGATAGAGGGCAATTCTTCGAATAAGGTGTGCAGGCGTACATATTCATTGTCCGAACCAACTTTGACAGGCTATGGCGTGCCGAAATATAAGAACATCAACGGCAGCAGCTCCAGCTCCGGCAGCAGCTCCAGCTCCAGCTCCAGCAGCAGCTCCAGTTCGAAACAGGAACTTGCCTATCTGAAAAAAATATTAAAAAAGAAGAAATCCAGCGGAAGCACAACGATAAAAGCCAATGTCAAAGAAACAGACAAGCTTCCAAACGGGGTGGTTGATGTTCTGATCAATAATGGAAAAAAGAAGTTTTTTGTGCCTGTTGAAGATGGGATGAAAGTGGTATGGGAACGTCAGGGTTCACCCGGAACGCTGACTTTTTCTGCAATGTATGACAAGAAATTCAAGATCACAGAAGGTAACAGTGTTCTTGTGTCGGTGGATGGTACAAAGTTCTTTTATGGCTTTATATTCAAGCATTCCATGTCAAAGGACGGCATGGTGTCCTACACGGCATACGACCAGTTACGATATCTTAAAAACAAAGATAACGTCATCTACACAAAGAAACGCGCAGATCAGGTCATTAGAAAGATTGCAAAAAAATTTAAGCTGGAGACGGGAACGCTTGCCAATACCAAATATATCATACCGAAAAGAGTTGATGACAACACGACATTGTTTGATGCCATTCAAAATGCTCTGGATATGACAACCATGATGAAAGGCACAATCTATGTCCTGTATGACAAGGTCGGAAAGCTGACTTTGACGAATGTTTCCAACATGAAAGTGAATCAATGTTTGGTTGACAATGAGACAGGGCGTGATTTTTCCTATGAAGTCACTATCGATGACGAAGTGTACAACAAAGTCAAATTGATGTATGAGAACAAAGATACGAGTAAATACGACATATACGTCACCCAAAACTCTAAAAAGATAAAAAAGTGGGGCGTATTGCAATATACGGACAAGATCGATGATCCCGACCTTGGAAAGTTAAAATCGGAGGCGCTTTTGAAACTATACGGAAAAAAGAAAAGGACACTCAGCGTTTCTGGCGTTATCGGAAACAAAAAAGTCCGCGCCGGGTCATTGGTTCCTGTTATACTGAAATCGCATGAGTTAAACGTTTCAAATTACATGCTGGTCGAAAAAGCGACTCACACATTCAAAAACCGTGAATGGACCATGGACCTTGTTTTATCGGGGGGTGATTTTAGTGGCTAACGCCAAAACACACTGGATCGAATATGTAAAAGAGGCTGCGGTCCAGGCAATCATGACAAAGAAGCCGTGTGACTACATCGTTGGGACGGTCACTTCTGCAAGTCCTCTGAAAATCAAATTGTCAGACGGTGACGGACTGGAGCTGCCATCAGACTTTCTTCACCTTGCAAGGAATGTGACGGACTATGAGACGCATGTGTCAATAGAAGATGGCGGGAAACAGAAAATGGAAGTTTACAATGCCCTGAAAAAAGGCGATAAGGTTATAATGATCAGAAAATGGGGCGGTCAGGACTATATCGTAATAGACAAGGTGGTGAAATAATGATCCCGGACAGCGAAGATTACGAAAACTATGACGACGAAGACGATGATGAGCTTGAGTCCGACTTTGAAGTGGAGACAGAACCGTCATACACCTATGCGATGAATATCTACGACGATGAAACAAGAGAAAATACGTTTGTTGGCAAGGTGGACGATGTAGAAGCAAAAGAACAGGCAATCATGAAGGTACTAAATACAGAACGGTATGAACACGAAGTGTACTCATGGGATTACGGGATTGAAACAAAAGACCTGTTTGGTATGGATATTCCTTATGTCATGAGTGAAATCGAGACGAGGATCAGCGATGCCATTCTACAAGATGACCGTTTCGAATCTGTGGACGACTTCGAGGTGGAGCAGACAGGAAAGAAAGCGATACATTGCACATTCACGGTCACAACAGCTGATGGCGAAGAAATAGAATCAGAATATGACTATGACGAAGGGAGCGAGGAATAATGTTTGAAGAGCAGGACTTTGACGAGATCAGCGCCAGAATGCTGTCAAATGTGGATGACAAATACGATAAAAGAGAAGGATCTGTTATCTATGATGCAACCGCTCCAACGGCAATCGAGCTGGCCTTGATTTATTCCATGATGGATATGGTGCTGGACGAAGTTTTCGCAGACACAGCATCTTATTATTACCTGATAAAAAGAGCTGCCGAAAGAGGCCTGTTTCCAGATGAAGAGACATACGCAATTCTAAAAATGGTTGTTTCCCCGGTCGATGCTGCGATCATGGCAGGTGACAGGTTCAACCTAAACGACCTAAATTATACAGTGGTCCAGGCAATCGAGGGGGAAACTGGGGCGTATCAGGTCGAATGCGAAACGGCTGGAACGGCAGGTAACCAACAACTGGGAGCGGCGCTTCCGATAGAAACGGCAAACGAACTAAATGATCTGGAAAGTGCAGAGCTGACAGAAGTATTGATACCCGGCGAGGACGAAGAAGACGTGGAGACATTCCGGGAGCGGTATTTTACATGGTTTGGGAATGAAGCTTTCGGTGGCAACCAGACAGATTATATCCAAAAAGTGAATAGCATTGACGGCGTTGGGAGCTGCAAGGTTATCCGGGAATGGAAAAACGGATATAACCCATCAGCATTCATTCCAACAGGTGCGGTCACCGCATGGTACAGCTCTGTTATTGAAACCCTTTCCGGGGAAACCAAAGAATGGCTTGCGGCTGTATATGAAGCGTCAAAAGAAAAGCTTCTGACGGTCGGCGGCACGGTTAAGGTAATTATTATAAGCTCGGAGTACAAAAAGCCGTCCAGTACACTTATTAACACAGTCCAAACAACGCTTGATCCGGAGCAAAGCGCCGGTGAAGGACTTGGCCTTGCTCCTATCGGGCACGTGGTAAATGTGGTTGGCGTGACTGAAAAAACCGTTAATTTTTCTGCATCAATTACATACGGTAGTGGTTATTCTTTCGCAATCCTGAAAGATACAATATGCGAAACTATTGACAGCTATTTTTCGGAACTATCCGAACAGTGGGACAGCGAAGAAAACCTGATTGTGAGAACGGGCGAATTTGACACACGCTTGATGGCCATCGATGGCATTAGCGACATATCTAATATTATGTTGAATGATTCCGCATCTAATTTGACACTCGAAACGGACGAGATCCCGGCAAGGGGGGATGTAAATGGCTGAATTGATGGAAAGGAAACGGTTGATTGAGTACCTGCCCCGGTTCATGCAGAATTTTTCCGAACTGAAAGAGCTGTTGAACGCCGCAAACCTTGAAACGGACAATCTCAACTCTGCTGTCGGGCGGATTCTTGACGAAGCGTTTATCGACAGCTGCACAGAGTATGGCTTACAGAAGTATGAAAAATTCCTGCATATCGTCCCGTGCGAGAGCGAGTCACTGGAATACAGGAGAATCAGGGTCAAGGCACGGTGGTATGATTACTGTCCCTATACCCTGCGTGCGCTGGTAAACAGGCTTAATTCATTGTGCGGCGTGGGGAACTATTCCTTAGAAGCGGATTTAGAAAATTATTATTTGAAAATCACGACAGATTTTGACACGATCGGATCAACGGATGAACTGATCTATATACGCGATTCCATCCTGCCGATGAACATTTGCTTTATCTACTCCGTGAATCAGAGGATAGAGATTGATGTTGGCGAGAGAGGGATTGAAAGGTTCGGCCTCCGAAATATCAACTTCAAAACATCCGCTCCGTTCTGGAGAGTGAATCTTCTTGACGGTTCGTGGATTTTGGACGGCTCAAAGAGATTAGACAGCGAACGGTGGAGGGATAAGCTCTCGGCGGAATTTAAGCTGGCTGTAGACCAATCTGGGATTGAAAAAGTATCGGATATAACCGTCACGACAAAGACAAGCGGTTAATGGTACTTAAGCGGCGTGGTATCGGTGGACGGCACCGGAAAACTAAATGCAATTTGAAGAGGAAGGAGACAAGTAAAAAATGAGCGACAACAACAAAAATGCAGCAATCACGGTAGCTGCCAGACAGAAGCTTGTACAGGCGAGGGCGGGAGCTGTCACCCTGCCAAAGGTTATGGGCATGGCTTTTGGGGATGGGGGCGTGGATTCCAGCGGAGAGGTCATTGCACCTACGGAAGATCAGACAGGGCTTACGCATGAGCTTTACAGAAAGGTTATAGACAAGTACACCGTATCGAGTGACGGCCTGACTGTTACCTACGAATGTACGCTTGACGAAGCGGAGCTTGTAGGAGCAGAAATAAGCGAATGCGGGCTATATGATGAGGACGGCGACATCATCTGCATTAAAACATTTACGCGGAAGGGCAAGGATGATGATGTCGAGCAGACCTACACACTGGATGATATTTTCTAAACCGCGAAAGGAGACAAAATCAGATGAAAGATTATACAACGGCAACTCCGGCTTTCTCCGACACGATAATGGAACCGGAGACGACCGATCTTGCTCATCCTGATTCATTCAACCCTGCATATGAGCAGTTGTTGCAAAACACACTTGCAAACAGACAGCTTGTAGCTGGTCTTTTCGGATTTTCTTACGAGGAGTCGTCAGAGGCTGTAATAAACTGGCTTGGAGCAAGTTATCAGGATGACGAATCAGAAGCAATATGGATATCGGAGTCAGCGGCAAAGATGGACGAGGAGTTAGAAATCGTAACGCTTGCGGTCGGTACATCAATAACGCCGTACTTTCCAGAAGGTGGCGGAGAATATGTACTCCCGACAGCTACAGTTTCAAGACTTGGCGGCGTGAAGATAGGCGAAAATGTTAATGTAGAATCAGACGGAACGATAAGTGTTGATGCAGATGAATCAACAGCAGAAGCGGCTGCTGAGATTGTGGAGAAGAACGCAACCGAACCGTCAAACAGCGACATTGACAATCTTTTTAATTAGATGTTTAGGCAAAACGACTTAAGCATAGATACTTTTTTATCCATTTACCAAAAAAGGAGGTAGAAAAAATGGAAAGAGTAACACTTCAAAACCTGCAGCGTCTCGTAGACAATATGACAACAAAGTATGCAAAGAAAGGTGAGATTGCATTCACAGACCTTGCTGCCGCTTTACAGCAGATCATTAACGGAAAGGCTGACTCAGCAAGTACGTTGGCAGGCTACGGTATTACCGATGCCATGACAGCAACCCAGATCAAGGAGGCTATCAGCGCACAGACGGGGAGTGCCTACCGTCCCGCTGGTACTATTGAGGGAAGCGCACTTGTCCAAGGCTTACTCGTTGCGGAGAATGCGGGAAATGTATATAACATTAACTCCGCCCTTACCATCACAGCCAGCAATGAAAGCCTGTTCCTTAATCTCTCTGCGGGAGACAAGGTCAAAAAAGGCGATGATGTAGGCGTTGTTGCTGTTGAATCAAACGGTGCAACCACCTATTTGTTCAACGCCTTCGCAGGATTTGTAGATTTGTCCTCCTACAGTACTACGACTGAGATGGCCAGCGCAATTTCTGCCGCTGTCAAAGATAAGATTGCGCTTACAGATATTTCCACAACCACAACCGGCACAGGAAATGCCATCACAGGTGTGTCTTATGACAGCACCAGCGGCGAGTTTACATTTACAAAGGGTGCCACCTATTTACAGGAGGGTGATTTCACGGCATACACAGACGCAGAGATCGACAGCTTGTGGAATAACAATTAAGAGTCCCCGGAAAGGATGGGTTGATTTATGGCAATGAAGATATTTAACAAAGCAAACCTGCAACGGCTCATATCCGACATTCAAGGAGATATGAGCTCTTTTTCATCTTCAACCGTTTGCACGTTTGAAGAGGTTTATAACAATCTGGAAGCTCTTGATGAAAAAATCGGAGGTATTAAATATTCCTCCGAAACAGAAACTATTACATTCCCATCGTGAGTGATGGCGATCAAACAATTATTTTAAAACAGGAGGGTACAAAAATATGTCAGACGTTAAACAATTTAGCATTGGAGGCTCTACGATCATGCTCAAAGATGCCGCAGCAAGAGAAAGCATTGAACTGCAAGGTAAATCTCAGAGCGGTGTGTATGACGGTCGGGATTTGACACAGGTATTTGCCGAGGAAATAAAGAATTATTCGGATGCATGGGCGTGGATAAAAGCCCGGACCACAGCGGCGGATTTTTCCGGACTCATGATTGGAGATTACATACCAATCACGGCGAACGGAAACACCATGATCCCAGAAATAGCCGGTATAGATACCTACTATGATGCCTATTCCGGAGCTGTCGGGCATCATATTGATTTCATCAGCAAAGACTGTTATCCGTTTACGTCCGGGTCGGCGCCAGTATGGGCCTCAAGTAATAATAACGGAACATCTGCTGATTCAGCGCCATATATGGTAAGCAATATTAAGTCATGGTTGAACGATACGCTATACGGATACCTGCCAGATGAGTTGAAAAATGTTATTAGTGACAAATATAACTATCTGGAAACAAGGTATTCATCCTCTGGTATATTGACAGACTCCACCGGGAGATCATGGAAAAATATGGGCAAACTGTGGCTCCCTACAGAGTATGAGGTATACGGAACATGCGCATATGGAACACCAAAATACAGCGAGGGATTTTGTGTATGGTATCCGATATTCCATGATGGTCTCCGGCACAGGATAAAGCATAATGGCAATAATGGCAGTCGTGCCTACTGGTGGCTGGCTTCTGTGTACTCCGGCGACTCGTGCTATGCTTGCTATGTGAGCAGTATTGGCGATCCGGGCTACTACAGCGTCTACTACCCGGGCTGTGGCGTGCCGGTCTGCTTCCGTATTTCTGCGTAAGCAGAAAGCAATCAAGAAAATCCAGATAATGGCTCCCCTTGTGGGAGCCATTCAGGAGGAACTATGGAAAATAACAAAGTAGTGGCCGGAAATACATACCGCAGGAATAGAAAGGAAACACAATTTGATGCCTTGGATGTTGCAATAGATTTGAAGCATAAGGTGTCCATGTATGTAATGAATGAGAAAAGGGTTCCCAAAAGATGGAGGTATTTCAACGGAAAACCGGCTGTAGATTATGCGAGATATATCCGGGATTGTGTTTCGGCAGCAAATGACATTTATCTTGATAAGGGCACGATAGAATCCAGACGCGAGATACAGGATAAGGCATTGCGGTATTGTAATTTGCTGCAGCTACAGCTGATGGATATTATTGAAGAGTGCGAGGGGGCAACCGAAGAAAGCATGAGAAATATATCCGACACGCTTAAGGATCTAATCAGAAAAATTAAAAGATGGACTCAATCAGACAGTGACAGGGTAGGGAAATCCTAGCCTTTCACATATAGGTTATTCTCTGTATATTCCTTGGCAGTCGTGCCAACTGGTGGCTGGCTTCTGTGTACTCCGGCAACTCGAACAATGCTTGCAATGTGAGCAGTAATGGCAATCCGGACTACAACAACGTCAACAACCCGAACTATGGCGTGCCGGTCTGATTCCGCTATAGCGAGACAGAGTAGATTTTACCAACCGGTATTTTGAAATCAGTGCAGGCGGACGGAAGGAGAGGATATACCTTCGCATTTATGCGTAAATATGTGTCTGGATGTGACTAGGCGGACGCTGCTTGCATGGCAGGGGAATTGTGGGAAATACCTTGTTTCATGCCTATTGTCCTATGCGGCTATCAACCCACACAAAGCCGTACCAGGCACCTTTATTATTGAGGTAGCAGTATGACGAGTGAAGAAAGAAGAAATGCAAGATATCTGAGACGGAAAGCTAAGAGGCAGGCAAGAAAAAATGAAATATTGGAACAACACCAGTTTTACCATGTGTATGGCAGGAATGCTTTGGCAAAGGCAGCAAAGGACGCAACCAAGAATGTCAGGTACAAAGCGAGTGTAAAACGGTATATGCAGCGTAGGCTTGTGAACATATCAATCCTTAGCGAAAATCTTATCCGCAGAAAAGATGTCCGAAAAGGATTTATATGTTTTTCGCTCTTTGAGAGAGGAAAACTCAGAAAAATCATGAGTGTTCATTTTGCAGAACGAATACCGCAAAAGTCATTGAATCAGAATGCACTTTTGCCCATACTGACAAAGAGTCTGATATATGACAACGGAGCCAGTCAGGCAGGGAAAGGAACAAACTTTGCCATTGAAAGAATAACTACCCATTTGCGGAGACATTACCGTTTGCATGGATTGGAAGGTTATGTTCTTCTGATAGATTTTTCCGATTATTTCAATAATATCGATCACGGCGTTGCAAAACAGATTATCCGGAATAACTTTGATGATGATGGGATTATCTGGCTCTCTGAGCTATTTATTGATGCGTATGCCCAGTATAATAGAAACAAACTGCATCTGCCGGAGCACGAAGCGGGAAAAGGGCTTGGATTGGGGAGCGAGATTAACCAGACGATAGCAGTAAGTTATCCGAATCGGATGGATCATTACATAAAAGAGGTTCTTCGTATTAAAGGATATGGCAGATATATGGATGATTCATACCTGATACATGAGAGTAAAGAATACTTGGAGTATTGCTTGGGAGAAATTAGAAAAATTTGTGCTGATTTAAAAATAATAATCAGTGAAAAAAAGACACATATTGTAAAACTGTCGCATGGATTCTGTTACCTAAAAACACAGTTTTTTATCACAGAATCCGGAAAAATTGTTAGAAAGCCATGCCATAGTGCCATCGTCAGACAGCGGAGGAAGCTGAAAAAGCAAAAGAAACTTGTTGACGATGGAGTTATGAAAATAGGTGATGTTAGAACATCCTATGTTTCATTTCGGGGCAGTATGATCCATAAAAATGCAAGACGCAGTTTGCGCGCTTTGGATGAATTATACAACAGGCTTTTTATAGAGGAATGGTTGAGGGAAGGAGGTGATATATATGAGCGAGAAGATTATGGAGATCCAGAGTGAAATCATTGGTCTGAAACAATTGCTGGCAGCAACTGACTACAAGGCTCTGAAACATGCAGATGGTGCTATATCTGATGAAGATTATGAGCCGGTCAGGATGGAACGCCAGAAGTTCAGAGACAATATCAATGATCTGGAGGAAAAACTGGAGGCAATCGGAGAAGGTGAGACCGGAGAAGACGCAGAATAGCAGAACAGACCGCAAAGCGGCCATATTGCAACAAGAGACAGGAGGTTACTAAATGACGGAAGACGCAATCACCCGGAAAGAACATGAAGAATTTGTAAAACGCATCGAAGCGGAAGACCAGCGCCAGAACAAGCGCATTGAAGTGATCGAGGATAACATCTCGCAGATCATCACACGCCAGATTACCACGCTTACATCCATGATCGAGAAGACGGCGCTGACCGTAGACAGCATCCAGCAGGAGCAGGAACGCCAGGGAAAGAGGCTGGCAACACTTGAAGGCAAAGATGGCGATATGTGGAGAACTTCGATCAAGTATATCATAGCGGCCATCACTGGCGGCGTGATTGCGTTTGCCCTGGCGCAAATCGGAATGTGACGGTAAACCATGCCGGGGGGATAAAAAGCCTCCGGCGCAAAGAAAGGAGAATCACACTATGGAAAACAGGAAAGCATGGCTTAAGGCGGCATGTATCCGTGCAGGAAAGACAATGGCACAGTCTGCGCTTGCTCTTCTTCCATCGGCGGCAACCATAACACAGGTTGATTGGAAGGTGGTCATCGGCACGGCACTACTGGCAGGAGTTGTATCACTGCTTACATCCTGCGGCGGACTGCCGGAGGTGGAACAGGAAGGAGATGTATAACATGGCGAAGAACACAGTTAAGAAAGTATTGGATATTGCAGCCGGCGAGGTTGGATATTTGGAGAAGTCAGCGTCAGCATACAAGAAAGACCCTTCTTGCCTTGACGAAAAGACAAGGGGAGCGGGTTCAGACAATTACACCAAGTACGGGAGGGATATGCACAAGGTTTACCCGGCAGTTATGGACTTCCCGGCGTATTGGTGCGATGCGTTTGTGGACTGGTGCTTTTACAAGGCATACGGAAAAGCCAACGCAAAAGGGCTGCTGGGGGGCAATTTTGACGATTATACGGTTGCTTCCTGCCAGCTGTATAAAAACAAGAACGCATTGGACACTACACCAAAAAAAGGCGCACAGGTATTTTTTACAAAAAACGGTCAGATAAATGGCTGCCACCATACTGGGATAGTCTACAAGGTAGATAATACATACTTTTACACTATCGAGGGTAACACGTCAGGCGCATCCGGGGTTGTTTCCAATGGCGGGGGTGTTGCTAAAAAGAAATACAGCATCTCAGGATACAAGGGACAGGTGCTTTTCGGCCATCCAAAGTATGATAAGGCAAACGCCGCAACTCAGACAACAGCCAAGACAACTGCCAAGACAAAGACGAAACCGCCTAAACTGGCAAGGGCTATACCCAACCTAAAAAATGGCAGCACCGGGACGCAGGTAAAATATTTACAGAAGGATTTGAACTATGTCATGAAGTCGGGACTTGATGTAGACGGCAGTTTTGGCACTAAGACAGGAACAGCGTTAAAAGCATTTCAGAAAAAATACGGGTTGACTGTTGACGGCATTTACGGCAAGAAATCAAGGGCAAAAATGAAGACACTGTTGGTATAATCTTCTGTTACTAATCAGTATCCATCGAATTGTGTGACCTTGTAAGCGGCTCCCCCAGCTGGGAGCAGATGAAGGCAGTGAGGCGGCTCGTGAA
Source organism: uncultured Eubacterium sp. (assembly GCA_964484225.1). Taxonomy (GTDB): domain Bacteria; phylum Bacillota; class Clostridia; order Lachnospirales; family Lachnospiraceae; genus Eubacterium_F. The sequence goes on from CAZAEM010000003.1 coordinate 148,694, forward strand.
GTATATCCAGAAGTATTGCCCCAATGCCAAGACGATCATCCGTCATTGGGATGTCACCGGGAAGACATGCCCGGCCACCATGGCAGGAGAGGATAATAAGCAGTGGAAACATTTTCACAACTTTTTAACCAAGGGCTACTTATTCAAGGCAAGAGTCACGGAAAAGGCGGCCATCCGCTCTGGCCCGGAAGTAGGGGACAACAAAATCGGCGAAAAAAAAAGAAAGGTGATGTGGTATACATCAAGAAGATGGCTGGATCCTGGGGGGCGGCTGAAAAAGGATACAAAGAAGGGAAAGCCGCGGTGGATCTTGTTGAAAAAAGTAAAAGAGCCATGACAAATTTCATGACAAAATTTTATTGAATTATATTAAATTCAGTTAAATTTTTACAAACTAATTAACAATAACAAAATCCGGGAGACCCTTATTTTTCGAGTCTCCCGGATTTCTTGCCAGAAATTCGCCTTTCTTGTAAAATCGGAATTTTGGGTTCAAGTCCCACTAACCGCATACTATATATCAAAAATATCCTTTACAGGTAGAATGTTCCGTCTTATAATTATAGTAGATGTCGGGTTCAAAAGGCATTTAGCCCTTTTGGCTCCGGCGTCATAATAAATTACAAAGGAGGAAGAGAGCCATGAGAAAAGAGTACAAAAGATGTTACTGACAGTGCGAAACGAAAAAACGATACGGAAACCAGAGAGAGCTTGTTGAAAAAACAGGCTCTTTTGCTATGCGAAAAAAGGAGAAAATACGTCTATGAAAAATTTGGGAAAGTACAAAATTTATCTGAGAGATCAGGAACTGGCCGAGTCTACCATCGCTGTCTATATGCGGATCACCCGTGATTTCTTATCCTATATTGGAGATGCCGATATAGAAAAATCTGCTGTGATCGACTACAAAAAGAAAATGGAATATGCAGATTATTCACCCACCACCGTCAATCAGCACGTGGTGGCGGTGAACCGGTATCTGCGCTTTTGCGGACGGGAGGACTGCCAGGTAAAGACCAGAAAGATACAGAGGCGGAGCAGCGTTTCCAATGTGATAAGCGACCGGGATTACCAGCGTCTCCTGACATGTGCCAGAGAGAGCAGGGATGAAAAATACTACGCTATTATGAAGACTCTGGCCCTGACAGGGATCCGGGTCAGTGAGTTGAGATACATAACAGTGGAAAATATGGCAGAGGGACACATCGTCGTCAGCAACAAGGGGAAGGTGAGGGAAATATTTCTTCCGGACTGTCTGATCCGTATATTGCAAAGATACTGCGAGAGGAAACACATCACAGAGGGATTTGTTTTTTGCGGGAACAAGGGGCAGCCTATCAGCCGGGTGGCCGTCTGGAGGAAGATCGGACAGATGGCGGAAAGGGCGGGGGTAGACCGGGCCAAGGCACACCCCCACAGTTTCCACCATTATTTTGCCCTGATGTATCTGAAAAAATATTCCAATCTATTTGAACTGGCGGATATCCTGGGACATGCCAGCCTGGAGACCACCCGCATCTACACCATGGCGACAGTGGAGGCAAAGAGAGAGCGGATGGAGGATCTGGACGGGGGGATAAATTAACGGAATACAATATTTTGTTGAGAATGTCAAGGGGGTTTAATCATTTTTTCGAAAAAAAACATGGGGAGGTATATTCGGCATGTGAAACATAACGATTTTGCGGCGCTTGCGGCGGAGGGAAGTCAACAGAATATTGTATTCTGTAAGCAGCCCGAAAACGGGTGAATAAGTGATAGAAGGGAGGGAAAAGAATGAGAGTGCAACAGTTTTTGGAAACTATGCGTGACAACTACCCTGGTTTCGAGCTGGTGGAATATCTTGCCTCGCAGCAAAAGGTCAATGGAGGATGGGAAGTGTGGTTCCAGGTAGAGATGGCGATTTGTCTGATAAATGCATTAGGTGAAGATGACATTGTTTTTTCGCATTGGATTGCCAGGCGCAAGAAATATACAACAGAGATGATATTAGAGACCAAAGCGGACATGGGGCAGGAGCACAGCTATATGTGTTAGGTGTATCGCCATAATTACCATCTAACAGTGAATCGGATCGGGAGGAATGGAAATGTTTGATAAGACAGACGATGAAAAAAAAGTTTCCAGGGGGAAAAAGAAGAGGGCGGGGGAAAACGAGGGCGGATATCAGGTGAGCGATTTCATTTTACTGGATGATCTCGTCTATGCGCCGCTGCATGCGCTGGCCAAATCAAACCAGCATTTGCGCAACCATGTAGTGGAATCCATCAAGAGTCTGGGAAGCACCCGGCAGGAGGGCACAGAGGAGATCATCCAGCTCAACAACATGAATATCGCCTACAATCAGATCCATCCCGATAGCGAGGGGTACAGTATAGACAACATGCAGCTGGAGGTCCCGCTGTTGTCCATCGTGCCAGTCACCAATATGAATGTGGAAAAGGCGGAGATCGATTTCTCCACGGAAGTGCTGGTGATTAAGAAAAAGGATGGGGAGTACAGTATCAATGGCCGGATATGTTCACCGGAGCAGAGGGAAGGAGATTTCCTTCCCAGAGTGACCTATAAATTGTCCGTGAATTCCATCGCGGCCTCGGAAGGACTGATGCGCCTGACGGATATACTGAACACGAATCAGGTGGCGAGAAAGAGAAATGTCGTACCGATGACGCCGGATGGGAAACTGGGTACGGAGGCTCAGGCAGAGTGGCAGCAATCCCTGTCGGATAGACGTATGAAGATAAAGAAGCTGAGAAAACTCTACCGGAAGGTGACAGACATGATCGAGGAGCAGGAGAAGCTGTATGAGATTGGCCGGGACACCTGTGAGAACGATACCTATACTTACGACAAGGACCGGTTCCGGCAGGCACAGTCTGATATCATGAATGAGATCATGGAACTCAAAGAGGAGATCATGGCGGAGGAGGTCAGATATGAACTGGAAGAAAAGCCGGAACAGGAAGAAGAAAAATAGGGTGAGAGAATCGAATATAAAAGTGTGGAAGGACATTGCGGCAAAGGACTGTGAACGGCTCCGGCGGGAGTTGAATTTCCGGCTTATGTGCGATGCGGAGCTCACGGGAGGAGGCCGTATGCTCTGGGTGGAAAAGCTGGAGGCGGAGGAGCAGTCCGCTGCAAAACACAACGGATTTTCTTAAAAAAAGTGTAGAAAGAAGGGTGATATTATGGCAATTGCAGAACAATTTGCGGGATTGGAAATGGACAAACTGATCGGTGCGCCGCTGGCAGCGGCGGCAGACGCCAGCTTAAACCTTGCCACAGGGAGAATAAAAGATGAACCAGAAGGAAAAACCTGATCTGTCAGATTTCTCCTATGTCAAACTGGTCCCCGTGGGAAGCGTCAATCCAAATAACCCCCTTTCGGAGCAGTCCAGGCAGGAGCAGATGAATCTGCTGAACTGGTGCCTGAACAATCATCCGAGGGGGGTGATCATCGGAAAAGATATCACCATCGGGCGCTATATGATCGGGGAGCATGAACTGACGATGGAGAGAGTGGCATATCATGTGGGTTTCAGGAGGAAACCGATGTGGCTGGAGGAACAGGAAGCAGAGAGCGAAACGGGTATCATTTGACATCTTTCCTGACGGGGTGTAATATGTCATAGGAGGATCAGTGAAATATAGATAAAGGAGACCTTTTATGCTGGAATTACAAGATATCGGTTTCGATGCGGATAAAGAGATATTGCAGGATGTGGACTTGCAGCTGGACCGCGGCCTGATCGCGATAACAGGGCCGAACGGGGGCGGTAAGTCCACTTTGGCGAAGATCATCATGGGATTGCTGAGGCCCACCCAGGGAAAAGTCCTGCTGGACGGAGAGGATATCACAGACTGTCCGGTGACGGAGCGGGCCAACCGGGGCATCAGTTTTGCCTTTCAGCAGCCGGTGCGTTTCAAGGGGCTGACGGTGCAGGATCTGATCGTGACGGCGGCGGGGAAGGATATCTCTCTGTCGGAGGCCTGTGCCTATCTGTCGGAAGTGGGGTTGTGCGCCAGGGATTACATTCACAGGGAGCTGAACGACACTCTCTCCGGCGGCGAGATGAAGAGGATCGAGATCGCCATGCTGCTGGCGAGAGGGAGCCGGATCTCCATCTTTGACGAACCGGAGGCGGGGATAGACCTGTGGAGTTTTCAGAATCTGATCCAGGTGTTTGCCAGGATGCAGAAGAGCCAGGGGGGTCTTGTGCTGGTGATCACCCACCAGGAGCGGATCCTGAACACGGCGGATAAGATTATTTATCTGCGGGACGGAAGAGTGGAGAGTTTCGGGGACAGGGAAGAGGTTCTCGGAAGCCTGGGTGCGGAGATATCCGGCGGATGCCAGGTGCTGACAGAAAAGATGGAGGGAGGCCGTCAGAATGGATGAGATGGAGAGGAAGCTGCTGCGGGAAGTGGCAGAGCTGGATGCGCTCCCTGTGGGTGCCTATAACATCCGTGCCAACGGGAAACCGGGCGGCAGGAATACCACGGCAAATATAGATATCGTGACCAAGGAAGATAAGCCGGGGATCGACATACGGATCAGGGAGGGGACGAAGAACGAGAGCGTTCATATTCCGGTGGTGATCTCCCAGAGCGGCTTAAAGGATATGGTCTACAATGATTTTTACATCGGGGCAGACAGCGATGTGGTGATCGTGGCGGGCTGCGGTATACACAGCTGCGGCGATACCCGGAGCAGCCACGACGGTGTACACACATTTTATGTGGGGAAAAATGCGCGCGTGCGCTATGTGGAAAAACACTACGGGGAGGGGGACGCCGAGGCAAAGCGGACCATGAACCCCACCACAGTGATCCATCTGGAGCCCGGAGCCCAGGTGGTCATGGAGATGACGCAGATCTCCGGTATCGATGACACCGTGCGCAAGACCACAGCCACTCTGGAGGCCGGATCCAGCCTGGAGATCCAGGAGAAGGTTATGACAGACGGCTCACAGAGAGCCGTGTCGGAGTTTACGGCAGATCTGGAAGGAGAGGACTGCAGCTGCAATATTGTGAGCCGCACGGTGGCGAAGGATCAGAGCCGCCAGTATTTCTCCAGCACTCTCAACGGAAACGCGAAATGCAGCGGCCATTCGGAGTGCGATTCGATCATCATGGACTCGGCGGTGGTGTCCGCCAGCCCGAACCTGACGGCGAAGGATGTGGATGCCAGCCTGATCCACGAGGCGGCTATCGGAAAGATTGCCGGAGAGCAGCTGATGAAACTGATGACTCTGGGCCTGACGGAGGAGCAGGCCGAGGAGAAGATCCTCTACGGATTCCTGAAATAGCGCGGGGACAGTGACAAAAAAAGAGGAGCATGAGGACCGGTGACATCGGCCCCATGCTCCTTGTTTGTTGCGCGCCGGGCGGCGCACTGTCTTTCTGAATATCGGGAGCGCTTTTACCCCGCCGCCGCGGCCTGCTCGCCGGGTGGATTTTTTCCGCCTCCGGCGTTCACTTTTTTGTCGGTGCGTTTTCCCTTCTTCTTCATGGAAGCGAAGATTGCCTGCAGTACGATGAAGAAGCACAGCAGGGCGGAGAGCACGATGCGCACCCACCAGCTGGAGAGAGTTCCCTCTGTGGTGATCAGGCTGGTGATCGTTCCCTTGATCAGTACGCCGAAGGTAGTTCCGACTACCGTTCCCACACCGCCGGAGAGAAGCGTTCCTCCGATGACCGCTGCGGAGATGGCATCCATCTCAAGTCCCTTTGCCTGCTCTACGAAACCGGCACAGCTGTTCAGGCAGAACAGGAAGCCGCCCAGACCGGCCAGAAAACCGTCCAGGATGTACGCCTGGAATTTTGTCCTCCGCACATTCAGCCCCATCATCAGGGCGCTCTGCTGATTGCCGCCGATGGCAAAGAGTTTTCGTCCGAATTTGGTGTATTTTAACATAATGGCGATCAGCACTACCACCACCAGGGCGACTACCACGGACGGATAGATGTACGCCGGCTGGAATACACCTCTCCGGTTCGTCGTCCCAATGGGAAGCTTGATCTGGTAGGTGGCCCATTTCTGGAACAGCTCGTTTTTGATCGAGATCATGTCAGTACTGACCATAGCCGTCAGCCCGCGCCCCAGGAACAGTCCCGCCAGTGTGACGATGAAGGGCTGTATATCCAGATAGGCGATCAGAAATCCCTGCAGCAGACCGAACAACAGGCCTATGCCCAGAGAGAGAGCCAGGGCGACGAAAGGGCTCAACCCCTTGTTTTCCATGGCGAAAGCACTGACCATACACACCAGGGCTGTGACAGAACCCACCGAGATATCGATCCCTCCGGTGATCATGACAAGCGTCATACCGCAACCAATGACGATCAGACCGGCGTTGGAGATAAACAGATTCAGGAACATCTGCGGTTTGGCAAATCCCTTGTCTGCGAAAATGATCATACCTGCGATGTACATAGCAGCAAACAGTACAATGGTGATGATAAAGAGAAATGTGTTGCTGTTGAATTTTTTATTTTCTAAAAATTTTGGTTTAAATCCTGCCATCACTGATCACCTCCCGCTGCGGCCAGGCGCCGTTTTGCTTTCTTGTTCTGTATAAATTTCTTGTAAACCGGACTTTGCAGAACTACGATAATGATAACCACGATGGCTTTGTATACCGGAAGCTGATCCGCCGATACACTCATGGCGTACAGCGTGGTGGTCAATGCCTGAATAGTGTAGGATCCGATGACGGAACCCATGAGGCTGAACTTGCCGCCGCTCAGGATGTTGCCGCCCAGGGCTACAGCCAGGATGGCGTCCATCTCCAGATTCAGTCCGATGTTGTTGGCGTCGGCGGAGTAGATACGGCTGCTGGCAACGATACCAGCCAGACCGGCCAGAAGTCCGCAGATGACATAGGCCAAAAATTTAATTTTCGTTGAATTTAATCCCACAAGACGGGATGCGCTGCTGTTGACGCCCACACTCTCGATGTACATGCCCAGGGCCGTCTTTTCCAGTACCAGGTAAGCCACGATCACGGTGCCGATGGCGAAGAGGATCGGGGTGGGGATGATGCCCACATACCCGCCCATTACCTTGTAGGAGTCAACGCGGATGTAAGTGATCTGGCCCTGTGTCACCAGCTGTGCGATGCCGCGGCCGGCTGTGTACAGGATCAGGGTGGCTACCATGGGTTGAATATTCAGTCTTGCCACCAGGAAGCCGTTGAAGGCTCCGCAGACGCCGGCTACCAGGATCCCTGCCAGGGCGGCCAGTATGATCGGCGCTGCCAGGGTGGAGGTGCTGACCTCTCCGCCGGAGAGGATCTGGCAGCATACCGCTGCGGCCACAGCCATCACGGCGCCTACGCTGATATCCTGCCCGCCGGACGCCGCCGTCACCAGTGTCATTCCCACAGCCAGGATTACCAGCTCAGAGCCGCGGTTGATGACGTCGATCAGGTAGCCGTACAAAACGCCGTTGCGTATGGATATGTTGAAGAAATCCGGTGTCCGTATCACGTTGACCAGCAAAACTACCAGGAGACAGACGATCGGCATGAATAGATGGTGGCTTGTGATCTTCTGAATATTAAAACCGTTCTTTTTTGTTTCACTCATCGTTTTTGTCACCTCCTGCAATTGCTTTCATTATGGATTCCTGTGACAGATCATCGCTGCCGATCTCCCCCACCTTTTTTCCGTCGCGCAGCACGGCCATACGGCTGCAGGTGCGGAGCATCTCCTCGATTTCCGAGGAGATAAAGGTCACGGCCTTTCCCTCGTCGGCCAGCTGAAGGACCAGTTTCTGGATCTCTGTCTTGGTCCCCACATCGATACCGCGGGTGGGCTCATCCAGGATCAGATAATCCGGGTTGGTCAAAAGCCATCTGGCCATGATCACCTTCTGCTGGTTGCCGCCGGACAGACTCTTGATCGGCGTCTCCCGGCTGGCCGTCTTGATCTGCAGGATGTCGATATATTTATCCGCGAATTCCTCCATCTGTTTGCGGCTCAAAAGTTTGAACATACCCCGCTTGGCCTGGAGGGCGATGATGATGTTCTCACGGACAGAGAGGTCGGCGATGATGCCTTCTTTCTTCCTGTCCTCCGGGAGATAAGCCATCCCGGCCTTCATGGCATCCAGAGGTGTGTTGATCTTTGTCTCTTTTCCATCTATTTTTAAAGTCCCGGTATCTGCTTTGTCTGCTCCGTAGATGGCGCGCACCATCTCAGAACGTCCGGAGCCAAGCAATCCGGTGAGACCGATGACTTCACCTTTATTGACGGTCAGGTCGAAGGGTTTGATGGTTCCGCGGTGGCTGATCCCCTGTGCCTCCAGCAGCGGCTCTGCGGCCTTGTCTTCATGCTGATGCTCACTCTTGATGTCAGCCAGATCGTCGAAATCTTTTCCCATCATTTTGGATACCAGTTGAACCCTCGGGAGATTTTCGATCTTGTACTCTCCCACCAGAGCACCATTCCGCAGTACAGTGATCCGGTCACAAACCGCATATACCTGTTCCAGGAAGTGGGTGACAAAGATAATACCCACGCCCTCCCCCTTCAGTTTCCGCATCAGGGTAAATAATTTCTCCACTTCTTCGTCATCCAGCGAGGAGGTGGGCTCATCCAGGATCAGAACGCGGCATTGCATATCCACCGCCCTGGCGATGGCGATCATCTGCTGGATGGCCAGAGAGCACTCGTCCAGGCTCTGGGTCGGCGGCACGTTGATGTCCAGGCTTTTCAATACTTCACCTGCCTTGCGGTTCATGGTCTTCCAGTCGATCATGCCGAGTTTTCTCGGCTCCCTGCCGATATACAGGTTCTCTGCCACGGTGAGGTTGGGACAGAGATTGACTTCCTGATACACTGTGCTGATCCCGTTTTCCTGGGCTTCCTGAGGCGAGTGATTGATGATCGGGCTTTCTTTCTCGGACATCCGGATCTCACCTGCCTCAAAATCGTGCACGCCGGTGAGAACCTTGATCAACGTGGATTTTCCTGCGCCGTTCTCTCCCATCAGAGCGTGGATCTCGCCCTCTCGGAGAGTAAAGTCAACATGGGATAATGCCTTTACACCGGGAAAAGTTTTGCTGATGTCTTTCATCGATAACACAATATTCTCGCTCATATTTTCCCCCTTTCTTAAAATTGGGGTGCAATCTGCACCCCATGGCAAGTTTGAATATATGTTCAAAAAATTCCTTTGAACTTCTTAGTGATTATCAATATTTGCGCTGGCTGATCACTTCATCTGTCACTACAGTTACCGGATACTCTGTTCCGTCAACCGTTACAGATTTAACAGTGTCATCGTGAGCAAACATTTCCTCATCTACATACGCCATTTTATCCGGTGTCTCGCCTTTCTCTATCTGCTCAATGATCTTCTGAACCCTTGGGCCGTGGAGCGGGTTACACTCTGTATTCAGTGTGATCTTTCCGTCCAGTACGTCTTTCAGACCTGCGTTGGTGCTGTCGAAGGAGAAGATCATCATGTCGCCGTCTGCGCCTACAGAGTAGCCGGCAGCCTTGATGGCGTCGATGGCGCCGAATGCCTCGTTGTCGTTCTCGCAGTAAACCAGATCGATATCTTTCTTATACTTCTTCAGGAAGGACTCCATAACTTCCTGGCCCTTTGCCTGAGTGAACTCGCCTGTCGTCTTGTCTAACAGGTTCCAGCTGTTCTCTTTTACGGCGTCCTCCAGTCCCTTGGTACGTCCGATCTGTGCGGAAGCGCCGATGGTACCCTGGATATCTACAATCTTCGGTGCGTCTGATTTGCCTTTTGCTTCCAGATACGCTTTCAGGTAAGCAGTTGCCTTCTGGCCTTCCAGCTCGAAGTTGGAGCCAACCCATGCAGTGTAGAGGTCATCGCTCTTTACATCTACCATACGGTCAACGATAATCACCGGTATTCCGGCATCCTTTGCCTCCTGAAGTACGGTGTCCCATCCGGTCTCGGTTACCGGTGCCAGTACGATGTAGTCCACTTCCTGGTTGATGAAGTTGCGGATGGCAGACAACTGATTCTCCTGTTTCTGCTGTGCGTCGTCAAAAATCAGGTTGTACCCGTTCTCCGAGGAGAATGTGGATTTCATGGATTCCGTGTTGGCGGTACGCCAGTCGGACTCTGCACCTACCTGTGAGAAACCCACGGTGATAGGTCCGTTGTCACCGGATGACTCCTGTGAAGTGCCGGCATCGCTGTCACTGCCGCTGTCACCGGCTGTGTTGGAGTCGCCTCCGCAGGCCGTCAGTGAAAATGCCAACATCGCAGTGAGAAATCCTGCTACAAGTTTCTTTAAAGTCTTTCTTTTCATTTTGAAACCCTCCTTTGGTTTTTGTAGAGTTCGTTCTCTATAGTTAGCATAATATAGAAAAATAACCCGAAATACAATAAAGATTCTTTGGGTTATTTTTCATTATTTTACATATAAAGCTGTATTTGGTTGATTTTTTTGGGGTTTTAGTTAATATTTTTCTGTAGTGGAAGACATACCTCGACGCGGGTGCCCTGTGTGTGTCTGCTGTAAAGCCGCAATCCGTAGGAATTGCCAAATTTCAACCGGATGCGCTGATTTACATTGTAGAGGGCGTTGAAATCCGATGAATCTTTCTGCCCGTGGACGAGCCCCTCCTGTACCTGCTGCAGTCTTTCCTCTGTCATGCCGATGCCGTCGTCCTCCACGGTGAGGAGGATGGAATCCTCTCTGCGCCGGCCTGAGACCAGGATCTTTCCCCGTCCTCTCTTGTATTTTATGCCGTGGTAGAGGGCATTTTCCACCAGGGGCTGCAGCGTGATCTTGGGGATCAGGTAGGATCCGATATCCTGCGGTATGCGGATCTCGTAATCCAGGATATCCTGATAACGCACCTGCTGGATCTCCAGGTAGCTGGAAATATGCCGTGTCTCGGATTCGATGGGTACGATATCCCTCCCGCCTTTCAGGGAGGAGCGGAAAAATTCAGACAGGTTTTCCACCATCCGCATCACGGACTCCTTCTTTTCCGCCTCGGCCAGCCATATGATGGTATCTAATGTGTTGTACAGGAAGTGGGGATTGATCTGCATCTGCAGGATTTCCAGCTCCGCCTCCCTCAGCCGGGTCTGCTCCTCTGTCACCCGCTCGATGAGGGAACTGATTTTTTCTATCATCGTATTCAGAGAATTTCCCAGTGCCTTCAGTTCCACTCCGTGGCGTATATCGGCCCGCACTGTGAGATCGCCGCCGGCGGCCTGCTCTGTCACATGGATCAGGTTCCGGACCGGTTTTGTGATGGTTCTTGGGATGATGGTTATCATCAGAATGGCGAAGATAAACAGACCGATAAAGACCAGGATACTGACGAAGAGCAGCTGCTCTGTCACGGCCTGCATACTGTTGTAGATCTGTGCGCCCTGCCGGTTTTCATAGTAGAGGATCTCCAGTACATTCTCCTGGATACAGGAGGTGATGGACTGGATCCCGGTTTCCCAGATCTCCCTGTTCTCCTCGTAATGTCCGCCCTCCAGTATGTTGATGTGGATCTTTTCGGTGTATTGCTGCAGTTTATCCAGATATTTTTTCGTCACCTGGATGGCGCGGCGGCTGTCCGCATTCTCTGTCATGTTCTCCGCCTCGGTGATGATCCGTTTGGCCTCCTGTATATCTGTGATGGGATCCTGGCTGGCGTAGGATTTGCTGCCCGCCACGATGAGGTAGATCTTGTAGTCATAGTCTTTTTTGAAATCCAGACTGAACTCGCTGATGAGGGAGGTGTTCCGGAGGGCTTTTCCGTAATGCTCATTGTTCTGCATGACTTTGACAAACCACACTCCCACCAGGATGACCATGGGAATGATGACGAGAAGAAAGGCCATGCTGATCTTTTTAGTCATGCTCAGATCCCGAAAACGGTTGAATGTCGGCTTTATGATCTGCCGGAATGAATTGCGAAGTGGTTTCATTGTGGATGCCCGCTCCCTTCTCTGTACTGCGTCGGAGTACAGCCCTGTTTCTTTTTAAATAGATAAGAAAAATAATGTGAGTCCTTGTATCCCACCTCCTCGCTGATCTCGTTGCTCCGCATGTTTGTGCATTTGAGCAGTTCTCTGGCCTTGTCCATGCGCACGTTTGTCAGATATTTTACAAAAGTCTGTCCGGTTTTCTGGCTGAACAGGGCGCTGAGGTGGCTGGGGCTGACATTTACATGGGAGGCCACGCTGTTCAAGGTCAGATCTTCATTTTCGTAGTTCTCCAATATATACTGTCTGGCGGTTTCAACGACATCGCTGTTGTGTTCTACCGTCTGGCGGTCCCGCAGGGTCATCACTTTCTGGAATAATTCCACCACATATTCCACAGTGCTGGGTACCGTGGAAATGATATTCTGCATCTGTTCCGGTGACTGAAAGGGTTCTTCGATGGCCAATGTCTCGTTTTTGTCAATGTGTTTCAGAAAATGGATGGCGGCAAAATACATATCCATCACGATATACTGGCGGAAGATCAGAGAACCGCTGCCCGCCTCTCCGGTGTTCCTTATGTACTCCTCCACGAAATAGCGGATCTCTTCAATATCTCCGCCCCGCAGGAAGCTGTCGATCTTGCGCTTGTCCAGATTTCCCGTGTCCACGCTGCCGATCAGGCAGTCTCCTTTTTTCTCCATGTTTTTTGGCGGTTTTTTTATGTCTTCGATGCGGATGATCTGATTCCTGTCCACAAGGAAGCGGTAAGCGAAAGCGTGGCTGGCGGCTTCGTAGGACAGTGCCAGTTCGCGCAGCCGGAATACGGCCCGCCCGATACTTCCAAAGTAGGATATCCCAGTGTAGCGGGAGACGGTCTGTGTGAAAAAATCCGTAAAGATCTGCAGATTTTTATTGATCTCCTCCTCGTTCTCGCCGAGGAACAGGAAAGTCTTTCCCTCCGGGGCGCGGTCAAAGCAGAGTATACTTTTTTCATGTTTTTTTAAGAAGGCGTCCATGGTGTCAAATATTTCCAGGATGCGCCTGGAGTAGACGGCCCCCTGTTCTTTCCGCTGCACCTTGAGAAGAAGGATATTGTAACACTCGGCGGTCAGCTCCAGACCCAGCTCCCGGCTGCGGTCGATCACCTCCGTCAGGGCGGGCTCGCTGCTGATCAGGTCGGCGAAGAGATTGCGCTTGGCGTTTTCCCGGTTCTCCAGACTGTCCTTCTGATATTTCTTCAGATTTTCCGCACTCTCCTGCTCTTCCCGGATCTTGTGGGCCACCCGGCGGACCACCTGCAGCAGTTCCTCCCCGTTGATGGGTTTCAGCAGGTACTCCTCCACACCGATCTGGATGGCGGATTTGGCGTACTCAAATTCCTCATGCCCGCTGAGGATGATGATTTTTATCTGAGGTAGCTCCTTTTTTATCAGACGGCTCAATTCCAGTCCATCCATGAAGGGCATACGGATATCGGTGATGACGATATCCGGTTTTTCCTTTTTTATCATAGGAAAGGCCAGCTCCCCGTCACTGGCTTCGCCGCAGAATGAAAAACCGTTATCCTCCCAGGCCACATTATTTTTGATCCCCTCACGGACGACAAATTCGTCCTCCACTAAAAATACCTTCATACTGATCAACCTCCGTCCGATCTGTTAAGACCGGCTGTGAATTGTAACGTCCTGTATATTATTATACAGGTGAGAGTGTGAAATGAAAAGAAAAATTTTAGTAGCAAAATAGTAGCAAAAATAAAATGGAGGGAACCCCGCCGCAAGGGCGGAAAATGGTACTTTTTTTGTTGTGCCTTTCAAAATGATCTGAAGAAAAAACAGGAAAACAGTAGCAGAGTAGTAGCAAAATTTTTCTGTAATGCCCCTCAAACCCCCGAAATTCGGCATATTCTCCAAAAATCTTCATTGTTCTAGCACAATAATAAAGAGAATGCAACTATTTTTTTACAAAATTTTTCGCAAAAACTGCGTTTTTTCGCAAAAGAACGGGCCTTTGGCGGATTTTTATTTTTTTTGTTCCGACTCCGAACTGGTGTTTGTCGCTACTAAAGAACAACGATTTTACGTGGGTTTCGGGGCATTCGCATTTTATTATTGTGCTAGAATAATCAACGTGATGCTAAGGGTCAAAAGATCAGCATTGCTCGTGCTTGCACGAAAGCAATGATTGATCTTATTGACCCGCCAAACATGAGTAAGGAGCAATTTACGTAGTAAATTCGCGGATTACGAATGTTTGGTGTATTGCGAAGCAATGTAGCAATACGCAAGCATCACGGAAGTGATGCTAAGGGTCAAAAGATCAGCATTGCAGAAGTCAGCGTATTGACAATATCAAAGATGCGCATTATGGCGCAGGAAAAAAAGGAGGAAGAGATTCATGATGAGGATTGAGAAGAAATCATCCCGGGCATTGAAGAGAGCTATGGCGACTGTCCTGTCCCTTGCTCTGGCGATGTCCGCCGTTGCTGTGGCACCCACAGCGGACGCAGCAGCGAAAAAGAAACCCAAGTTGAGCGCTAAGAAGAAGACGCTTTACTACAATGGGAAAAAGACTTTTACATTGAAAGTGAAGAAGGGCAAGAAAGTAAAGAAGATCAAGAAGACTACCTGGAAGACCAGCAACAAAAAGGTAGTCAAGATCAGCAAGAAGAAAAAGACTTCCGTAAAGCTGACCGCCAAGAAAAAGGGATCAGCAAAGATCACCGCTACGGTGAAGTACACGGTGAAGGGGAGCAAGAAGGTAAAGAAGGTGAAACTGACCTGCAAGGTGACTTCCAAGAAGAAGAGTTCCGGCAGCAGTACAACCACGAAGACGAACGCACCGGCAACGAAAGCGCCCACAACCACAGCTCCGGCAGGCGGCGGACAGGGTGGCACGCAGTCGAACGCCCCGGCAGCCAGTCAGCCCGCGTCAAGTGCAGCACCGTCAGCGGAGGCAAGTGCCCCGGCAGCCAGTGTAGAGCCGTCAGCAGAGGCAAGTGAGCCTGCAGCCAGCACAGAGCCGTCAGCAGAGGTCAGTGCTCCGGCAGCCAGTGTAGAGCCGTCAGCAGAGGCCAGTGCCCCGGCGGCAAGTGCAGAGCCTTCGGCAGAAGCCAGCGCCCCGGCAGTCAGCGCGGAGCCCTCAGCGGAGGCCAGTGCTCCGGCAGCCAGTGTAGAGCCGTCAGCAGAGGCCAGTGCCCCGGCAGCCAGCATAGCTCCGTCAGCGGAAGCCAGTGCCCCGGCAGTCAGCGCAGAGCCCTCAGCCAACCCGGCATCCGGTTCCGCCACAGTAGCCATCAGCGGCTCAGCAGTCAGTGGTGCAGCCATTACATTAAAAGCAGGAGAGACTACTGAAGTATCGGCCGTTGTCACCGTAAGCGGCTGTGCCGTGTCAGGATCCTATGTATGGGCTTCTTCTAATGCAGAGGTGGCAACCGTCAGTGGAAGCGGCGTGAAGGCAACGATCAAGGCAGTAAAAGATGGTACAGCCAAAGTGACGGTGACCGTTACCACGGATACCGGGGTGACAGCAAAAGGTGAGCTGACCGTTGTCGTTGGGGACGGAGGAACAGTACCGCCCGCCCCGTCGGCAGGAGCAGAATCACCCGCCCCGTCAACGGGAGCAGAATCGCCTGCACCGTCCACAGGAGCGGAATCACCGGCACCATCAACAGGAGCAGAATCACCGGCACCATCAGAGGCGGCAGAGTCACAGGCACCGGCAGCGACGCCTCTCGTGATTGAGGGAACAGCGCTTCCGGAAGGGGCATCCATGGATAGCAGTGAAAATCAGGGATTGGCTGCGAACAAAAAACTTGTTACGGTAACTGTTAATAAGACAAAACTGGCCGCGGATACAGAAGCTGATATAATAGTTGCCTATACGTTTACAGATAAAGATGGAGAAGACCTGACAAGTAGTCATAATCATTTCGCTAAAGTGTCAAAATGCGGTGATTATGAAGGAGCCGTTTCCTATAATCTTCACCAAAACGCTGATGGCGGACGGGGTAATTTCAAAATGTCTCTCACTGCGGAGAAGGTAAATAAAATTATTGCTGATGGCAATACAGAGGCACTAGAGATTGAGTTCTGGAATGGAGAAGACGGTTTTAATGGTACTTTCCAGGTAACGTCTGTGAAAATAGGTGAAGAAGATGCAAAAACTTCGGTTGAACCGGATCCGTATGTGTTTACATTTGATTCCACCATCACCGGCAATTATAAGCCGTTGGTAGATGTGCCGTTAAAAGATTTGCTGGGAGAGAGTCAGTGGTCAGATTTCGAGGGAATTAAAGTGACATACAGTTATACTAACAATGTGGCTGATGATGAAAGTAAAATAACCCCCTATATGACTGTTGGCGGATATGTAGGAAGTTCAGATCAGGGTACTGTTGACCAGGATGGGAAAGAGCTTGCAAAAGGTAATGTTGAAGATAAGGTAGTAGAAATTACCTTTGTAAATGCAAGTAAGGCAACCGAACCCCGAATCATAATCGGAACGGGTGGCGACGGTGGATCTTTTGACGGAACATGTCAGATCACGAAGATCGAACTGATTCCAAAGAATGACTCCGCTGCAGGCAGTGAATAAGCCAATTAGATTACTTTGATATTCCATACACGACTGGGAGACGGGCAATGCCCGTCTCCTGATTTTATGTGCGCAAAGATCCAATTGAATTTTTTGATATCCAGCATCATAATAAATCTCACATCGAGGGAAACGCAGCACGATGGTGCGCAGAGAGGAGCCAGGCAATAGGTGGGACAAAAGGACAGAGCAGAGAAGTACTTAGGAACTGTTCATAAATAACTTTTCATATTGCTTG